>VXNK01000061.1 GCA_009840595.1 Rhodospirillaceae bacterium | reverse complement strand
GTCGATTCCCGCTGGCAGGACCGCTTCAACGGCATGCAGAAGGATTGGCAGGACCGCTTCCACGACATGCAGAAGGAACTCAGCACCATCAAGGAGCGCGTCGCCCATGTCGAGGGCATGCTCTCCGGCGCGCCGGGCCGGGAACAGCGGCCGTAGCGCCGGTCCGGGGACGTCGCGTCAGGCGCCTGCCGCGGCGCGCCTGAGCGCCCGGCCGATCCAGGCCATCAGGGCGATCGACCCGGCGGCCGCGGCGGCGAAGACGTAGATGCCGCTGTGCACGCCGACATCGGCGACCAGCGAGACCTTCACCGCGACGACGATCAGCGCGACCACGAAGACGTCGATCATCGACCAGCGGCCGAGCGCTTCCATCAGGCGTACCGCCCGGTGACCGCCGCCGCTGGCCGCGTCGACCCGGGCCCAGACCCAGCCGGCGGCGAGCAGCTTGGCGGCCGGAAAGACCATCGAGAAGCCCGCGACGATCAGGAACAGCAGGATCTCGCCCTGCTCCAGCAGGCCGCCGGCGGTTTCCCAGAGCGAAACCCGGTCGCTCCAGAACCAGAAGCGGGTCAGCGTCATGATCGGCAGGAACCAGGCCGCGACCAGCAGCGCCAGGTTGGCCGCCGCCAGCGGCCCGATCCAGAAGGCGCCGGGCCGGCCGGCCAGCGCGTTCGGGTGGCGCCAGCGCCCCCTGCCGCCTGTGGAATCGTCATCGGGCATTGGACTGATTAGGCGCGCCCGGCCGCGGTTTGCAAGGGCGTGGCGTCCGTGTCACTGGCGCGCCGTCCGTCCGTGTCTATATTGCCGCGATTCCGCCGTTCCAGCCTGGAGACCTTCATGTCCGCACCCGACCGCCATGCCGCGAACTCGCCGGCGGCGCGCGATATCGCCGCCGTCGTCCACCCCTACACCAACCTGGAGCTGCACCGGGAAGAAGGCCCGCTGATGATCCGGCGCGGCGAGGGCATCCATGTCTGGGACGACGACGGCAAGCAGTATATCGAGGGGATGGCCGGCCTGTGGTGCGCCGCGCTCGGCTTCGACAACAGCCGTCTCGTGGACGCGGCGGCGCAGGCCCTGCGGACCCTGCCCTTCTATCACCAGTTCACCCACAAGTCGCACATGCCCGGCGTCGAGCTGGCGGAGATCCTGCTGGAGATGGCGCCGGTGCCGATGTCCAAGGCCCTGTTCTCCAATTCCGGGTCGGAAGCCAACGACACGGCGATGAAGCTGATCTGGTACTACTGGAACGCGATGGGCAAGCCGGAGAAGAAGAAGCTCATTTCCCGGCGCCGCGCCTATCACGGCGTCACCATCGCCTCGGCCAGCCTGACCGGCCTGCCGCCCAACCATATGGATTTCGACCTGCCGATCGACCGGATCCTGCACACGACCTGCCCACACCACTATTTCGAGGCGCGGGACGGTGAGGACGAGGACGCGTTCGCCGGCAGATGCGCGGAAGACCTGGAAAAACTGATTTTGAATGAGGGCCCGGAAACCATCGGCGGCATGTTCGCCGAGCCGATCATGGGCGCCGGCGGCGTGGTCCTGCCGCCGCGCGGCTATTTCCCGAAAATCCAGGCCGTGCTCAGGAAATACGACATCCTCCTGGTCGCCGACGAGGTGATCTGCGGCTTCCACCGCACCGGCAACCCCTGGGGCTGCCAGACCTTCGACATCGAGCCGGACATGATCTCCATGGCAAAGGCGCTGTCGGCCTCCTACCTGCCGATTTCGGCCCTGCTGGTGAACGAGAAGATCTGGGCCGCCATGGTCGAGGCGAGCGCGCGCATCGGCACCTTCGGCCACGGCTACACCTATTCGGGCCATCCGGTCGCCGCGTCGGTCGCCATCGAGGCCCAGAAAATCTACCGCGAGACCGATATCGGCGCCCATGTCCGCAGCGTGCAGGACGGTTTCCAGGCCCGCCTGCGCCAGTATGAAAGCAGCGACCTGGTCGGCGAGGTCCGCGGCGTCGGCCTGATCGCCGGCATCGAGCTGGTCCGGGACAAGGCGGCGCACAAGGGGTTCGCCAAACCGGGCGTCGTCGGCACCGTGTTCCGCAAGAATGCCGAGAAGCACGGGCTGATCCTGCGCAACATCGTCGACGCGATCGCCCTGTGCCCGCCGCTGGTGATCGACGAGGCGGGCATCGACGACCTCGCCGACCGCTTCGAGGCCGCGCTGGAAGACACCGAAAACTGGGTGCGGGAGAACGATCCGGCCTGACCGGCGGCGGCATGGTCGCCGATCCGCCCGCCCTGCTGCGCCGGCTGCTGGACGAAGCCGTCGCGGTTGCGAAACCGGATCGCTGCCTGCCCGCCGCGCTGGCCGGACTGGCCGCCGAAGCGGGCGCCCGCCCGAAAGGCCGCACCGTCGTGCTCGGCGCCGGCAAGGCCGCGGCGGCGATGGCCCGGACGGTCGAGGACACCTGGCCGGACCGCACCCTCGAAGGCCTGGTCGTCACCCGCTACGGCCATGCCGTGCCGTGCCGGTCGATCCGGGTGGCCGAGGCCGCCCACCCGGTGCCGGACCGGGCCGGCCTCGCCGCCGCGTCTGAAATCCTGGACATGGCGCACGCGGCCGGGCCGGGCGACCTGGTGCTGTTCCTGCTGTCCGGCGGCGCCTCGGCCCTGCTCAGCCTGCCGGCGCCCGGCGTGTCGCTGGCCGACAAGCAGGCCGTCACCCGCGATCTGCTGGCGGCAGGCGCCGACATCCACGAGATCAACGCGGTGCGCAAGCATCTCTCGGCGATCAAGGGCGGGCGGCTCGCCGCCGCCGCCGCGCCGGCCCGGCTGGAGACCCTGGCGATATCGGACGTGGTGGGGGACGATCCGGCGACTATCGGCTCCGGCCCGACGGTCGCCGACCCGACGACGCTGGCCGATGCCCGCCGCGTCCTCCGGCGGTTCGGCATCGCGTCGCCCCGCGCCGTCGCGGCGGTGCTCGAAGACCCCGCGAACGAAACCCTGAAGCCGGACGATCCGCGGCTTGCCGGGGCTCAATACCGGCTGATCGCAACGCCGGCGCAGTCGCTCGCCGCCGCCGCCCGGCTGGCGGCGGCCGAAGGCGTCGCCGTCGAGATGCTGGGCGACGGCCTGACCGGCGAGGCCCACAACCTGGGCCGGGACCATGCTGCGCTGGCGCGGCAGCGCGCCGCCCAACGGCAGGACGTTAAGCCGTTGCTGCTGCTTTCGGGCGGCGAAACGACCGTCACGCTCACCGGCCAGGGCCCCGAAACGCGCAGGGGCGGGCCGAACACGGAATATCTTCTCGGTCTTGCCGCGGCGCTCGACGGTATGCCGGGCGTGTGGGCGCTGGCGGCCGATACCGACGGCGCCGACGGCAGCGGGGACAATGCCGGCGCGCTGATCGGCCCGGACACGCCGGAGCGGGCGCGGCGACGGGGCTTGCGTCCGGCCGCCTTTCTGGCCGACAACGATGCTTGGAGCTTCTTCGACGCCCTGGATGACCTCGTCGTCACGGGGCCGACGCACACCAATGTCAACGATTTCCGGGCGATTCTGATCGCCTGACCGGCCGCCGGCCGCATAGTCGGCGCAGGGGCCGGCCCGATGGCCGGAGCGAAAGGCCGGGAGCGCGGGACGCCATGCCGAAACTACGCGCCAACGCCAAGATCGTCGCGACGCTGGGCCCGGCGAGCAGCGACCCGGAGACCGTGCGCGCGCTGTACGACGCCGGCGCCGCGGTGTTCCGGATCAATTTCAGCCACGGTGCGCGCGAGGACCACCGGGCGCGCATTCGCGCGGTCCGGGCCGTCGAGCGGGAAGCGCGGCGGCCGATCGGCATCATGGCCGACCTGCAGGGGCCGAAAATCCGCATCGGCGAATTCGCCGCCGGCCCGGTCGATCTGGTCGAGGGCGCGGTCTTCCGGTTCGACCGCGACCCGGCGCCGGGCGCCGCCGGCCGGGTCTGCCTGCCCCATCCGGAAGTCTACCGCGCCGTGGCGCCCGGCCAGCAGATGCTGGTCGACGACGGGCGGCTGCGGCTCGAGATCGCCGACTGCTCGAACAGCCATATCGCGGCCACGGTGCTGGCCGGCGGGCCGCTCGGCGACCGCAAGGGCGTCAACCTGCCGGGCGCGGTGCTGCCGCTCTCGGCAATGACGGAAAAGGACCGCACGGACCTGTCCTTCGCGCTCGACCAGGGGGTGGACTGGATCGCGCTCTCCTTCGTCCAGCGGCCGGACGACGTCGCCGAGCTGCGCACGCTCGCCGGCAACCGGGCGAGCGTGCTGGCCAAGATCGAGAAACCGGCGGCGCTCGACAATCTGGCCCAGATCGTCGACCTGGCCGACGCCGTCATGGTGGCGCGCGGCGACCTCGGCGTGGAGTTGCCGCCGGAAGAGGTGCCGAGCGTTCAAAAACGCATCGTGCGGACCTGCCGGGCGGCCGGCAAGCCGGTGATCGTCGCCACGCAGATGCTGGAATCGATGGTCGCCGCGCCGACGCCGACCCGCGCCGAGGCCACCGATGTCGCGAATGCGGTCTATGAGGGGGCGGATGCGGTGATGCTCTCGGCGGAAACGGCGGTCGGCCGCCACGCCGTCCGCTCGGTCGACGTGATGAGCCGGATCGTCCGACGGACCGAGGCGGACCCGGCCTGGCGCCGCTTCATCGACGCGGGCGAGGCCGCGCCGGACCCGACCGCGTCGGACGCCATCACGACGGCCGCCCGGCAGGTCGCCGATACGGTGGGCGCCGCGGCGATCGTGACCTACACCATGTCGGGCTCGACGGCGCTGCGTGCCTCGCGGGCGCGGCCGGCGGCGCCGATCCTGTGCCTGACCGGCAGCGACCGGACCGCGCGCAAGCTGGTCCTCGTCTGGGGCGTGTCCTGCTTCTTCTCCCACGACGCCAGCAGCGTCGAGGAAATGGTCGATTACGCTGTCGACATGGCGAAGACCCACGGTTTCGCCGGCCCGGGACAGCCCATCGTCATCACCGCCGGCATGCCGTTCGGCACCCCCGGCGCCACCAACCTGCTGCGCATCGCCTGGGTTGGCGGCTGACCGGCGCGCCTGTTGCGTTTCTCCGGCAGCCTCCGATATGAAAGAATGATCATTCAATAACAATCGCGAAGAGACCGCACCCATGACCGCCCCGATGAAAGCGAAGCGAAATCCGCCGTTCCGCGCCGAACATATCGGCAGTCTGCTGCGTCCGCAGGCGCTCAAGGACGCGTTCAAGGCCCACAGCGCCGGCGAAATCGGCGACGGCGCCTTCGAGGCCGCCAAGCGGGCGGCGATCCGCGATGTCGTGGCGATGCAGGAGGGCCTCGGCCTCAAGATGGCGACCGACGGCGAATTCCGCCGGAAATCCTACTGGGGCCACTGGGTCGACGCCATCGACGGCTTCGATGTGGCGCCGTCGCTGTTCACCTTCCACGACGAGACCGGCGAAGAGCAGACGTTTATCTCCGCCGACTGCGTCGGCCCGTTGAACAAGGTGGCGCCGATCTCGACGGACGAGTTCGCTTTCCTCAAGACGGCGGTCGACACCGCCGAACCCAAGATCACCATGCCGTCGCCCTCGACGCTGCATTTCTGGCGGATGTCGGACACGATCGCGGGCTCCGGCTACGCCACGGACGAGGCCTTTTTCGACGATCTGTGCGCGATTTTCCGGCAGGAAACCGCCGATCTGGCCGCCCTGGGCTGCCGCTATGTCCAGCTCGACGAGGTGCCGCTCATCATGCTCGGCAGCCCGGCGGTGTGCGACCGGGTGCGCGCGCTGGGCGGCGATCCGGACCGGCTGCTCGACCTGTATATCGAGGCGATGAACGCCGCCGTGCGCGGGCGCGGCGAGGTGGTTGCCGGCATGCATATGTGCCGCGGCAATTTCCGCGGAAAATGGCTGTCGGAAGGCGGTTACGACCGGATTTCTGAGCGAGTGTTCCAAAATGTTGACGTCGATGCCTTCATGCTGGAATACGACACCGTGCGGGCCGGCGGTTTCGAGCCGCTGCGCCACGTTCCGGACGACAAGAGCGTGGTGCTGGGCATCGTCAGCTCCAAAATCCCGGATCTCGAGGCGGCGGAAGACCTGAAACGCCGGATCGACGAGGCCGCGCGGTATATCGACCGCGAACGCCTGTCGCTCAGCCCGCAATGCGGCTTCGCCTCGACGGTTGCCGGCAACCCGGTCGGCGCGGCGGACGAGCGGGCGAAACTCGAGACCATCGTCAGGGTGGCGGACGAAGTCTGGTCTTGAGGCCGCCGCGGCCGCCCCCGCCGGGCTGTATACGCCGGGAAATACCCTTGGATCAGGATATGTATACAGCATACCATGTGGCTTGATCGCGCTCTTTTGAATCCGGCATGGTGTATACAATACAGTTATGCACTTCCGGAAGCCGGATTCAGGCGCCGGAGACGGTTCAGGCGCCCGCGGACCGATCCGCCAGGAACGGGCGCAGCGCGGCGATCAGGCCGGCCGGGTTGTCGCCGGGGATGTTGTGGCCGCCCTCGACCTCGACCAGCGTGACGTTGGCGTTCGCGGCCCTGACCTTTTCCGCCGTTTCCGGCGCGAACATGTCGGACTGCCGGCCGCGCAGCACGAGAATCGGGCAGGCCACCCGGCCCAGGCAGGCCCACAAATCGGCGCCATGGTCCGGCTTGACGCCCTCGTCGCGGGTTTTTCGGAAAACTTCCCTGAAATAGGGGTCGCGCGACACGGTATAGTTGCCGTCGAAGGTGCCGAGATAGGCCTCGAAACGGGCCCGCTTCGCGGCGTCGACCTTTGCCGGATCCAGGCCGAAGTAACGCAGCGCCTCGTCCAGCCCCGAAAACGATTCTGGCATGTCGACCGACTGGTTCATCACCCGCATCGACCCCGCCTTGGCGTTGGTTGGTGAATAATCAATCAAAATCAATTTCTCGACCCGTTCCGGGTGGGCCGCCGCGGTATAGGTGGCGTTGCGCCCGCCCATCGAATGTCCGGCGAGGATGAAGCGGTCCCAGCCCCGGCTGTCGGCGACCGCCAGAACGTCGGCGGCGAAATCCTGCACCTTGTAGGCCTGGCCCGGGCTCCAGCCGGAGCTGCCGAAGCCGCGCATGTCCATGGCGACGATCTCGCGGCCGCCATCCGGCCCGCCCTCCGGATCGCGCGCCAGTTCGTCGGCGATTCCGATCCAGTCGTAGGAAAAATAGGATTGACCGTGCAATACGATCATCGGCGTGCCGGCCCCCGAATCGGAACGGGGGGAATCGGAACGGGAGGCGCCGAAGTGCCGGTAGAAGATCGTGACGTCGCCGGACTCGACGGTGCCGGTCCGGTGGTCCGGCAGGGTGACGGGTGCGCTCACGGACTCAGCCTCCTGGAAAATCCGACAAAATACTATCCGGCCGCGCCGAAATCGACGAGCCGGCTCTTGTATTCGCTGCGCGGCAGCGATTGGTGCGGCACCAGCTCGATCTCGGTGGCGACGATCAGTTCGCTGCGGATCGCCGCCCGGATGCGTTCGGCGAGGTCCGGCGGCGGGTCGGCGCCGGCCGCCAGCTCGACGGACACCGGCAGGGGCGGCTCCTGCATCACGCCGCGCCGTTTCGGGCGGATCATCACGACCTCGCCGACATGGGGCGCGAACCGGTTCACGACCGCCCGCAGCGCCGACGGGAACAAGTTGACGCCGCGCACGATCAGCATGTCGTCGGTTCGCCCGATGCAGCGCACGCGCACGCTCGTCCGGCCGCAGGCGCAGGGCCGGGCGTTGACAACGACATGGTCGCGGCTGCGGAAACGCAGCAGCGGCATCGCCTCGCGCCGCAGCGCCGTGTAGACCAGTTCGCCCTCCGCGCCGTCCTCGAACGGCAGCGCCGCGCCGCTTTCCGGGTCGATCAGCTCGACATGGACGAAGTCCCGGCCGCTGAAATGCATGCCGCCCTGGTCTTCGCACTCGCCCCACAGGGTGATCGAGACGTCGCCGATGCCCATGGCCTCGCTGGCCGTGCAGCCGAACGCCGTTTCGATCCGATTGCGGATGACCGGATCGCCGCCGCCGGGCTCGCCGGCGACCGCCATGCGCGCGATGCCCAGCGACCGGGGCGCGATGCCGCGTTCTTCCAGCCAGTCGATCAGGTACAGGGCGAAGGACGGCGTTGCCATGATCGCCGTTGCACCCATTTTGCGGATGCCGGCGACGTAGCGTTCGGTATTGCCCGTGCCGACCGGGATGTGGGCGATGCGGTTGCGGGTCAGCATGTCCGTCGCCGCCGCGGCGACGAAGGGGCCGGCGCCGTAATTGTGCACCACGCGCCGGCCGCGGTGGATGCCGCAGGCGGCGTAGCTGCGCGCCGAGATTTCGGTCCAGACGTCGAGATCGGCCGGCGTGATCGCGATGTAACAGGGGTCGCCGCTGGTGCCGCTGGTGGAATAGACCCGGACGATCTCGTCCCACGACGCGGCGACATGGCTGCCGAGCGGCGGATGGTCCGCCTGGCTCTTGCGCAGCTCGTCCTTTTCCGTGAACGGCAGGTTGGCGATATTGTCGAGGCCGCCGGCGTCCGCGACGGTGGAAATGCCGGCGTCGGCCAGTTTAGCCCGGTAAAAATCCGATTTCGCCAACAGATAGGCGATTTGCTCGGGATAGCGGGCGGCGTCGCGCAGCGCCTGTTCCGCCGGATCCCGGGTTTCGACCGCGGGGTTGTGCAGATATCCCGTCACGGGCCGGTCACTGCTGCCCGGACGGCGGCGGTTCGCCGTCGTACTTGACCGCCGCCTCGGCGTGGTGGGCGAGCAGGAAGCCCATCGGCCGCTGGCTCTCCTCGTACAGATGGCCGAGCAGGCCGGCGGTCCGCGCCAGGATCGGCACGCCGCGCAGGGCCTCCATCGGAAAATCCAGATCCAGCATGATGGAAGCGATGGCGCCGTTGATGTTGACCGGCAGATTGCGCTGCCAGACCTCGTTCACGACCGGCGCCAGAACCTCCAGAAAGCGGGTGTGGTCGCCGGCCGCTCCGCGGTCGTGCGCCAGGGCGAGCAGGCGTGTCGCGCGCGGATCGTCGGGCCGGTGCAGCGGATGGCCGAAGCCGGGGACCGGCCGGCGCGCCGCGCGAATTTCCTCTGCAATGCGCCGGGCGGCGGTTTCGAAAGCGTCCGCGTTCCCGGCCGCCTCGCCGACACCGCGGGCCAGCAGCCGGCCGGCCTCTTCCGCCGCGCCCAGGACCACCGAGCCGGCGCCGGCGATCCCGGCCGCCACCGCGCCCTGCAGCGATTCCGGCGCGGCGGCGAGCGTCATGCGCGCCGCCTGGGCGCTCGGCGTCATGCCGTGTTCGGCCAGGCCCACCAGCATGGCGTCGAGGAAGAAGGCCTGGTCTGCGCTCGGCGCCTTGCCGGTCAGATGGAGCAGGAAAAACTCCGTGAAGGACAGGCCGCCCATCAGGTCGCCGCACAGGTCGCGCCCGCGCACCGTTATGCTGGTCTCGTCCGCCGTGCAGATCGCGCTCCTGAGCGCGCCGGCCTTGCCGATCAACATGGTCTGCCCCTTTCGCCGGCCCCTTTTGCCGGTCGGTTGCCTCGCGAACGCCCCGGTTCGCCGGTCCGCGCGGTTCCGGAGGACGTACCACAAACCGGCACGGCAATTTGACTGATTCCGTCCGCAATCATACGCTTTCTTCGATCTACCGTAAGCGCAAGCCGGACAGCCGGCCCCGGGACAGGTGAAGGAAAATGGACGGAACGGCGCAAACGATTCAGGAAGCCCATGCTTCCGGCGAACCAGCCGACGTGCCGCTGCGCGGCATCGACCATCTGGCGATCGTCACCGACGATCTCGAAGGCACGCTGGATTTCTATACGCGGGTGCTGCGCATGCAGTTGGTGCATGTCCGCCGCGTGCCCTATGCGGCGGACCGCGGCCAGCCGCCCTACGACCAGCTGCGCCATTACTTTTTCGACATGGGCAACGATTCGCTGTTCGCCGTGTTCGAGTATCCGAAAGGGGTGCCGCAGGCCGACCGCGACCATATCGGCGGCATGCAGCATGTCGCGTTCCACACGCCGCACCGGCGCTTCGACGAAGTCCGCGCCCATGTCCGGGCCTGCGGCGTGGAGATCACCGAGCCGATCGACCTGGGCGACGGGTTCCTGTCGGTCTATTTCTACGACAACAACGGCATCCGGCTGGAAATCAGCACGAGGGTGGAAGGCTACGATCCGTCTGTTGTACAGTCGGCAAGACAGACCCGGTCCACGGCGAAGGCAGAACTGGAAACCCTGTTCGACGATCCGGCGGACGTGGAAAAATGGCTGGATCGCATGCCGTTGCTGGACGGTTGAGCGTACGCCGCCTGCCGGTATCCGGACCGTTGCCGGCGTCCGGCGGAAATCTGCAAAGCGCCTGTGCGGGCACGGGGCCCGGGCGCGACGGGAGGAAAAACATGCATCATCTGAAAACAGCGGCCGCCGTTGCGGCCCTCGCCGGCGCGGTCCTCTGGTCCGCATCGGCCAGCGCCAAGATCGAGATGAAGCTGGCGCATTTCGTGACGCCGAAACACTCGTTTTCCCAGTGGCTCGCCCGCTGGGCCAAGGAGGTCGAGCAGAAATCCGGCGGCGAGATCGCCTTCAAGGTCTTCCCCGGCGCCCAGATGGGCCCGCCGCCGAAATACTACGATATCGCCCGCACCGGCCGGGCCGACGTGACCTGGTCGGTCCACGGCTTCACGCCCGGCCGCTTCCCGCTGACCGAGATGTCCAACATGCCGTTCCTGATCGGCAGCGCCGAGATCGGCACCAAGGTGCTGAACGATGCGGGATTGCGCGCCAAGTATCTCGACGGGGAGCACAAGGGCGTGAAGGTGCTGGTGCTGCTGACCCACCAGCCCGGCAATATCCACACGGCCAAGAAGCCGGTGCGCACGACCGCGGACATGAAGGGGCTGCGTCTGCGCTTCGCCTCCCAGACGATCCGGGACTTCATCCGCGCCCTCGGCGCCACGCCGCGCGGCCTGCCGCCGACCCAGATCGTCGAGCAGATGCAGAAAGGCACGCTGGACGGCGCGTTCATCGACTATGGCGGCGCCGGCATCGCCTTCCGCATGGGGCCGGTGACCAAATACACCACCGAAATGTACAGCTACGTCGCCAGCTTCTCGGTCAACATGAACGCCAAGCGGTACGATTCTCTTTCGGCCAAGCTCAAGAAGGTGATCGACGACAGCGTGACCGGCCGGGAGAAGGAAATCGGCCATGAGTGGGACAAGCTGGACGCGATCGGCAAGAAGATCATGATGAAGGCCGGCATGACGCCGATCCAGCTGTCCGATGCGGAGGCGAAGAAGTTCCGCGATGTCGGCGCAAAGGTGACCGAGGCCCGGATCGCCGCCCTGGAGAAGAAGGGCCTGCCGGCGCGCGCGGTCTACACCATGATGAAGGCGCTGGCCGCGAAGCACGAAAAGACCTCGCGCAACTTCCTGAGGAACTAGCGCCGGCCGCCGTTCAGGCGCAAATCGGTCGGAATCCGGCTCTTGTCCCGACCGACCGGGCTGGACCGGGTGGCGGGGGTGTTTTCCCTCGCCGCCGCCCTGTTCCTGGTGTTCATGATGCTGTTCACCACGGTTTCGGTGACGCTGCGCTACGTCGCGAACTGGACCGGGGAGAACGATGTCGACATCATGGTGTGGGCGTTCGCGACCTGCATCTTCATCGCCCTGCCGGCGGTCACCCTGCGCGACGAGCATGTCGCGGTCGACCTGATCGACCAGATTGCGCCGGCCCGGCAGATCCGGGCGATGCGCTGGATCGGCCTGCTCCTGATTATCGTTTTCCTGGCGGTGTCCTTCTTCCAGTCGTTGCCGGTCGCGCTGGAAAAGCTCGAGTTCGGCGAAAACACCATGTCGCTGGACATCAACCGCTTCTGGTTCTGGCTGCCCATGCTGATCGGCCTCGGCTGCGCCGCGCTCGCCGGCGTGGCCGTCGCCCTCGTGTGGTTGCGCGGCGGGCCGCCCGACCGGGCCGGCGGCGCACCGCTCTGACCGCGCATTTCTGATGTATCGTTCAAAAACCGGAAACCCGCGGATTCGGGCGATTCCCGATGCCGGATGAGGTCTACGGCGTTCTCGGCCTGCTGGCGGTTTTCGGACTGATCCTGGTCCGGATTCCGGTCGGCGCTGCCCTCGGCATCACCGGCCTGCTCGGCTACACGGTCATGGACGGCTGGCGCAACGCCGGGCTGGCGGCGGGCGAAACCTCCTCCTACCTGGTCGGCGAGGACGCCTACGGGCTCACCGTCGTGCCGCTGTTCATCCTGATGGGCGTCGTCGCCACCCGCTCCGGCATGTCGGGCGACCTGTACCGGGCGGCCAACGCCCTGTTCAGCGGCCTGCGCGGCGCGCTCGCCATGGGCACGATCGGCGCCTGCGCCGGCTTCGGCGCGATCTGCGGCTCGTCGCTGGCCACCGCCGCCACCATGTCGCGCGTCTCGATCCCGGAAATGCGCAAGTTCGGCTACGACGAGAAGCTGGCGACCGGCACGGTGGCCTCCGGCGGCACGCTGGGCATCCTGATCCCGCCCTCGGTCATCCTGATCTTCTACGCCATCATCGCCGAGGCCGGCGTGCCGGAGTTGTTCGCCGCCGCCCTGCTGCCCGGCATCGCGCTCGCCGCCCTGCACGTCCTCGTGATCGCGATCATCGGCTGGGTCGCGCCCGACCGGGTGCCGAAAATGCCCGGCCTGGCGCTCGCCGAGCGGCTGCTGCCCCTGTTCGGCCTGTGGAAGATCGTATTGCTGTTCGGCATCGCCGTCGGCGGCATCTATCTCGGCGTGTTCAGCCCGACCGAGGCGGCCGCGGTCAGCGCCCTGACTGCCATCGTCATCGCCGTAGCGACCCGGACCCTCGACTGGGCGGGCTTCCGGGCCAGCCTGGCCGAGACGGTCTCGACCACGGCCATGCTGTTCTTCATCGTGCTCGGCGCCTTCCTGTTCAAGGAGTTCATCGTCCTGACCCAGCTGCCGAAGGCGGTAACCGACCTGTTCGGCGCCGGCTCGCTGCATCCCTGGCTGGTCATCCTGCTCATGCTGGCGGTCTATCTCGTGCTCGGCTGCTTCCTCGATTCGCTCAGCATGATCCTGATCACGGTGCCGGTCTTCCTGCCGCTCGCCGAGGGCATCGGCTACGACAAGGTCTGGTTCGGCATTTTCGTCGTGGTGGTGGCGGAAGCCGGCCTGATCACGCCGCCGGTCGGCATGAACATCTTCGTCATCCGCGCCCAGCTGCCGGACATCGACCTCGGCGCCGTCTATCGCGGCATCGTGCCCTTCCTGTTCGCCGATACGGCGCTCGTCGTCCTGCTCGTCCTCCTCCCCGGCCTCGCCCTGTGGCTGCCCGGGCTGCTGTACTGACGGCGGCGCAATGCTCCCGGCGCGTGTGCAGGAAAGACCGGTAGAATTTATGAATCATCGTTTAATTAACGCCTGGCTCGGGCGACCATGTTCCGGTTCACAAATTGGGCAAGTATCCGGATCGAACGCCCGCATCGCCTTGAATTCGCGGTATTTTATACAATTAATCAAAAACTGCCGCCCCGGACTTGATCCGGGGCCCAGAGCCAAGGGCACAAACATCGCCGGCGACCCTGGACCCCGGATTTCCGCTGCGCTCCATCCGGGGTGACACTGTTGGATGGTGCAAGACGCCGAGACAACGTTCGCCGCCCGGTTTGGCTGCCCGTTCCCCGACACGCCCCTTCTCACCCGCGGCGGCTTTGTCTATAGCCTGTGCCCCTCAACCGGCACGAACGAGCGGGCGCCCGATGGAACAGGTTTACGCCACCGACTATGTCACCGTTTCCCGGCAGGAGCGGATCGCCGTTCTGACCCTGGACCGGGAGGAGAAGCGCAACGCGGTCTGCGACGGGCTGATCCGCGATATCCGCGCCTTCGTCGACGCCCTGGACCCGGAGGAAACCAGCGCCATCGTGATGCGCGGCGCCGGCAATCATTTCTGCGCCGGCCTCGACCTCGCCGAACACAAGGAGCGCTCGGCCTTCGACGGCGTGCTCCATTCGCGCTTCTGGCACGAGACCCTGGACCTGCTGGAATTCGGCCCGGTGCCGGTCGTCGCGGCGATGCAGGGCGGGGTGATCGGCGGCGGGCTGGAGATCGCGACCGCCTGCCATGTCCGGGTCTCCGAGCCGACCGCCTTCTACCAGCTCCCGGAAGGCCGGCGCGGCATCTATGTCGGCGGCGGGGCCAGCGTCCGGGTCCAGCGCATCATCGGCTTCGACCGGATGCGCGAGATGATGCTGACCGGCCGGCGCTACGATGCCGAAGAGGGAAGGCGCCTCGGCCTCAGCCACTATGTCGAGCCGGCGGGCACGGCCTTCGACAAGGCGATGGCGCTCGCCGACGACATCGCCGGCAACGCCAAGATCAGCAACTACATGATGATCAACGCCCTGCCGCGCATCGCCGACATGGACCGCATGGCCGGCAGCTTCGCCGAAGCCGTCGCGGCCGCCCTGTCCCAGACCAGCGAAGAGGCAAGGCGCGGCATCGAGGCCTTCCTCGCCAAGCAGGACATCCGCTTCGACCGGAAATAGGCGGCGCCCGCGGGCCGTGCGGTTCAGATGATCTCGGTGTTCGGCTCCAGGCCGAGCATGACCCGGCCGTAGAGTTCCGCGCTGGTGTCGTAGGCCAGCAGGCCGTGCATGTTGATGGCGTGCAGGTTGCGCCAGGCCCGCTGCAGCGAGCCCTTGAGCGACAGGCCCGAGGCGCCGGCGGTGTGGAACAGCTTGTCGACCGCCTCCATGCAGAAGCGCACGCCCTGGGCGCAGTCCATGCGGATGCGGCCGCGCATTTCCATCGGCATCCGCTCGCCGGCCCTGGCGTAGCGGTCGATATCGTCGGCGATGCGGTAGAGCAGGAAATGGGCGCAGTCGATCAGGGTCGCCGCCTCGGCAACGCCGATCTGGGTGCCGACGAATTCCTCCGCCGTATAGTGGGTGTAGGCGAGCGCCTTGCCGGGCACGATGCGCAGATATTCCGGCAGGGCGGCCCGGGCGATGCCCAGCGAACTGCCGGTGATGCACAGCGCGAGCACCGGCACGGCCTCCGCCCGGTAGAGCCAACCGTCATAGTCTTCCAGGCCCGGCGTATCGAGGTCGAACAGCTTCGGCATGGAGAGGAAGCGGTGGGCCGGGATTTCGAGGCCCTTGCAGGTCAGCGAATTGCTGCCGGTGCCCTGGAGGCCGGCGACATACCAGTCGTCGCGGATTTCGACAGCGCTGGCCGGAACGACGAAATCGCCTGGCTCGATCAGTTCGCCGGCCTCGTCGAACACCTCGGCGCCGAGGATCAGCCAGTCGGCGTGGTGGCAGCCGGAGCCGAACGGCCAGAAGCCCTCCAGCGTGTGGCTGCCGTCGGCGTGGCGCACCGCCCGGCCGCGCGGGCCGATCACGGCGGCGACGAGGTTGGTCGGGTCGGCGCCGTAGACGTCCTGCAACGCTTGCTCAGGGAAGTGGCCGAGCATCCAGCTGTGCGCGTGGGCGACGCCGGCGACCCAGGCGGACGAAGCGCAGCCTTCCGCCAGCGCGCCGATGACGTCGAGATGGGCGCGCAGCGACATTTCCCAGCCGCCGGCCCGGCGCGGCTGGATGACCCTGAGCAGGCCCTGTTCCTTCATCAGCCGGACCGAATCGTCGGGCACCCGGCGCAGGTCGTCGGCCTCGGCCGCATTGTCGCGGAGCGCGACCGCGACCCGCTCGGCGCGCGCCACGATCTCGTCGTGGGACGGACTCTCCGTTACAACCTCTTTGTCGAGCGTGCCGACAGCCATGCCGCCCTCCCCGGATCCGTTGGATTTGCGCCGGCAGAATAGAGCCGGTCCGCCGGCAGGTCCAATCTCCGGCACCGGTCCTCTTCGGCGCGCCGGGCCGATCCCGCGCGTTGACCGGCCGTCGCCCGCGCCGCTAACGTGCGCCGGCCGCGCGCCGCCGTTGACCGCGCGGTGCCGGACATAGCGAACGAGCCCGCCGCCTCCCGTGTTTGAACGGCCAGCCCCCGACCGCCCGCGATTTGCCGAGACGCTGCTGGCCGTCCGCCCGCACCATCTGGCGAATGCCGTCGTCGCCTTCCTGTTCGCCTCGACCGGGCCGGTCGCGCTGATCCTGACCATCGGGATCGCCGGCGGGCTCTCCACTGAGACCCTGTCGTCGTGGATCTTCATCGGCTTTGCCGGCGGCGGCGCCATCACCTTCGCGATGAGCTGGTTCTACAAGCAGCCGCTCGCCTTCGCCTGGACGATCTCCGGCACGGCCATCGCCGGCCAGGCGTTGCTCAAATATCCGTTCGCCGAAATCGTCGGCGCCTACATGGTGACCGGTGCGGTGATGATCCTGCTCGGCGTCACCAGCGGCTTCAAGGCGATCATGCGCTTCGTGCCCCAGCCGATCGTCATGGCCATGGTCGCCGGGGTGTTCCTGAAGTTCGGCATCCTGGCGGTCGACGCCTTCGACAAGGAATTGAGGATCGCCCTGGCGGCGCTGATCGCCTGGATCGTGTTTTCCTTCTGGAAGCCGGTGGCGCGATTTCTGCCGCCGGTGCTGATGGCGCTGCTGGCCGCCGGCTACATGGCGGTCGACGGCGGCCAGTTCGCGCTCCAGCAGGAGTTGACGCTGCAGATCGCCCGGCCCGATATCGTCCAGCCGGTCTTCTCGAAGGCGGCGCTGCTCGATCTGGTCCTGCCGCTGCTCGTTTCCGTGCTCGCGTTGCAGAACGCCCAGGGCATCGCCATCCTGCGCGTCTCCGGCCACGATCCGCCGACCAACACCAGCACTTTCATGTGCGGCGCCGGCTCGCTGCTGTTCGCCGCCTACAGCAGCGTCAACACCTGCATGACCGGGCCGACCAACGCGATCCTGGCCTCGTCCGGCGCGGTGCGCTTCCATTTCGTCGGCGCCTATCTCTGGGCCGCGCTGGCGGTCGCCTTCGGCCTGCTGTCGCCGGTGGTGACCCGGCTGGCGCTCTCGGTGCCGGAATCCTTCATCTACATCATCGGCGGGCTGGCCATGCTGCCGGTCCTGCAACAGGCCTTCACCGCCGGCTTCGGCGGCCGCTTCGCCATCGGCGCGACGGTCAGCCTGGTCGTAACGGTGACCGACCTGATCCCCGGCGTGAACGTCAACCTGCTCGGCATCGGCGCGCCGTTCTGGGGGCTGGTCTTCGGCGCCGCGACCTCGCTTCTGCTCGAACGCCGGGACTATGCCGCGCTGATCGCCGACGGCAACGGGGCGCCCGCGCCGCGCCGGCAGGAGAGGGAAGAGGCCGCCGAACCGGAAGCTGCGCCGCCCAAGGCGCTGAGCGGGCCGGGGCCGGGCCGCACGCCGGCCGATACCGGCCGGCTGCCGGACGGCCCGATCGCCGTGATCTCGCCCGCGCCGGGGCCGGACACCAGCCGGGTGCTGATCGCGCTGCGCGAGAAGGGGCTGGCCTACCGGCTGGTCGAAGACATGACCTGGCAGCCCGGCGAGGGCGTCTCGGAAAACCCGCTGAACCGGAACCCGCTGGTCCGCTTCGGCGCCCCGGCCGGAGAGGAGGCGCAAGGGGAGGTCGCCCTCTACGATACGCGGACCATCCTCGATTACCTGGAGACCGTCCGCCCCGTGCCCCCGTTGATGCCGGTGGATCCGGCGGAGGTCTTCGAGGTCAAGACCTGGGAAGCGCTCACCGAAGGGGTGAACGCCGCCGCGGTCGATCTCTACATCGCCGGCGCCCGCGGCGCGCCGGCCGAAACCCCCGGAGGGGACGGGGACTGGATCGCCCGCCGGCGCACCCGGGTGCGGGACGGCCTGGCGACCGCCGCCGCCATGCTCGGCGACCGGTCCTTTGCCGTCGGCGCGCAGTTCTCCCGCGGCGATATCGCGCTCGCGGCCATGCTGGCGCATCTCGACCGGCAGTTGCCCGGCGAGGACTGGCGGGCGGCCTGGCCGGCGCTCGCAGTCTGGTTCGATGAAATCCGCGAGCGCGGCGCCCTCAGCGCGGTCCTGAACGGCTGATACGCCCCTCGATACGGCGCTTCGCGCCTGCTCGGGATGAGGGAGGCTGGTATTGTGTCGCTGTACCTGCACGGCCCTCCTCCACCCTGAGCGGCCCCGGATTCGATTCGGGGCGTATCGAAGGGGCAGTCCGCATCTTCGCGTTCCGGCCGCTGACCGGCGGCTGTTCCCGCTCTATATTGGCAGGGACCGGACAGCCTCGCCGGCGCCGGCCGGCACGGCAACAATTGCGACAGGAGTGACGATGACAGCGACTCGACAGGCGGCCAACGCCGCGTTGGCAGAAAAGATCCGCAGGCGGGAATGGATATCGCTGCCCGGCGTGTTCGAGATGATTTCGGCGCGCGTCGCCGACGCGATGGGCTTCGACGCGCTCTACATGACCGGCTACGGCGCCGTCGCCAGCCATCTCGGCATTCCCGACGCCGGGCTGGCGACTTACACCGACATGGTCGGCCGGGTCGGCCAGTTCGTCAGTGTCACGGAGACGCCGCTGATCGCCGATGGCGACACCGGCTATGGCGGCCTGCTCAACGTGGAGCGCACGGTGCGCGGCTACGAGGCGGCCGGCGCCGCGGCGATCCAGCTCGAGGACCAGGAATTTCCCAAGAAATGCGGCCACACGCCGGGCCGCCGGGTGATCCCGCTCGAAGATGCGGTCGCCAAGCTCCGGGTCGCCGCGGCCTCGCGGGACTCGAAGGATTTCCTGATCGTCGCCCGCACCGACGCCCGCGGCCTGTACGGCCTGGACGAGGCGCTGCGCCGGGGCGAAGCCTTCGCCGAAGCGGGCGCCGACATCCTGTTCATCGAATCGCCCGAGAATGAACAGGAGATGCAGCGGATCGGCGAGGCGTTCCGGGGCAAGCCCCTGCTCGTGAACGTCGTCGAGGGCGGCAGCACGCCGGTCCTGCCGGTCGCCGACTACCGGGCGATCGGCTATTCGCTGGCGATCTATCCGGCGGCCGGCTTCCTGGCGGCGGGCGAGGCGCTGCGCCGGGTCTACGCGCAGATCCGCGAGACCGGGTCGAGCATCGGCGCCAGCGCGCCGCTCTACGACTTCCAGGAGTTCAGCCGGCTGATGGGGTTCGAGGATGTCTGGGAATTCGAGAAGAAGTGGGCCGAGGCCGTGTAAGGCCCGGCGCAACCGGCCGGGCCGCAGTGCCGGTTCGATGCTGACCGCAACGCGCGCCTGCGCCGTCGCGCTGTTCGCCGCCGTGCTGGCCGTGGGCCTGCCGGGCGCGGCACTGGCGCAGGAATCGCTGACGCCGGCGCAGAAGGCCGAGAAGCTGTTCTACGGCTACGACCGGTACGGCGCGAAGTTCAGCTACGGCCCGGTCTCCGAAGAAAACGGCGTCCTGACGATCCGGAACCTGAAATACGAGGTCGCGATGCCGTGGCAGGATCCGAAAAATCCGGACGCGCCGAAGAAAACCGAGACCCTTAGCTTCACGGCGGAAACGATCATCGCCCGCCGCTATGACTACCGCAACCCGGAACTGCCGCATTTCGCCGACCTGACGTTCAGTGGCATCCGCCCCGGCGGCAGTGTGCTGGACCTCATGGGCTGGAGCAGGTCGCTGGCCGTTTTCGGCGGCGAAACGCTGGTGATCGACCTCTCGCAGGTCTACGAACTGGATCCTGCGGCCGGTTCCGTGACCCTGGACTCCGGCACGGCGACGATACGCGGCCTGCTGCGCGTCGAGATGGCCGGCCGGTTCGACGGCGTGGAATTCGCCCGGCTGAGGGACCCGAAGCTTCTGGAAAAACTGGGGCCGGGCAGCGTGGGATCGACGCAGCCGGACGCCGTAGGCACCATGTTCCTCGATCTCTTCGCCGCGACGCGCGTGCACCGGATGACCTATGCCATGACCGATCTGGGCGGCCTCGGCAGGATTTTTGCTTTTGTGGCCGAGGAGCATTCGAAGAAGAACCCGGACGCCCCGAAGATCACGGCGAAGGCGATGCGGCAGGGATTTGCCGGCTCGCTGGCCGGCATGACCGCCCGTTTCTCCGGGGTCTTCGCGCCGGCGATGCTGCGCGCGGCGGCGCGATGGATGCAGGCGCCGGGTACGCTGACGATCGCGCTCAGGCCCGGCCGGCCCCTGCCGGTCGCCAGCATCATCGGGTATTTCGGCGCCCTGTCCGCACAGGCGAAACAGGCGAAGGGCCAGAGGCTCGATCTCGACCCGCTGCAGAAGTTCCTCGGCCTGAGCCTTACCTACACCCCGGCGGCGCGGTAGCCGACCGGCCCGTGCCCCGCGGCGGCCCTATTCCGCTGCTTCGGCGCGGACGCCCATGAGTTGGGCGAGCGCGGCCAGCGTCTCCTCGCAGGTCAGCAGGTCGGCGTATTTCTGGCCCATGTCGAACAGGTTGGCCTCGTGCGGGCCGAGCGCCCGGTCGCCGACGCAATCGGTCACGACGATGTTGCGGTAGTTGTAGCTCAGCGCATCGATCACCGAGGCGCGGACGCAGCCAGAGGTCGTGCAGCCGGTCTGGATGATCGTGTCGACGCCGCGCATGGTGAGCCAGGAATGCAGGTTGGTGCCGAAGAAGGCCGAGGGCTGCTGCTTGCGCGCGATCAGCTCGCCGTCGCGCGGCTTCAGCGCATCGACGACATGGCTCTCCGGATTGTCCTCGGTCAGCGTCACGAGGCTCGGCGCCTTGAGGCAGAACACGCCGGCGTCCGCGCCGTCGTCGGCATAGATCACCCGGGTGAACACGACGGGCAGGCCATAGCTGCGGCAGGCGTCGAGCAGCACCGCCGTGTTGGCGATCGCCTCCTGGATGTTGCCGCCGCCGAAGCGCGCCGGATCGGTGAAGCCGTTGACGAAATCGACGATCAGCAGGGCCGGCGACCGGCCCCATCCGCTGCTGTTGCCGAAATTCTGGGTCTTGTAGATATCGACGTCGCTCATCGGACCGCTTCCTTCCCCTCATTTTGCGGCAAGCGCTTTCGCCCGCCGTCCATACATACAGCTTCGACGGCCGCCCGTCAGCCTTGCCGCGTCCGGTGCGCCCGGCCTCAGCCGACCGGCCGCAGCCGCGCCAGGGCGGCGTCGCGGATTTCGCCGATCGAGCGGGTCGTCGTGCCGGCGTCCGGGCTGACCTGGAGGTCGATCAGCGACGACCGCGCCGCCGCGAGGCAGCGTTCGAAGGCCGGCGCGAAATCGTCGGTCGTGCGCACGGTCTCGCCGTGCAGGCCGTAGGCTTCGGCGAGCGCGACGAAATCCGGGTTGCGCAGGGCGGTCGCGGAGACGCGGGTCGGATAGTCCCGCTCCTGGTGGATCCGGATGCTGCCGAGCATGCCGTTGTTGACCACGATGTTGACGACCTTCGCCCCGTATTGCATCGCCGTCGCCAGCTCCTGGCCGTGCATCAGCAAACAGCCGTCGCCGGTCCAGTTGACGACCGTCCGCTCCGGTTCGGCCAGGCTGGCGGCGATGGCCGCCGGCGTGCCGTAGCCCATCGAGCCGGAAGTCGCGCCGATCTGCGTCCGGTAGCCCTTGAACACGAAGCTCCTGTGCAGCCAGGTGTTGTAGTTGCCGGCGCCGTTGCACAGGATGGCGTCCTCCGGCAGCCGGTCGCTCAGCCAGGCGACGATCTCACCGATCTGGACGTCGCCGGGCACCGGATGGGGCCTTAGGAAAGCGAGATGATCGCCGCGGGCGTCCGCGCGCCATGCGCTCCAGGGCACCGATTCCGGCGCGTCCAGCGCGGCCGCCGCCGCCGCGAAATGCTTCATTCCGGCATTGATGCCGAGGTCCGGCTGATAGACCCGGCCGAGTTCCTCGGCGCCGGGATGGACATGGATGAGCGTCTGTTCCGGCACCGGCGGGCGCACGATGGTGTAGCCGCCGGTCGTCACCTCGCCGAGGCGCGCGCCGGCGACCAGCAGCAGGTCCGCCGCCGCGATCCGGTCGTTCAGCGCCGGGTCGGCGCCTACCCCGGCATGGCCGGCATATTGGTCCAGCCGGTTGTCGAAATAGGCCTGGCAGCGGAACGAGACCGCAACCGGCAGGTCGAACGCCCCGGCAAAGGTTTCGAAGCCGGCGACGGCCTGCCGGTCCCAGCCGCCGCCGCCGAGCAGGGCCATCGGCCGTTCGGCCTTGAGCAGCAGGCCGCGCAGCCGCTCCATGTCTTCCGGGGGCGGCGCCGGCTGCATCTCGCGGTACCGGCGCGCGTCGCCGACCCCGGCGCGCTGGACCAGCATGTCCTCGGGCAGGGCGAGGACGACCGGTCCCGGCCGGCCGTTGACCGCCGTATGAAAGGCGCGGGAGACCAGCTCCGGGATGCGCTCCGGATCCTCGATCTGGCCGACCCATTTCGCCAGCTGGCCGTACATGCGCCGGTAGTCGATTTCCTGGAAGGCCTCCCGGTCCGCCGTGGCGCGGGCGACCTGGCCGACGAACAGGATCATCGGCGTCGAATCCTGGAAGCCGATATGCATGCCGGCGCTGGCATTGGTCGCGCCTGGCCCGCGGGTGACGAAACAGACGCCGGGGGTGCCGGTCAGCTTGCCGTGGGCCTCCGCCATGATCGCCGCGCCGCCCTCCTGGCGCGCGGTCACGACGTGGATTTCCGGCACGTCGACAAACGCGTCGAGCACTGCGAGATAGCTCTCGCCGGGCACGCAGAACACGCGCTCGACGCCGTGGATGCGCAGCTGGTCGACCAGGATTTGCCCGCCGGTCCTGAGATTGTCGGCGGGGGCGGCTGCTGTACCGGTCATGATCTCTCCGCGGTCGGTTGACGCCTTCCGTTACCACCCTTCGCGGGCGCGGCGGAAGCGTCAGGGCGTCCCGCCGCCGGTCTTGCGGATCGCCGTGCAGCCGGCTAGGTGACGGCGGCGACACCCCCTACCAATCCCGGAGCGAACGATGAACCTTCTCGGTATCGCCGGCAGCCTGCGCGCCGGTTCCTTCAACGCCAGCCTGATCCGCGCCGCCGGCGCCGCGGCGCCCGACGGTACCGGCGTCACCCCGTTCGACCGCCTCGGCGAAATCCCGCCCTACAACGACGACGAGAAGCAGAAGGCGATCCCGGCGGCGGTGACCGCGCTGGCGGAGGAGATCCGCGCCGCAGACGGCCTGCTGATCTCGACCCCGGAATACAATTACGGCGTCTCGGGGGTGCTGAAGAACGCCATCGACTGGATTTCCCGCGTGCCGGACCAGCCGTTCAAAAACAAGCCGATCGGCGTCATGGGCGCGGCGATGGGGGGTCTGGGCACCGCCCGGGCGCAATACGACCTGCGCCGCTCCTTCATCTTTCTCGAAGGCCTGGTGATGAACCGGCCGGAAATCTTCGTCGGCGCCGCGCACACGAAGTTCGACGAGAACGGCGCGCTGACCGACGCGGCGACCCGGGACATCCTGACGGATTACATGAAGGCCCTGACGGCCTGGGTCGAGCGGGTGGGATAACCCCGGCAAGGATGGCCGCCCCCCATTTGCCGGTGGTGAGTCGGTTTGACATTGTCGAGCACGCAGCGGCCTGAAAACGGCCTGCCGCCCAGCTCCTACCCCTTGCCGCCCCGGACGCTGCGCAGCAGCGATCCGGGACCAGGAACCTGCCCTGAGCCTGTCGAAAGGCCACAGGGCAAGACCGTGCCGGGCGACTCTGGACCCCGGATTTCCGCTTCGCTCCATCCGGGGTAACAAGGGAGGAATTCGAAGAGAAATCCGGGCTTTGTCCTGCGCGGAAAGTCAAACCGACTTGCTACCCTTTTCCCGTGCATTTGCCCGCACGCGCATTCGCGGGCTATACCGGCCGCAATTCGTTTCTTGCCGGCGCCGGGATCGGGGCAGGGGATTTCCGATGACGATCGACATCGAATGGCGGGACTATGACGTGATCGTGGTCGGCTCCGGCGGCTCCGGCGGCCAGGCGGCCCGGGCGGCGGCGGATGCCGGCGCGCGTGTGCTGTCGGTTTCCAAGGACCCGGTCGGCGCGTCCGACACCAAGATTTCGGAAGGCATCGCGACGGTGCGCGGCTCGGGCGCTGCGGACGATTCGGAAGAGGTGCTCTCGGAGAATCTGAAAATGGCCGGCGGCGACCTGCCCGTGCGGGCGATTACCGACGCGTTCGCCAGGGACAGCACATCCGCCTACGACCGCTACCGCACCCAGGGCCTGCGCCCCCCGATCAAGGAAGACCGGTCCGGCCCGCAGCCCCTGCCCCTGCCCTTCGGCGGGCACACGCGCCGGCGCTCGGTCGGCCACAAGAACAGCGGCATCGCCTTCGGCCACGCCAACTGGAACGCGATCGTCCAGGGCAACCGCGTCGACTATATCGAGGATGCTTGGTTCCTCGACCTGGTCACCGAAGACGCGTCCAACGGGTCGGGACCGAAGAAAAGGATTGTCGGCGGCCTGGTCTACGACGCGGCGCGCGGCGTGCTGATCGCGGTGCGCGCGCCCTCGGTGGTGATCGCCGCCGGCGGCCTCTCCAGCCTCTATTTCCCGAACACCGACACCATGCGCGGCAACACCGGCGACGGGTACGCCATTGCGCTACGCGCCGGCGCCGACCTGGTGGATATGGAGCAGGTCCAGTTCCTGCCCTTCTGCCTCGCCTCGCCGCCGGCTTATGAGGGCCTGTGCGCCGGCGAGCCGGTGATGGCCAGCTATCTCGGGGTTCTGCGCGACAGGAACGGCAAGATCATCCTGGACGGCGTCTTCATGCGGACCCGCGCCGAATGCGCCGCGGCGATCCTGCGCGCGGTCGAGGACGGCCGCGGCAGCCCCAACGGCGGCGCCTATCTGGACATGACCGCCAACAAGGAACTGCCGCTCTCCGGGCCCTATTTCCAGCGCTTCGGCGAAACCTGCCTGCCGAGTTCCTACAACAACGCCCGCCAGGCGCTGGGCAAGAAGGCGGCGAAATTCGAGGAGCCGTGGGAAGTGCGCCCGGGCGCCCATTATCACATGGGCGGCATCCGGGCCGACGCAAACGGCGCTTCGGCCGGTGGCGCGGGCGACGGCGACGCGGCGCACGGCATCGCCGGCCTGTTTACCGCCGGCGGGGCCATGGGCGGCGTCTTCGGCGCCAACCGCCTCGGTTCGACCTCGCTGACCGAAGGCGCGGTCTTCGGCGGCCGCTCCGGCCGGGCGGCGGCCGCCCATGCGCGCGAAACCGGGAACCGGATTCGGGATGATGCGTTCCAGCCCCTGATCGACCGGGTCAACCGGCGCTTCGGTCAGAAAGGCACGCTGGCGGCGGCGACCCTCAAGCTCGAGTTGCAGCGGCAGGCCTGGAAGAATATCGGGCCGGTGCGGACGGCGGAAAAGCTCGACCGGATGGACGAGACGGTCGCCGAGTGCACGGCCAGGCTCGATGCGGTGGCGATCCCGGCCTACGGCATGTGGAACCAGGCGTTTATCGAGTTCCAGGAGCTGCGCAACCTGCTGGATTGCGCCAGGGCCGTCGCCGCCGCGGCGCGGGAGCGCGACGGCAGCTTGGGCGGCCATGTGCGCTTCGACAGGAAGACGATCTCCGTCTTCTCGAAGCCCTACTCCACGGTGGTCCGCCTCAACGACGACGGCTGGCAGGTCGCCCGCCTCGAACGGGAACGCACGCCGATGAAACGCCTGATCTCCTACAAGGTCGAGGAGGCCAGGCGGAAAATCCAGTTGAGATGGCTGCGCATGCTGCCCAGGGGCGTGAAGGACCGGAAGCTGCTGGCGCGCTACCGGGCGATCATGGGCAAGGGCGCGGTGGAGGAGATCAGCGCGCCTGCGGTGCCGATCGGCAGCACCGAGGCTGCGACAGGCGAAAGCACGCGCGCTTGAGGGACGGGTCATGAAAGTGGAAATCGTCACCGTCCGGGACGGCGAGGAGGCCGTCGTCGAGTTCGACTATGCCCGCCGCTCGGAGGACGAGCGGCCGATGGTGCTCGACGTCCTGCTTCAGGCCCAGGCGACGACCATGCCGGACCTCGCCTTCCGCTACGGTTGCCGGGCGCGCAACTGCGGGGTCTGCACCATCGACGTCAACGGGCGGCCGATCATCGCCTGCCGCGCCCGGGCGCGGGAGGGCGATCGGCTGAGCCCGATGGCGACCCTGCCGGCGGTCGCCGACCTGGTGGTGCGCCGCGACGGCATCGCCCGGCAGATGCGCGGGCGCCTGCAGACCGCCCAGGGCAACGACCTGAACGTCGAGGCGCCGGCGGACTATCACGAACTCACCTCGTGCATCGAATGCTATGCCTGCCTGAACAAGTGCCCGATGCACATGCGCAATTTCGACGGCGGCCTGCCCGGCGATATGGACCCGGCCGACCGGCCGGACCCGGCGCAGGGTTATCGCTGGGGCAATCCCTTCTCGCTGCTGAAATTGCAGATGATCCGCATCGATCCGCTGACCGCCGAATCCGGCCGCGAGGCGGCGCTGGACAACGCCATCGATCTGGGCCTCGACGACTGCGTCGGCTGCCCGGGCTGCAAGTGCGGCGTCGGCATCGATCTGAAGGGCCTGGTGGTCAGGGAACTGGTCGAGGCCGCCGGCGACCGGCTGCCCTCCGCTGCCGAAAAGGCGCGGCAGGGCGCTTCCCGGGCCCGTCCCGTCCGGTAACCGCCCGACACCCCGGATCGAGGCCATGCACGCGATTTCGAGGCCATCCCGCTGAACGACGACGGCGCCGGTTTCATCGGCCTGCCGGCCCCAGGCAAAGGATAACGCCGGACCCATGGCCGCCCAGAACAACCCGGTCCGCGGCATCGCGATCATGTGCGTGTCGATGTTCTTCTTCGTCGCGGTCGACACGCTGGCCCGGGAACTGACGCAGCGCCTGCCGGTCAGCCAGATTCTGTGGGTGCGTTTCCTGATTTTCGCCGCGATCGTGGTTGCAATCGTCGGCCCGCGTACGGTCCGCAGCAAGCTGAAGAGCCGGAATCCCTGGCTGCAGTTCGGCCGCAGCATGGTGCTGGTGGCGGAAATCGCCGTCTTCGTGCTGAGCTTCCGCTATC
Source organism: Rhodospirillaceae bacterium (assembly GCA_009840595.1). GTDB lineage: Bacteria > Pseudomonadota > Alphaproteobacteria > Bin65 > Bin65 > Bin65. The sequence goes on along the minus strand of VXNK01000061.1, from coordinate 24,624 downwards.
TGCCCGTCGCCGACGTTCACGCCGTCGCCGCCGCCGTCCCGCTGATCGTCACGGCGCTCGCGGTTCCCATGCTGGGCGAACGGGTCGGCTGGCGGCGCTGGATCGCGGTCGGAATCGGGTTCTTCGCGGTTCTCGCAATCGTCCGTCCCGGCTTCCTCGACCTCGACTGGTATCACCTGCTGCCCGTCGCCGGGGCGATGGTCTGGGCGTTCTACCAGGTGCTGATCCGCCTGACCGCGCACTATGACGGGCAGGATACGACGCTGTTGTGGACCGTGCTGGCCGGCGCTGCGTTCACCACCCTCTTCGGCTGGGTCGACTGGGTCTGGCCGGACCCGCAGACCTGGCTGCTGCTGATCGGGGCCGGTTTCCTGGGCACCGCCGCGCACTACACGCTGATCCTGGCGCTGAACGCGGCGCCCGCCTCCCTGCTGCAGCCCTTCGTCTACACGACCTTTCCGTGGGCCGTTTTGCTGGGCCTGATTTTCTTCGGCGAATTTCCCGATACGGTCACGATTGTGGGCGCCGCCGTGCTGATCGCCGTGGGTATCTACGTCATGCGGCGGGAGGCGAAGACGGCGGGCTGATCCGGAATCGGCCCGCAGCGATTCCTAAGCCGCGTCCGCCGAGATCCGCTGATAGGCCGGCAGGGTGAGGAACTCCTGGAACTCGTCGGACGCCGTCATGTCCCAGAACAGGGCGCGCGCCTCTTCGAGGGCGGCGAGCGCTTCGGCGTCCTCGCCCCTTGCCCCGGCAATCCGCTCCGCCTCTTCGGCGATCAGGCGGGCAAGCAGATCGTCGTCAATCGGCGGCCCGTCCGTGATCGCCGCGCCGTGCTTGCGCCACTGCCAGAGCTGGGACCGGCAGATCTCCGCCGTCGCGGCATCTTCCATAAGGTTGTTGATCGGCACGCAACCGTTGCCGCGCAGCCAGGCCTCCGTGTACTGGATGCCGACCGAAATGTTGTTGCGCACGCCCTGCTCGGTGATCGTGCCGTCCGGCACGGCGAGCAGGTCGGCGGCCCTGGTGTGCACGTCCTGCCGCTGGCGGGCGAGCTGGTTGCTCTCGGGCATCAGCCGGTCGAACACCTCCAGCGCGACCGGCACCAGGCCGGGATGGGCGACCCAGGTGCCGTCATGGCCGTCGCCGGCCTCGCGCTCCTTGTCGGCCCGCACCATGCCGATGGCGGCCTCGCTGGCCTCGGGATCGTTCCGGATCGGGATCTGCGCCGCCATGCCGCCCATGGCGAAGGCGCCGCGCCGGTGGCAGGTGCGGATCAGCTCGAGCGAGTAGCTGCGCAGGAAGCCGACGGTCATGGTGACCTGGGCCCGGTCCGGCAGGGTGAAATCGGGCCGGTTCCGGAAGCGCTTGATGTAGCTGAAGATATAGTCCCAGCGGCCGCAGTTCAGGCCGGCGATATGGTCCTTCAGTTCGTAGAGGATCTCGTCCATCTCGAAGACGGCCATGATCGTCTCGATCAGGACGGTCGCCTTGATCGTGCCGACCGGCAGGCCGAGCTTTTCCTGGGCGTGGACGAACACGTCGTTCCAAAGCCGCGCCTCCAGATGATTCTCCAGCTTGGGCAGGTAGAAATACGGGCCCAGGCCGCCTGCGATCTGCGCTTTCGCATTGTGGAAGAACATCAGGCCGAAATCGGCGAGGCTGCCGGATATCGGCGCGCCGTCCACCCGGATGTAGTTGTCGGGCAGGTGCCAGCCGCGCGGCCGGACGATAAGCACGGCCGTCCGGTCGCCGAGTTCGTAATGCTTGCCGCTCGCCGGATCGTCGAAGGCGATCGTTCCGCGCACGGCGTCGCGCATGTTGATGTGGCCCTGGATGTTGTTGTCCCAGGTCGGCGCGTTGGAATCCTCGAAATCCGCCATGAAAACCTTGGCGCCGGAATTCAGCGCGTTGATGGTCATCTTGCGGTCGACCGGGCCGGTGATCTCCACCCGCCGGTCGAGCAGCGGCTCGGGGATCGGCGCGACCGTCCAGTCGCCGTCGCGGACGTGTTTCGTCTCCGGCAGGAAATCCGGCAGCCAGCCGTCGTCCAGCCTTGCCTGGACCTCTTCCCGGCGCGCCAGCAATTCCGCCCGGCGCGGGCCGAACGTCCGCTGGAGGCCGGCAATGAAATCCAGCGCCTCCGGCGTCAGGATTTCGTCGTAGCCCGGCTTCATTTCGCCGTGCAGGGTAACGCCCGCCGCTGTTGTCCCCGCTGATATCGTCATGGTCGGCGACTCCCGAATCTGTCGGTTTTCCGGACCTTTGCGGTTCAACGGCAAATGCCGGGCCGGGTCAAGAGCGGCTTCGGCGCACCGTGCGGCCTCTCCTTCTGCAACCGGGGCTGCAACAAGGCTGCAACGGGGGCCGCCGTAACAAATCTGACGCAAAACTGTAGTATTTCGGAAGCGCGCCATCGTTAGCGTCCGGATTGTCCGCAGCGCCCGCATTTCATCCGGGGGCGCTGCGGCGTGAGATGGGGAAAGAAAGACGGATCAGGCGTCCGCGACCGGGCATCCGGAACCGATCGCCTGTCCCGCCGCGCCACCCCGGTTCGCCCCCGATCGTGCGGCGTATCCGGACGCGATCCGATGCGCGGCCGCAATCCTGGAGAGACATCCGTGAAAAAGACAGTCACGTTCGCCACCGTCGGCGCGCTCGCCCTGGCCGGCGCGGCCGGACAGGCCGCCGCGCGCGACCAGGTCCGCATCGTCGGCTCGTCGACGGTCTATCCGTTCGCGACCGTCGTCGCCGAACGCTTCGGCAAGAGCAGCAAATTCAAGACGCCGGTTATCGAAGCGACCGGTTCGGGCGGCGGCCTCAAACTGTTCTGCGCCGGGCTGGGCCTGAAGACGCCGGACATCACCAACGCCTCGCGGCGCATCAAGAAGAGCGAATACGAGCGCTGCACCAGGAACGGCATCAAGGTCGCCGAATTCAAGATCGGCTATGACGGCATCGTCTTGGCCAATTCGAAGAAGACCAAGCGGATCGCGCTGAGCCGCCGCGACATCTTCCTCGCGCTCGCCAAGCTGGTCCCCGAAGGCCAAAGGGACGGCGGCAAGCTGGTGCCGAACCCGAACAAGACCTGGAAGGACGTCAACCCGGCCCTGCCGGACGTCGCGATCAGAGTGCTCGGCCCGCCGCCGACCTCCGGCACCCGCGACGCCTTCAACGAGCTCGCCATGGAAGGCGGCTGCAAGAGCTTCAAGAGCCTGAAGGCGATAGAGAAGGTGGACAGGAAGCGCTACAAGGGGGTCTGCCGCGGCATCCGCGAGGACGGCGCCTGGGTCGAGGCCGGCGAGAACGACAACCTGATCGTGCAGAAGCTGGAAGCCGATCCGAACGCGCTGGGCGTGTTCGGCTTTTCCTTCCTCGACCAGAACCGCGACAAGGTCCAGGGCTCGATCGTCGACGGCGTCCTGCCGACCTTCGAGAACATCTCCGCGCAGAAATACCCGGTCAGCCGTTCGCTGTTCTTCTATGTCAAGAAGAACCATGTCGGCCAGATTCCGGGCATCCGGGAGTATGTCCGCGCTTTCATGAGCCGCAGGGCGATCGGCCGGCGCGGCTACCTGGTCGGCAAGGGCCTGATCCCGCTGCCGCGGACCGAAATGAAGAACTTCATCGCGGCGGGCAAATCCCTGCCCGACCTGACGATGTAACAGGGCGCCGGGGCCGGGGCGCCTTTCGGGCGCTCCGGCCCGGCTCCTTCGGGCGCATGGCCGCGGAATCGTCCACCGGCCTGCGCTTTTTCCCGGACGCGATTCGTTAAACGAATTCCGGGGTCATCGAGGTACGGTCCGAAGCCCGAAAACCGGCGGGCGGGGACCCGACCGGCCGGCGGAGGCACATGAGTTACGGCACGATACTGGCGGTACTGCTGGTGTTGACGGTCGTCGGCTTCTATCTGGGCCGCGGGCGCGCCCGCGCTGTCGCCGCCGCCGGCCGGACCCGCCTGCACTCGCTGCCTGGTTTTTACGGCGCCCACGTCGCCATCTGGATCGCGCTTCCGGCCCTGGTCCTGTTCGTGTTCTGGATTGCGTTCCAGAGCGCAATCGTCGAGGGCATCGTCTGGAACGGCCTGCCGGACAAGGTGAGCGTGCTGGGCGAAACCAGGCAGAAGGAAGCGCTTGCGCCCGAACAGAAGCGGCTCCTGATCGACAACATCGTGAACTACGCAACCGGCGATATCGTCAGCGGCGAGATCACCGCCCTGGTGAAACAGGGCGCCGCACGTTTTCTCCGGCTGCAGGCCCTGTCGGCCTGGATCATGGCCGCGGCCATGGCGATCCTCGCCGCGATCGGCCTGCTCGTAACCTACCGGAGCATCTCCCCGGCCATGCGCGCGCGCAACCGGGTCGAACGGGCCGTCCTGATCCTGCTGATGGTCGCCTCGACCGTCGCGATCCTGACGACTGTCGGAATCGTCCTGTCATTGCTGTTCGAGGCGATGGCCTTCTTCACCAAGATTTCGCCGGTCGATTTCCTGTTCGGGCTGGAATGGAGCCCGCAGACCGCGATCCGCGAGGACCAGGTCGGCGCGTCCGGCGCATTCGGCGCGATCCCGGTCTTTGCCGGCACGATGCTGATCACGGTGATCGCGATGATCGTCGCGGTGCCGGTCGGCCTGTTCGCCGCCATCTATCTGTCGGAATACGCCTCGCGCCGCCTCCGGGCGACCGTCAAGCCCGTTCTGGAGGTGCTGGCCGGCATCCCGACGGTGGTCTACGGTTTCTTCGCTGCGCTCACCGTGGCGCCGATGATCCGCGATGCCGGCGCGGCCATCGGCCTGTCGGTCGCCTCGGAAAGCGCGCTCGCGGCCGGCCTGATCATGGGCATCATGATCATTCCGTTCGTCAGTTCGCTCTCCGACGATATCATCAACGCGGTGCCGCAATCCCTGCGCGACGGTTCCTACGGGCTGGGCGCGACGCGCTCGGAAACCATCCGCCAGGTCGTCCTGCCCGCTGCGCTGCCGGGAATCGTCGGCGCCGTGCTGCTCGCCGTCTCGCGCGCCATCGGCGAGACGATGATCGTGGTGATGGCGGCCGGCCTTTCGGCCAAACTGACGGTCAATCCGTTCGATGCGGTGACCACCGTGACGGTGCAGATCGTCACGAACCTGACCGGCGACCCCGAATTCGACAGCCCCAAGACCCTGTCGGCCTTCGCGCTGGGGCTGGTGCTGTTCCTGGTCACCCTGTGCCTCAACGTGATCGCCCTCAGGGTGGTCCAGAAATATCGCGAAAAATATGACTGAGATGGCCCGGAGCGTGCTGATTTCGGGCCAGAAGGAGAGGGTCCGGCGCGGCCTCGACCGGCGGTTGCGGTCGGAACGGCGCTTCAGACTCTATGGCGTCGTGGCGATCCTGCTCGCCATCCTGATGCTGCTGTTCCTGGCCGGCACGATCGTGTCGAAAGGCTATCCGGCCTTTTACCGGACCTGGATCGAGGTCGATGTCCTGCTGGACGAGGAGATGATCGCGCCCGACGGCAAGACCGACCCCGAGACCCTGCGCGAGGACGGCGATTTCCGCGGCGCGCTCATCGAGTCCCTGGTCGCGGCCTACAGGCCGGAAGGACGCCAACAGGAAAACCAACTGATCGCGATGTTCAGCACCGATGCCGAGCGGACTTTGCAGAATTTCACGATCGCGAACCCGGACCGGATCGGCAGCACGATTTCCATCCGGGTCAAGGCGGCGTCGGACATCGACCAGCTGACCAAGGGCGCGATCAGCCGCAACGCGCCCGAATCCGGCCGGAAGGTGACTGACCTGCAATTGCGCTGGTACGACCGGATGGAAAAGGAGGGCCGGATCGGGACGCGCTTCAACGCCGGCTTCTTCGCCACCGGCGATTCGCGCGAGCCGGAGCAGGCCGGCATCTGGGGCGCGATCGTCGGCTCCTTCCTGACCATGCTCGTGACCCTGATCCTGGCCTTTCCGGTCGGCCTCGCCGCGGCGGTCTATCTCGAGGAATTCGCGCCGAAGAACCGGCTGACCGACCTGATCGAGGTCAACATCAACAACCTGGCGGCGGTGCCGTCGATCGTGTTCGGCCTGCTCGGCCTTGCGGTGTTCCTGAACTTCTTCGAACTGCCGCGCTCGGCGCCGCTGGTCGGCGGCATGGTGCTGGCGCTGATGACGCTGCCGACGATCATCATTTCCGGCCGGGCCTCGCTCCTGGCCGTGCCGCCCTCGGTGCGCGAGGCCGCGCTCGGCCTCGGCGCGTCGCGGATGCAGGTGGTTTCCCACCATGTCCTGCCGCTGGCGATGCCGGGGATCCTGACCGGCACGATCATCGGCATGGCGCGGGCGCTGGGGGAGACCGCGCCGCTATTGATGATCGGGATGGTGGCCTTCATCGTCGATATCCCCGGCGGGCCGACCGATGCGTCGACGGTGATGCCGGTGCAGATCTATCTGTGGGCGGACAGCCCGGAGCGCGGCTTCGTCGAGAAAACCTCCGGCGCGGTTATCGTGCTGCTGGTCTTCCTGGTCGTCATGAATGCGTCGGCCGTATACCTTCGCAAGAAATTCGAACGCCGCTGGTAGGGGGCCGTCGTGGACGAGATCGTCATGGAAAATACCACCGCCTCCCCGGCGATGCCGGCCGAGGAAACGGGCGCCGCCCCGGATTTCAGGGTCAAGATGAAGACCCGGAACGTCAACGTCCACTACGCCGAGAAACACGCCCTGCGCGACGTTTCGCTCGATATCGGCGAGCGCGAGGTGACGGCGCTGATCGGGCCGTCGGGCTGCGGCAAGTCCACCTTCCTGCGCTGCCTGAACCGGATGAACGATACCATCGACATCTGCCGCGTGACCGGCGTGCTGGAACTCGACGGCCAGGATATCTACGACGCCGGCGTGGATGTGGTGCAGCTGCGCGCCAGCATCGGCATGGTGTTCCAGAAGCCGAACCCGTTTCCGAAATCGATCTTCGACAATGTCGCCTACGGCCCGCGGGTCCACGGCCTGTTCTCGAACAAGAGCGACCTCGAGGAGGTCGTCGTACAGAGCCTGCGCAAGGCCGGCCTGTTCGACGAGGTGAAGGACCGGCTCGGCGACCCCGGCACCAGCCTGTCCGGCGGCCAGCAGCAGCGCCTGTGCATCGCCCGGGCGATCGCCGTGGGTCCCGAAGTGATCCTGATGGACGAACCCTGCTCCTCCCTCGACCCGATCGCAACCGCGCGCATCGAGGAGCTGATCGACGAGCTGCGCCAGAATTTCACGATCGTCATCGTCACCCATTCGATGCAGCAGGCGGCGCGGGTTTCGCAGAAAACGGCGTTTTTCCATCTGGGCGACCTGATCGAGCAGGGGGAAACGCCGCAGATCTTCACCAATCCGCGGCACGAGAAGACGCAGGGATACATCACCGGCCGGTTCGGCTAGGGCGGCGCAGCGGCACCGGATCGGAGCGTGGGAGACAGGCGGCCTGAGAGGCAATCGCAATGGCATCGGAACATATCGTCAGCGCGTTCGACCAGGAGTTGAACGAACTGAAAAACAAGGTCTCCGAGATGGGCGGCCTCGCGGAATCCCAGCTCGTCAATGCGCTGGAGGCGATGCAGCGCCGGGATACCGATCTGGCAAGCCGGACGATCGAGAGCGACGCGCGCGTCGACGAGATGGAGCACGAGATCGACGCCTTCGTCGTGCAGTTGCTGGCGCTGCGCCAGCCCGTGGCGAGCGACCTGCGCGAAATCATCGTTGCGCTGAAGATTTCCAGCGATCTCGAGCGGATCGCCGACTATGCGACCAACGTCGCGAAGCGGACGATGACCCTGGCGCAGAGCCCGCAGGTCCGGCCCGCCCACGCCATTCCCCGGATGGGGCGCCTTGCCATCTCGATGATCTTCGATGTCCTCGATTCCTACTCGGACCGGGACACCCAGAAGGCGATCGCCGTGTGGCGGCGGGACGAAGAGCTGGACGAAATGTATATCAGCCTGTTCCGCGAACTGCTGACCTACATGATGGAGGATGCGCGCAGCATTTCCTCCTGCACCCACCTGCTGTTCATCGCCAAGAATATCGAGCGGGTCGGCGACCACGCGACGAACATCGCCGAATCCATCTATTATCTGGTCGAGGGCCGGCCCCTGCTCCAGTCGCGCCCCAAGGGCGGCGACGAGGAATACGACCGGGTCGACGCCCCGCCGGACCGGTAGCGCCGTGCGGCCGGAGACGAACCGGATGAAGCCCTACATCCTCGTCGTCGAGGACGAAGCGCCGCTTGTCACGCTGCTGCGTTACAATCTGGAAGAGGCGGGCTTCGAGGTCGAAGAGGCGGTCGACGGCGAGGAAGCCCTGATCTCGGTCCGCGAACGCCGGCCCGACCTGATCGTTCTGGACTGGATGCTGCCGGCGGTTTCCGGCATCGAGGTGTGCCGCCAGCTGCGCCGGCGCCCCGAGACCCGCGACGTTCCGGTGATCGTGCTGACCGCCAGATCGGCGGAGGCCGACCGCATCCGCGGGCTGGACAGCGGCGCCGACGACTACATCGCCAAGCCCTTCTCGCCGAAGGAACTGATCGCGCGGATCCGCGCCGTCCTGCGCCGGACCCGGCCGGCCGTCTCGGCCGAGCAGCTGACATTCGCCGATATCGAAATGGACCTGGCCACCCACAAGGTGACGCGCGGCGGCAAGGCGACCCATCTGGGCCCGACCGAATTCCGCCTGCTGCGCCATTTCATGGAGCATCCGGGCCGGGTCTTCTCGCGCGAGCAGCTGCTCGACTCGGTCTGGGGCCGCGATGTCTATGTCGAACCGCGCACGGTCGACGTGCATATCAGGCGCCTGCGCAAGGCGCTGGGCGTCGGCCGGTCGCCCGACGTGATCCGCACCGTCCGCTCGGCCGGCTACGCGATGGAATTGCAGTAGGGGCCGGAAATGACGGCGTCCGTTTTCGACCGCCTGCGGTAAAGGGTCGATTGTCCTTTGGGTTCAAGGGGCTTCTGTTATAATCGGCGCCCGGCGCGGACGGCTGCCCGCCTCGTCCGGATTGCAGTTCGGATTACCGTCCGGAATGCCGATCGGGCCGTCGACCGCCGGGGCGCCTCCGGGCCCGATAAACGGAAGCGAATCCGCCCGGAACCCGGCCGGTTTCCGGCGACGCACACAACAGGATATCACTGACACCTCCCATGAAAATTCTCATCGAACGCGCCGCCCTGCTCCGATCGCTGGCCCATGTCCAGAGCGTGGTCGAGCGGCGCAACGCTATTCCGATCCTGTCCAACGTGCTCATCGAGGCGAGCGGCGCGACGTTGCGGCTCAACACCACCGACATGGATATCTCGATCATCGAAGCGACCGAAGCCAATGTGGCTGCGCCGGGAGCGACGACGACGCCGGTCCACACGCTGCACGACATCGTGCGCAAACTGCCGGAAGGCGCCCAGGTCGAGCTGGCGCTCGAGGAGGACGGAAGCCGCCTGGCGCTTCGCGCCGGCCGGTCGAACTTCCGGCTGGGCTGCCTGCCGCGGGAGGATTTCCCGGTGATCGAAGGCGACGGCCTGCCCCACGAGTTCGCCATGAGCGCCGCCGACCTGCGCACGGTGATCGACCGGACGCGCTTTGCGATTTCGACCGAGGAAACGCGCTATTATCTCAACGGCATCTACTGGCACGCCAAGGAGGAAAACAGCGTTCAGCTGCTGCGCGCCGTGGCAACCGACGGCCATCGGCTGGCGAGACTGGAAATGCCGTTGCCGGAAGGCGCCGCCGGCATCCCGGGTGCGATCGTGCCGCGCAAGACGGTCAACGAACTGCACCGCCTGATCGCCGAGGCCGACGCCACCGTGCAGATCGGCCTGTCGGAGAACAAGATCCGTTTCTCTTTCGGCAGCATAGAACTGACCTCGAAACTGATCGACGGCACCTTCCCGGACTACGAGCGGGTGATTCCGAACCAGAACGACAAGGCGATGACGGTGGCGACGAAGCCGTTCCGCGAGGCGGTCGACCGGGTGTCGACGATTTCCACGGAAAAGTCGCGCGCCGTCAAACTGATGCTGAGCCCCGGACCGGCAGGGGGCAATCTCACCCTGCAGGCGACCAGCCCGGATGCCGGCAGCGCCACCGAGGAGCTGGAAATCGCCTACGGCGACGAGGACATGGAGATCGGCTTCAATGCCCGCTACCTGCTCGACATAGCCAACCAGATAGAGGGCGAAGAGCTGAAGTTCGAGTTGGCGGACAGCGGCTCGCCGACGGTCATCCGCGATCTGGCAGACGAAGCGTCGCTCTATGTGCTGATGCCGATGCGGGTCTGACGGGACATTCGACCCCTGCAAGATCGAGTGGAAAAGACAGCCTGGGTGCAAACGCCGCCTTCCTGTCCCTCCCCCTCTTCAGAGGGGGAGGCCGGGTGGGGGTGTTCCAGCGCCAGGCACGCGCAGCCGGACGGCTTCTCCGGTTTGCACGCCACGGCGCCCCCATCCCCTTCGCTGCGCTCAGGGACTTCCCTCTCTGAAGAGGGGGAAGAATCGATCTCGCCCGGCGATTTGCCATCGCCGCCGGCCTTCGCGGTGCGCCGGCTGGCGCTCACGGCTTTCCGGTCGTGGCGCAGCGCCCGTCTCGAAACGCCGGCGCGCACCGTCGTGCTTACCGGCCCGAACGGGGCGGGCAAGACCAATCTTCTGGAGGCGCTGTCGCTGCTTGCGCCGGGCCGCGGTCTGCGTCGCGCCCGCATGGCCGATCTGCAGCGCCGCGGCGGCCCGGCAACCGGTCCCGAAGCGAATTGGCCCGAAACCCATTGGGCGGTCAGCGCCTGGCTCGATACGCCGGAAGGGCTGCGCCGGGTCGGCACCGGCCGCGATTCCACCGGCGACCCGGACGGCGAGTCCGGCGCCGTTCCGGCAAGGCGAGTGCTGCGCATAGACGGCGTTCCGGCCAGGGGGCAGGGCGAACTTTCGAACCTGGGCGCGATCGTCTGGCTGACGCCGGAGATGGACGGGCTGTTCTCCGGTCCGGCCGGCGAACGCCGCCGATTCCTCGACCGGCTGGTTGCCGGCTTCCTGCCGCGCCATGCAACGCGCCTCGCCGCCTATGAGAAGGCCATGCGCGAGCGCAACCGCCTGCTTCGATCGCCCCGAACGTCCGGGGGGCCCGATCCGGCCTGGCTGGACGCGCTTGAGGCGGCGATGGCGGAACGGGGCGTTGCCGTCGCGGCCGCACGCGCCGATTTCACCGCGCGGCTGGCCGCGGCCTGTGCCGGGCGGGTCTCGGCATTCCCGGCGCCGGCGGTAGCGCTGGACGGCGGGGAAGACCCGATGGCCGCCGAGGAGCCGGCCCTGAGGGCCGAGGAGGCGCTCAAGGAGCGGCTCAAGGCCTCGCGCGCTGCCGACGCCGACGCCGGCCGCGCGCTTGTCGGGCCGCACCGGGCCGATCTGGTCGTGCACTTCACCGCCTCGGGCCAGGTAGGGGAAATGCCCGCGGCCGCCTGCTCGACCGGCGAGCAAAAGGCGCTGCTGATCGCGCTGGTTCTCGCCGCCGCCCGCCGGCAGGCGGTCGAGCGCGGCGCCGCGCCGATGCTGCTGCTCGACGAGGTTGCCGCCCATCTGGACCGGCACCGCCGCGCCGCCCTGTTCCATGAGATCGAAGAACTGGGCGCCCAGGCTTGGATGACCGGGACGGACGCCGGCATGTTCGACGCGCTGCGCGGCCGGGCCTGTTTCGTCGCCGTCGCAAACGGGGCCTTGCAGGTTGCCCGAATGCCGGACGGCACGCCATGAGCGACCGCAACGCCCCGGCGCCCGCGGGCAGCGGCCCTGCCCCCGCCCCGCCGGAGGGCGCGGAGAGCGGCGACGGTTACGATGCCGACTCCATCAAGGTGCTGCGCGGGCTGGACGCGGTGCGCAAGCGGCCGGGCATGTATATCGGCGACACCGACGACGGCTCCGGCCTGCACCACATGGTCACCGAGGTCGTCGACAACGCGATCGACGAGGCGCTGGCCGGCCATTGCGACACCATCCTGGTGACGCTGAACGGCGACGGCTCGGTCACGGTGAGCGACAACGGCCGCGGCATCCCGACCGAGTTGCATCCGGAAGAGGGCGTCAGCGCCGCCCAGGTCATCATGACCCAGCTCCATGCCGGCGGAAAATTCGACCAGAACTCCTACAAGGTCTCGGGCGGGCTGCACGGCGTCGGCGTGTCAGTGGTCAACGCGCTCTCCGAGCGGCTCGACCTGCGCATCTGGCGCGCCGGCTGCGAGCACGCCATGACCTTCCGCAACGGCGAGCCGGAGGCCGAACTGGCGGTCGTTGCCGATAGCGGCGGCCGGACCGGCACGGAGGTGACCTTCCTGCCGTCGGGCGAGACCTTCGGCATGACGGAGTTCGATTTCGGCACGCTGGAGCACCGGCTGCGCGAGCTCGCCTTCCTGAATTCCGGCGTGCGGCTGACGCTGACCGACAACCGCCATGTCGAGCAGAAGTCGGTCGAACTGCATTACGAAGGCGGCATCGATGCGTTCGTGCAGTATCTCGACCGCAACAAGACGGCACTGCACCCGGCGCCGGTTTCGATCGCCGGGGAGCGCGACGGCCTCGGCATCGAGGTCTCGCTCCAGTGGAACGATTCCTACCACGAGACCACCCTCTGCTTTACCAACAACATCCCGCAGGCCGACGGCGGCACCCATCTTGCCGGCTTCCGCGCGGCGCTGACCCGCCAGATCAACGGCTACGCCAACGAAAGCGGGATCGCGAAGAAGGAAAAGGTGGCGCTGACCGGGGACGACGCCCGGGAGGGGTTGACCTGCGTGCTGTCGGTCAAGGTGCCGGATCCGAAATTCTCGTCCCAGACCAAGGACAAGCTGGTGTCGTCGGAGGTCCGGCCGGCGGTCGAGAGCTTCGTCAACGAGCGGCTGTCGCAGTGGCTGGAGGAGAACCCGGCGGACGCGCGGCGGGTCATCCAGAAGATCGTCGAGGCCGCGGTGGCGCGCGAGGCGGCGCGCAAGGCCCGCGAGCTGACCCGGCGCAAGGGCGCGTTCGACATGGGCTCCCTGCCCGGCAAGCTCGCCGACTGCCAGGAGCGCGATCCCGAACGCTCGGAACTGTTCATCGTCGAGGGCGATTCGGCCGGCGGCTCGGCCAAGCAGGGCCGCGACCGGCGCTTCCAGGCGATCCTGCCCCTGCGCGGCAAGATCCTGAACGTCGAGCGGGCGCGCATCGACAAGATGCTGTCGTCCCAGGAGATCGGCACCCTGATCGCCGCGCTCGGCACCGGCATCGGCCGCGACGAGTTCGATATCGAAAAGCTGCGCTACCACAAGATCGTCCTGATGACGGATGCCGACGTCGACGGCTCCCACATCCGCACCCTGCTGCTCACCTTCTTCTACCGGCAGATGCCGGAGATCATCGAGCGCGGCCATCTGTTCATCGCCCAGTCGCCGCTCTACAAGGCCAAGCGCGGCCGGTCGGAGGTCTATCTGAAGGACGACCGGGCGCTCGACGATTTCCTGATCGACACCGCCCTGGATGACGCCGCCCTCGAGTTGCACGACGGCAGCGCGCTCGCCGGGCCGGACCTGCGCCAGCGGGTCGAGCAGGCGCGGCGCATCAAGACCCTGATCCAGCCCCTGCTGCGCCATGTCACGGAGGCGGATATCCTGGAGCAGGTGGCGATCGCCGGCGTGCTCAACCCGGATATCGTGGACGATCCGGACCGGGCCGGCGAAGCGGCGACCTTTGTCGCCAACCGGCTCGATGCGCTCGCGCCGGAGCATGAGCGCGGCTGGGACGGCACGGTCGCCGAGGAAGGCGGGCTCATGTTCCGGCGCACGGTGCGCGACGTCGCCGAGACCCACCTGCTCGCGCCGTCCCTGCTGCGCAGCGCCGAAGCCCGCCGGATCGACGCCGAAGCGATCGAACTGCAGGCGCTCTATGAGTATCACGCCACCTTCCGCGCGAAGGACGTTGCGCACCGGATTACCGGGCCGATCGCCCTGTTCGACGCCGTCGTGGCGACCGCGCGCAAGGGCATGTCGATCCAGCGCTACAAGGGCCTCGGCGAGATGAACCCGGACCAACTCTGGGAGACCACGCTCGATCCGGACGCCCGCACCCTGCTCCAGGTCAGGGTCGAGCATGTCGACGAGGCCGGCAAGCTGTTCGAGACCCTGATGGGCGACGTGGTCGAGCCGCGGCGCGCCTTCATCCAGAGCCACGCGCTGGAGGTCGCCAATCTCGATGTCTGATCCTTGCCGCAGCCGGGCGCGGGGCGGCGTGCGATGAAGGCGATTCCGCCGGAGGAGCGCCTGATCCTGGCCCTCGACGTGCCGACCGCCGACGAGGCGCGGGCCATCGTCAGCAGCCTCGGCGAGACGGTGCGCTTCTACAAGATCGGCCTCGAGCTGATGACGGGCGGCGAGTATTTCACCCTGCTCGACTGGCTGACCGCGCGGGAGAAGAAGGTCTTCGCCGATCTCAAATTCTTCGACATCCCGGCGACCGTCGCCGGCGCGGTGCGCAACCTGTCGGGCCGCGGCGCCACCTTCTGCACCGTGCACGGCAACGACGCCATGATGGAAGCGGCGGTTGAAGCGGCGGACGCGGCGGGCGACGGGCCCGGCATCCTCGCGGTCACGGTGCTGACCAGCCTCGACCGGGGCGACATGGACGATCTCGGCTTCGAGGCGGATATCGGCCGGGTCGTGCTGTCCCGGGCGAAGCGGGCGCTGGCGCTGGGCTGCGCCGGGGTCGTGTCGTCGGGCCTGGAGGTGCAGGCGTTGCGCGCAGAGGTCGGCGACGAGCTGATCGCGGTCTGCCCCGGCATCCGGCCGGGCCTGAACAAGCCTGCGGACGACCAGAAGCGGTCGGTCGATATCGAGCAGGCGTTCGACCTCGGCGCCGACTATCTGGTGATCGGCCGCCCGATCCGCAGCGCCCCCGACCCGGCGGCGGCAGCGGTGGCGATCCAGCAGCGCATCGCGGCCTGCTTCGCCTGAGGGCCAAACGAAAACGGCCCGGCGCTGGGGCCGGGCCGTCTTGTCCGTCAGCGATGCCGCCGGGCTATTCGCGGTTGCCGAACAGCATCAGCAGCATGAGGAACAGGTTGACGAAGTCGAGATAGAGCTGCAGCGCGCCCATGATCGCCTTGCGGGTCATCACGGCGGTGCCGTCGGCCGCGGCGTACATCGACTTGATGCGCTGGGTGTCGTAGGCGGTCAGGCCGACGAAGACCAGCACGCCGATCACCGAAATGGCGAAATGCAGCGCCGGGCTCGCCAGGAAGATGTTGACCACCATGGCGATGATGATGCCGATCAGGCCCATCATCAGGAACGAGCCCCATCGCGTCAGGTCGCGCTTGGTCGTGTAGCCGTACAGGCTCATGGCGCCGAAGGTGGCGGCGGTCATGAAGAAGACCTTGGCGATGCTCATCGACGTGTAGACGGCCACGATGGGCGCAATCGCCAGGCCCATCAGGCCGGCATAGACCCAGAACAGCGTCTGTGCCGTATTCGGGTCCATCGCGTGCAGCCGCGAGGCGAACACCCAGACGAACAGCAGCGGCGCGAACAGCGCGATCCAGCCGAAGATCGTCAGCTGGGTCGCGAGGCCGTAGCTGGTCTGGACCGTGGCGAAGAAGATGCTGGAAATCGCCGGAACGTTGATCACGGCGAAGGCCACGGCGCCGGTCAACGCGAGGCCGACGACCATGTAGTTGTAGACCTTGAGCATGTAGGCCCGCAGGCCTTCGTCGAACGCAGCGGCGGTTGCGGCGCCGCTGGCAAAACCACCCTGGTAACGCGGATCCATGGTTCCGGATGTCCCCTGATTGAATTCGGTTGAAGCCTGGAGGCTATTTTGGCGTCCGGGCGCGAAAAATCAATGGGCTTCGCCCGCACACGCCCGCCGTTTCGCCGCCGGGGTGCCGGCTATTCGTTGCGCAGCAGGGCGGCCGGCTTCTGGCGCATCGCCCGCCAGGTGCCGACGAAGCCGAACAGCAGCATGACGGCGAGGCAGAGCAGGGCGGTGCCGATCGCCGTGCCGGGCAGGAGGGTCCAGGGCGCGCGCATCGCGAGCGTCAGCACTGCCCAGGCCACGATCGCGCCGAGAACGGCGGCGATCGCCGCGGTGACGAGGCCGAGCAGGCCGTATTCCAGCAGAAAGGCGCGCAGCACCCGCCCGCGGGTCGCGCCGAGGACTTTCAGCACCACCGCGTCGTAGACCCGCCGCCGGTGCCCCGCCGCGATCGCGCCGGCGAGCACGAGCAGGCCGGCGAGCAGGGTCACCGTCGCCGTCGAGCGCAGGGCGACGCCGATGGTCTCCAGAATGCCGGCCGCCGATTCGAGCGCGTCGCGCACCCGCACGCCGGAGACGTTGGGCAGCGCGTTGTTGACCGCCGCCAGCAGGCGCATCTCCGCCTCCGGCTCGGTATAGACCGCCGCGATATGGCTGTGCGGCGCGGATTCCAGCGTGCCGGGCGCGAAGATGACCGTGAAATTCATCCCCACCGTGCGCCACTGCACCCGGCGCAGGTTGGCGATCGTCGCCGTAATCTCCCGGCCGAGCACGTTGAAGGTGATGGTGTCGCCGACCGCCAGGCCCATGCCCTGCGCCAGCTCGGCGTCGAACGAGACCCGCGGCGGGCCGCGATAGTCCGCCGGCCACCAGTCCCCGGCGACCAGCCGGGAGCCTTCCGGCATCGCCGCGGCGTAGGTCAGCCCGCGCTCGCTGCGCGTCGCCCAGCGCGCGTCCGGATGGACCGCCGCCTCGGCTGCCGGCACGCCGTTCAGCCTGACGATGCGGGCCCGCACCATCGGCATGCGCGTCGTCCGGGTGGCACCGCCGGTCCCGTCGACCGCGGCGTCGAAGCGCGCCGCCTGGTGGGGCAGGATGTCGATGAAGAAGAAGGCGGGCGCCCGGTCGGGCATCTGGCGCCGCACCTGGTCCATCAGGTTGCCCTGGATCAGCGCAATGGCGACGAGGACGGTTGCGCCCAGCCCGAGGGACAGGATGACGCTCGCGGTCGGCGCGCCGGGCCGGTGGATGTTGGCCAGCGCCAGGCGCAGGTTCGGCCCGCGCCTGACCCCGCGCGCCGGGTCGGAGAGCCGGGCCGCGCCGCGCGCCACCAGCCAGGCCAGGCCGCGGAACAGCAGAAAGGCGCCGGCGCAGCCGCAGATGAAGATCGTCGCGATGACCGGGTCCGCCGCGGTGAGCAGCGCCAGCCCCGCCAGCGCGGCGACGAGCAGCGCCGTGATCGCGATATAGAGCGGCTTCGGCCGGCCTTCGACGGCCGAGACCGTCTGCCGGAACAGCATGGCGGGCGGCACCTCGCGCGCCCGGGCGACCGACCACAGCGAGAAGGCGAGCGCGGTCAGCAGGCCGAACAGGGCGGCGACCGCCAGCGGCGCGGGATAGAGGCCGAGGCGCAGGGTGACCGGAAAGACGCTCTCGACCAGGCCGGCCAGCGCCGCCGGCAGGATCGCGCCCGCCACAAGGCCGATGGCGATGCCGGCGAGCGCCAGCACGAGAACCTGGATCAGGTAGGTGAGAAAGACGATGCGCGCCGAGGCGCCGAGGCATTTGAAGGTGGCGACGGTCGCGACGCGGCCGTCCAGCCAGGCGCGCACGCCGTTGGCGACGCCGAGCCCGCCGACCAGCAGGGCGGTGAGCCCGACCAGGGTCAGGTAGAGCGCGATCCGGGCCAGGAAGCGCTGCGCCGCCGGCGTCGCCTCGCCGAGCGAGCGGACCCGCCAGCCCGCCTTGGGCAGCGCGGCCTTCAACCGGTCGACGAAGGCCGCGGCGTCCGCGCCCGGCGGCAGTTTCAGCCGGTAGTGGAAATAAATCAGGCTGCCGTGGCGCACGAGGCCGGTCGCCTGGAGACCCGCGCGGCTGACCAGGATGCGCGGGCCGAGGGTGAACAGGCGGGTGCCGCGGTCCGGCTCGCCGGTCAGCAGGCCGCGGATCTCGAACGATTGCCCGCCGATGCGCAGCCGGTCGCCGATTTCGACACCGAGCCGCAGGGGGAGCGCCGGATCGACCAGCGCGCCGTGAACGCCGCTCCCGTGGACGCCATTGCGGGCCGCCAGCAGCCCGTCGAGCCGGCTGCGGGAGACCGGCTTGCCGTCGACCGCAGCGCTGCCGTAGAGCGGCCACAAATCGTCGACGCCTTTCAACTCCACCAGGACCCGGCGGCGCTGTGCCGGGTCGCCGCCGGCCGTACCCCGAACCGTGTAGGCCATGGCGCGCAAGTCGGCGGCCTCCGAGACCGTTGCGTTGCGCCGGAGCCAGCTCCGCTCCGCCGGGCTCGCCTCGCGGTGGATCAGCCGCACCGCAACGTCGCCGCCGAGAATCTTCTGCGCGTCGGCGCGCAGGCCCTCGCGCACCGCCATGCCGAGCGAGCCGATGCCGGCGATCGCGGCGACGCCGAGTGCAAGGCAGGCGAGAAAGATGCGGAAGCCGCGCACGCCGCCGCGCAGTTCCCGGCGCGCCAGCCGGGCGGCGATGCCGAGATCGCCGGCGAGGCCGCTCATTCGGCAGCTTCGGCGGGCGCCAGGTCCCGATCGATCCCGGGATCGGCGATCCGGCCGTCGGCCATGCGCACGATCCGGCCGCAGCGCCCGGCCAGCCCGGTTTCGTGGGTGATCAGCAGCAATGTCAGGTCCAGTTCGTCGCGCAGGCGGAACAGCAGGTCCATGACCGCGCCGCCGGTGTCGCCGTCGAGATTGCCGGTCGGCTCGTCGGCCAGGATCAGCCGCGGCCGCGCCGCACAGGCCCGGGCGAGGGCGACGCGCTGCTGCTCGCCGCCGGACAGCTGGGCCGGATAGTGGGTCAGCCGGTGGGACAGGCCGACCTGGTCGAGCCCGCTCTCCGCCAGGTCGAAAGCGTCGGCCCGGCCGGCGAATTCGAGCGGCATGGCGACGTTTTCCAGCGCCGTCATGGTCGGCACCAGATGGAAGTTCTGGAAGACGATGCCGATATTGTCCCGCCGGAACAGGGCGAGCGCGTCTTCGTCCATCGCCGTCAGCTCCTGCCCGGCGACGGCGACCGTCCCTTCGCTCGGCCGCTCCAGCCCGGCCAGCACCATCATCAGGGTCGATTTGCCCGAGCCCGACGGGCCGACCAGCGCCGCCGCCTCGCCGGCCGCCAGCGACAGGTCGATGCCGCGCAGGATATGCACCTCCCCGGCCAGGCTGGGCAGGCGCAGGTGGATGTTGGAGAGTTCGATCATGGACGGTCGGGAAAGCCCCGCAGTTTGAACCTGCCGCCGTTTGAACGCGCCGGCCGCGGGATTCCGGCATGGAGTCCCGTCATGGATGCCTTTCATGGATTCCGGGCGCGCCGGTCCCCAGATAAGGGTATCCCACGAACCGGCCCGGCCCGAAACAGGATCCCGGGCCGGCGAACCGCGAGACGTCCGCCATGCCATATGTGCCCGCCCGCCGCCGGATCAACCGTTGGGGGCTCCTTCCCGTAGGGAGACGCGGCTCCGATCCGGTTCTTCCCCCTCTTCAGAGGGGGAAGTGGCCGAGCGCAGCGAGGTCGATGGGGGTGTCGTGTCGTTCGAGCCGGAATGGCTGCCTGGCAGTGCGTGCCCGGCGCCGCTGCACCCCCACCTGGCCTCCCCCTCTGAAGAGGGGGAGGGAAAAGAGGGTGGCGCGGCCCTTCTTCCGCCGGTCAACGCTCTGCGCTCTCGCCATCTTGTGCGCGCTGGCCGCCCCGGCCCCGGCAGCCGCCGCCGAGCGCACGCTGCTGGTGCTGGGCGACAGCCTGGGCGCCGGCTTCGGCCTGCCGGCGGAGGACGGTTTCGTCCCGCGGCTCGAGGCGGCCTTGCGCGCCCGCGGCCTCGACATCCGGGTCGCCAACGGCAGCATCTCCGGCGATACCACGGCGGGCGGCCGGGCCCGGCTCGGCTGGGCGCTGTCCGCGAAGCCGGATTTCGTCATCGTCGCGCTCGGCGGCAACGATGGGCTGCGCGGCCTCGACCCGGCCGAAACGCGGGCCAACCTCGCGGCCATCCTGGCGCGGCTCAAGGAGCGGAAAATCCCCGTCCTGCTTGCCGGGATGAAGGCGCCGCGCAATCTCGGCCCGGAATACGAAGCCGCCTTCAACGGCGCCTGGCCGGCGCTGGCGCGGCGCTACGGCGCCGTGCTCTATCCCTTCTTTCTCGACGGCGTGGCGCTGGATCCGGCGCTGAACCAGCCCGACCTCATCCACCCGAACGCGGCGGGCGTCGCCGTCATCGTGAAGCGGATTCTGCCCTACGTCGAACGGCTGATCGCCCGCTCCGGCGGATAGGATAAGGGCGAGGCCCGGGGGCCGTTCTCCTCCTCCGGCGTCCGGCGCGCTATTCGGCCGCCTGGCGGGCCCGGCCGGCGATCGCCTCGCGCAGCCCTTCGAGCAGCCCTTCCAGCTTCGCTTGGCCATGCTCCATCGCCGCCATGCGCGCCTCCAGACGCTCGAGCCGCTGGTCAACGCGCTCGAACCGCTCCTCCGTCCGGCGCTCCAGCCCGGCGATTTCGGCGCGCAGGCGTTCCTCCCTGTCGCGGGCGTCGGCGCGCAGCCGCTCTTCCATGCGGCGCATGTCGGCGCGCAGGCAGGCGAACAGGCCGACCTGCAGCGCGGCGAGCGCAGCGAACAGCGTTGCGACGGCGGTGAAATCGGCGTCCATGCCGCGACTCTAGCGCCGCTGCCGGACCCCTGTCCACGCGCCCGTCCGCCGCCGCCGATCCGCCCGAAAACGCTTCAGGCGACCGCCCCGAGACCGTTCTTCTCCACCAGCGTCAGCAGCTTCAGCGACGCGCCCCGCGGGCGCTTCTCGCCGCGCTCCCACTGGCTCACCAGTCCCGCGGTCACGTTGAGATGGCGCGCGAACACCGCCTGGCTCGCATGCTCGCGCAGACGGAGCGCGCCGATGTCCTCGGGCGTCATGTCCCGTACCGGCGTCAGGCACATCTCGTCGAACTTGCGCATGGTCCGCTTCGACAGGAGGCCCGCCTCGGCCAGGCCGAGCGCCGCCTCATGCGCCGCTGCCAGCGCCTCACTCTTGTATTGCCTGGTCATCGCCGTTCACCTCCACGATCGCTCCAACGGCCTGTGCGGTCGCCAAACCCGCGGCATCCTCCAGCCCCTCGCGATCGGCGAAACGGGCGACCGCCCTGGTCTTGAACGTCTGCAATCCGGGCCTCGCGGGCGCCCGCGTTCATACCTCATTTTTGTAACACCCAGTGCGACTTTTTCAATCTGCCCGCGCTCCCGCGTTGTGCCGGGCCGGTTCGGCCGACTTCACGGGCGCCGCCGTCAGTTGGGCGCGCGCAGAAAAAAGGCCCGGATGTCGCCATCCGGGCCTTGAGGGTTCCGTATGGGAGCGGTGCCGGCCCGCCCCGGCCTTTGAGCCGGGGCTATCGCCGGGCCTTCCTGGGCTTCGACGGGTCCGAAGACC
This sequence comes from Rhodospirillaceae bacterium, assembly GCA_009840595.1. GTDB lineage: Bacteria > Pseudomonadota > Alphaproteobacteria > Bin65 > Bin65 > Bin65. Next base: position 3,208 of record VXNK01000061.1, on the reverse strand, counting down.
CGCCTTCGCCCTGGCGGTAGAGGACGATGCCGCCCTCCTTGCCGCTGATCAGGCCCGGCCGCTGCCTGAACTTTTCTTCCGGCGTCAGGACGGCAGGCGTCCGGCTGTACTGGGACAGCCGCCACCAGGGCTGCTTCTTGCCCCCGCCCGCGCCGTTCGCGTCTCCGGCGGCCTGGCCGCTCGCCGCCCCGCCTGCGGACTTCTCCGCAGGCGGGGTTGCGCAGCCGGCCGCCGTCAGGGTCAGAGCGACCGCAGACACAAGCAACAGACGATACACCCTTGCCGCTCCCGTTACGCCGCGCGTCCGCCTAGAACTTGATGCGGACGCCGGCGATGATGACGATCACCCCGTCGCGCTCGATGGAGCAGCTGCTACCCGCGTAAGCCTCGCGATCGGCTTGAGAAGGTGAGGCAGTCTCGTCGGGCGCACCGCAGGCGGCGTCGTAGGAATAGGTGGTTGCTGACGGCGGTGAAGCGTAGTCGATGTCCGGTTGGCCGAGCTGACCGTCCGAGCCGTCTGCGATTGTATAAGCTTGGAGGTTCTTGTTCGCCACCTTGTGCGTCACCGTGCCGGTGTCGTAGCCCACGCCGAAGTAGAGTTCGGCCGCTGCCGAATCGACATCCTGCTTGACCGCGAAGTGGTAGCGGGTGGTCTTGCCCATCATGCCGTCGGTCCACTGGCCGTAGCCGACCGTCAGGGAGGTGCTACCCGCATCCGTGACCTTGCCGGTCCAGGACAGATCGCCCATCCAGGCTGTCGGCTTGTGGCCGCCCTTGTACTGCTCCTGGTCGTAGACGCCGTTGATGCTCAGGCCCGACGCATTGTGCTGGACGCCGGCCGACACGGCGAAGCTGGTCGTGCCCATGTCGCCCCGTTCGGGGTCGGAGGCGTAACCGGCGTTCAGCCTGAGGCCCATCGCCTTCACGCCCGGCAGGCCCTTGAGCGAAAAGCCGGACGACCAGCCCCTGTTTTCGTTGTAGGACGCATTGACCGACGCGCCCATCAGGTTCGGCGAGTCGTAGCGGAGGCGATCCTCGCGGCCGCCGAACAGCGTCGGGAATCCGCGGCCGGTCATGCCGTGGCGCGGCTTGCCTTCGACCTTCATGCCGTTCACGGTTGCCGTCGCCTTCACGCCGTCGCCGTCGGGACCCCAGATGCCGAACACGCCGCCGGTGCCGGAGAAGCTCCCGCCATGGGCGAACCCGCCGCCGACCCAGCTGTGGCCCAGCGAAATCGTGCCCATGTCCTTGTGGGTCAGGCTCGCGACGGTATGCCGGATATTGATCTGGCCGCCCGTGGGGGAGTCGAAACCGGTGCCGTGGCGGTGGTTCGCCCGGAAATCGGCTTCGATAAGGCCCACGCCCGTCGTATTCGGGTTCAGCTTGCCGACCGCCCGGACGCCGAGCCGCGACCCGGAATGCGAGTTGTCGATCACCTGGACCGACGACACCTGCGGCGTACGCGCGAGCCGCACCGCCTTGTTGACCCAGCCGTACAGCGTAACCTTCACGCGGCTGTTGCCGGACTGAACCATCTTGTCCGCCGGCTTGGCCATCATGGCCGACTTCATCTGATTCTTAACGAACGTAACCTCATAATATAAAATATGGCGGCTTCGGAATCGTGTAACGCATTGAATTATCGGAATTCTCGCAAATTCGATGCGCCCCTGCCGGGCGGTCTTTCGCCCGGAAACCGGCGATTCTGTTTGCCGCGTGTTTGCCGGGCCGATAGGGTCCGGCGCTCACGGAAAGGCCCGGAAGACATGGCAAAGCAGGTTTCCAGACTGACCGACCGCGCGGTCCGCGCGATCCCGGCAAACAGCCGCGACGCCGTCTACTGGGACGGCGAGTTGACCGGATTCGGCGTCCGGGTCCGCGCGTCGGGCCGCAAGACCTGGGTGTTCCAGACCCGGGTGCGCGGCCGGCTGCGTTGGTTCACCCTCGGGCGTTGCGGCGCGCCCGGTACCGGAAATAAGGGTACAGGGGGCATGGGCGCCGACGACGCGCGGGCGCAGGCACAGGGGCTCGCGGCGCTGGCCAAGCAGGGCATCGATCCGCGCGAAGGCCTCAACGGCCGGGGGGACGAGCAGGAGGACGGACAGGAGGACGGACAGGGGGACGCGCGCGGGGAGGAGCAGGGGGAGCCGTCGGTGGCCGACCTCGGGCGCCGGTTCCTGGAGGACTATGTCCCGCTGCACTGCAAGCCCCGCACCCAGGCGCACTACCGCCGGATGGTGGAGAAATTCATCGTCCCCGGGCTCGGCGACATGGCGGCGGCGGAGGTCCGGCGCAAACACGCCGCCGAACTGCACCACAGCCTGCGCGCCACGCCCTACCAGGCCAACCGGATGCTCGGCGTCCTCTCCAAGATGTTCACCCTCGCCGAGGTCTGGGGCTGGCGGCCGGACGGCACCAATCCCTGCCGGCATATCCGGCAATACAAGGAGCACAAGCGGGAGCGGTTCCTGTCGCCGGAGGAGATGGCGCGCCTGGGCGCGGCGCTGCGCGCGGCCGAAGAGGAAATGCCCTCGGCGGTCGCCGCGATCCGCCTGCTGCTGCTGACCGGCTGCCGGATGTCGGAGATCCGCGACCTGCGCTGGGAGCATGTCACGGCCGACGCGATCGAGCTGCCCGACGCCAAGACCGGCGGCCGCGCCGTGCCGCTGTCGCCGGAGGCGCGCGCGGTGCTGGCGGCGCTGCCCCGCGAGGCGGGCAATCCCTGGGTGTTCCCGGGCCGGTTTCCCGGCACCCATCGCGCGAATCTGCAGCGGCCCTGGGAGATTATCCGCGGCCGCGCCGGGCTGGACGACGTGCGCATCCACGATTTGCGGCACTCCTTCGCCTCGCGCGCCCTGGCGCTGGGCGAGAGCCTGACCATGATCGGCAAGCTGCTCGGCCACACCCAGGTCCAGACCACCGCCCGCTACGCCCACCTCGCCCGCAACTCGATCCAGAACGCCGCCGCCCGGATCGCCGACAGCATCGGCGACAGCCTCGACGACCGGCTCGACGGCCGGCTCGACAAACGGGGCGGCTCGCCCGACGCCGCCCGCCCGGCGCGCCCGGCCGACATCCCCTGACCGGGGCTCCGCGGCCGACGCCCCTGACCGGCGCGGCGCCCTCCCCCCTCCCGTCATTTCGACCGAGCGGAGCGAGTGGAGAAATCCGGCTGGCGACGGAGGCCGGCCAGGCGCTGAAACCTCGG
>VXNK01000004.1 GCA_009840595.1 Rhodospirillaceae bacterium | reverse complement strand
CGCTGTGCGCTCTATGCCCGCTATTCGTCCGACCAGCAGCGGGCCGCTTCCATCGAGGACCAGTTCCGTATCTGCCGCGAGCACGCCGAGCGCGAGGGCTGGAACATCGCCGCGACGTACAAGGACTCCGCGATCTCCGGCGACAGCGTGATCCTGCGCCCCGGCATCCAGGGGCTGATCGAGGACGCGCGGCGGGGGCTGATCGAGGTCGTGGTCGCGGAGGCGCTGGACCGGGTGAGCCGCGACCAGGCCGACGTTGCGATCCTCTACAAGCATCTTCGCTTCGCGGGCGTGCCGGTGGTGACGCTGGCCGAGGGCGAGATCAACGAGCTTCACGTCGGCCTCAAGGGCACGATGAACGCTCTGTTCCTGAAGGACCTCGCGGCGAAGACGCACCGGGGCATCCGGGGCCGCGTGGAGGCCGGCAAGGCGGGCGGGGGCCGCAGCTACGGCTACGACGTGGTGAAGGCGCTGGACGCCGCCGGCGAGCGGATACGCGGCGAGCGCAGTATCAACGAGACGCAAGCCGAAGTCGTGCGACGCATCTTCCGGGAGTACGCCGCGGGGATGAGCCCCCGCGCGATCGCGCGGGGTCTGAACGCGGAGGGCGTTCCCGGCCCCACGGGGAAGCGGTGGAGCGACAGCACGGTGCGCGGCCATGCGAACGCCGGCACGGGCGTGCTCAACAACCCGCTCTATATCGGGCGGCTGGTGTGGAACCGGCATCGCGGGATGAAGGACCCGGAGACGGGCAAGCGGGTGACGCGGCTCAACCCGCCGGAGGAGTGGATCGCGGTCGAGGTTCCCGCGCTTCGCATCGTGGACGATGAACTGTGGCAGGCGGCGAAGGACCGGCAGGCGGAACAGGCGGAGCGATACGCGGCGGTGATCGCGGGCACGCGCGCGGCGAACGTGAACCGGCTGAACGCGGCGCACCGGCCGCGCCACCTGCTATCGGGGCTGCTCGAATGCGCCGTGTGCGGCGGGCCGTATGCGATGCGCGGCCAGGACCGCTATTCCTGCACCGGCCATGTCACGGGCGGCTGCACGAACCGCAGGGGCATCCGCAGGACCGTCATCGAGGACCGGGTGCTGACGGGACTCAGGGAACGCCTGATGGCCCCCGAGGCGGCCGAGGAGGCGATGCGGGCCTACGCGGAGGAGACCAACCGGCTCAACCGCGAGCGCCGCGCCTCGGGCGCGAGCGACAGGAAGGAGCTTGCCGCCATCGGGAAGAAGATCGCTTCGATGATCGCGGCCATCGAGGACGGCGGCTATGTGCGGGGCATGTCGGACCGGCTGCGCGAGCTGGAGGCGCGCCAGGACGAGCTGACCGCCCTTCTCGCCGCCGTCCCGACCGACCTGCCGGACATCCACCCCAATGTCGCGGCGGTCTACCGGCGCAAGGTCGAGCGGCTTGGCGAGGCGCTGAAGCGCCCCGACGAGCGCGCCGAGGCGGCGGACGCCATCCGGGGGCTGATCGAGCGGATCGTGCTGACCCCCGGCGAGAAGTGGGGCGAGGTCCACGCCACGCTGCACGGCGACCTCGCCACCATCGTCGAATGGACCGGAAACGGCGGCGGAAAGGGCGGAACCGGCACGCCCGGTTCCGGTTTGTCGGTCTCGGCTAAAACGGGGAAGGCAATGACGCCTTTCGGCAGAAGGTTCAGCAATTCGTCGTTGCGGCGGAAGGGTGCGGCGCGTCCGTGCCGGTTCCAGTCGGGTTTGCAGACGATCTGCTGGATGCCGTTGCGCTCGGCCCAGCGCGCCGCGATCTTCTCGACGCCGGGGCCGCCGCCATGGACCAGCACCATGTCGGCGTATTTCTCGCGCGCCTTGTCCAGCCGGGCGATGACGGCGGCGGGGTCGGCGATGTCCTTGCCGCCCGCGATGGCGACCAGCGTTCCTTCGGGCAGGTGCGCCGTCGTCTCGCGGTCCTTGCGGGCGCGCATGAAGTCGCGGGCGTCGATGGCGGCGGATGTGAGGCTGCCGGTCCTGCTGGTGTGCGAACCGTGGCGCGGCCGCCAGACGTCGCCGGTGCGCGCGCGGTAGGCGTCGGCGGCGCAATCGCGGAAGATTTCCAGCGCGTCGCGCCGGTCGGCCGTGTTGTGCGCACGGTCGGTCAGCAATTCCAGTTCGCGCGATTTCACTTCGGAGCCGTCCTGCGCGCGTTGCAGGTCGCGCAATTCCGGTTCCATCCGGTCCAGGGCGCGGTCCAGCCTCTGGGTCTGGGCATGGAAGCAATTGACCAGTCCCCAGATCAGGCTTTCGCGCTCGTCGGCCAGCATGGTCCCGTCCGCGCACAGGCGTTCGGCGGCAAGGTCGACGATCTCGCGCACGATGCCGGGCAGGTGGGAGTCCTCGAACCCGGCGCGCAGGTCGGGCACGTCCAGCGGGTCGCCGGGGTACAGGTTGGGGTCCTGATCGCTGCGCACCTTGTATTCCTTGCGCCGGGTACGCCGCTCGGCGAAGGTCAGCGGACCGAGGGAACGGGTCTTGATCCTGTCCGGGGCTTCCCACAGGGGCCGGTTGTCGAACTCGTCCGGGCCGGGGGTCGCACCGTGCAGGGCGGCGGCTTCGCAGGCCATGGCGGTTGCCGATGCCGCGTGCTCCGGCTCGTGCCCGTCGTCGCCGCCGGTCTGGCCGAACAGGTCGGGGGCCTCGATCATGGGGGCGTCAAGGCTCCCGGTGTCGATGCCGGCCGATGCGAAGGCGTCTGCCATGGCGGTGTCGGTGGGGTGTGTCATGGTCGGTTCCTTTCTCCCTGAACAAAAAACGCGTTTCCCCCGGAGCGGGGTGGGCGGCGAGCAAGCCTGGAAGGTCCGCAGATCGAGGCGGCGTGCACCCGAAGGGCCGGAACGCAGTGGAGGACCCGCGCAGCGGGTTGCGGGCCGCCGCTGCGGACCTGGAATGGCGCGCCGCCCACACCGAACCGGGGGAAACCACACGGAACACGCCGCCGCCCGCCAGGGCGGCGACGACACCGCCGAAGGCGGCGGCAAGCGGAGCGCGCAGGGAGCGCAGCGACCGGAGGCGATAGGGATCGCAGCGGAATTGCCGGGAGCGCCAGCGAGCGGCAATTGGAGCGGAGAGCCCGGGCCGAAGGCATCGCCCAAACAGCCCATCCACAGGACCGAGCATGCATCACGCACCAGCCCGATCCGCCAGGACCCGGGACGCCCATGCCGCCGCCTTGGCCAGCACGTCCCCATGACAGGGCAAGGGCTCGCACCAGCATGCCAGCCAGCACCCGTCCAGTTCGGCGAGCTCTTCCAATGCGATCTCGCCCGCGCGGATGCGGCGCCACAGATCTTCGCGATAGCGGGCGATCGCCTGTTCGCGGTTCTGACCCTTTCCAATCCTGAACGGATTGCCCCACTTCGTGCGGCGGTCGATCAACACGGTGTTGTCCAACACCTGCGCATATTCGAACTCCTCGCGCAGCCGGGGTTCGGTCCTCAGGTTGATGACGGCGTCCATGTCCTCCCTCCTCTCTCCCGGTCGGCCTGCCCGACCCTCCGCTCCTCTCTTCCTCCGCCGGACCGGGGGTCGGGGCAGGCGGCCCGGCGGAACAGCGGCGCGAAGCGGGCGCGCAGCGCCGCGGCGCCGAGGTCGACCAGGTCGTCGTTGAAGTCGTTGCCGGCGGACACGACGACCGTCGCGGCGATGCCGAGCCGCGCGCAGCGCCGGGCGAGGCGTTCGGCCGCGAGCGCGCCGTCCTCGTCGTTGTCCCTTGCGATCACCAGGCGCGCGACGCCGGACGGCGGCGCGAACGCGCCGAGGCTGCCGGCGGAGAGCGCGGCGGCCGCAGTGATCTCCGGTACGGCGGTGACCAGCGAGAGCACCGTCTCAATGCCCTCAGGGCTTGCTTGAGGGCCTTGTCGCGGCGGGGGTTGGTGTCGATGACCGGGACGTGGCCGAGGCGTTTGCTGAGCGCGTGTATCTCCGTCGCGTCATAGGCGGCGTCCATGAGGTCGTAGAGGTTCACGACCCGCTCTGCGGTCATGGTGGCCAGGGGGATGGCGGCCTGGCAATCGTGGAGGGAGGCTGAGGTGAGGATGGCGCTGAGCGGTATGCCGCAATCGGCCGTGTCGATATGGAGCTTGTAGCCGCGCCAGGTCTCCAGCATGCCGCGGGCGTTCCTCTTCGTGCCCCGGTCACAGACCTTCGGGAGGTCGTCGAGCATGGCGTCCAGGCTCATGCCGTCCGCCTGGCGTTCGAGACGGGTCGGCGTCTTCGGCCTCTCCTCGCCTTTGCGGGGGCGACCGGGCCGGCGCTTCGGCGTCCCGGTCTTCTTCGGCTTCGCCACCGCCGCCTCCCGACCCTCTATGGCGGTGGAGTCCCGCGACACATGGCCGATGAGCACCTCGCCGAGCGCATCGACCACCAGCGCCTCGTGCATCCTCTCCGCCAGACGCGAGGCCGAGAACTCCGCAAATGCACGCGAAAAAGTCGCCTCGCTCGGAATATCCCCGAAGCGCGACCAGCCGCACAAACGCCGCAATGCCGGGTCCGCCCCGAGCCTGTCGATCAGGTGCCGCGTCGTCGGAAGGTCCCACACCGCCTTGGCCAGAAATGCCCGCGCCAGGGCACGGCGATCCTCCGGAGGACGGCCTGGACCGCCCCCCGGCGCCCCCACAAAGCCTTCCACGCCGACAAGATCGAGCGCCGCCACAAAACGCCGGTGCGTCCCGAGCAGGGGACCCACCTCCTCCGACAGCGCCGGGAACAGCTCCCCTTGAAACCGGCCCCAGAAATCCGATAGCTTCCTGCCAAGGGTCATCGGGGTCGCCTCCTCGGTAGCTCGGGCGTGTCACAAACCCAGGATACCGCAGGGCGACCCCGGAACCCGAACCACCTACCCCGATATCAACTCATATCAGCGCGGAAACCCCGTCCGGTCGGCGGTTCTGCAAGAGGCTCATTCGAGAACTCGGAAATCATAGATCGAAAGCCAACGCCCGGGCGGATAAGCCTTGTAAGGCGCTGCGTCGACGCATTTGCCTCCCTCGCGGTGAGCGTGCTGACCCGACCTCCTGCTTATCCTGAACTGCCGTCGGACATCGCTCTTAATCCGGACGCCAGAACAATGCATCAGCGATATCTGGGTTATCGTGGCTGCCGCGAGCCGCTGGCCAGTATGGCAAACCTTTGCCTGACTGTCCTTGAAGTCCCCACCGGAAGACAGAGAGGGGTGCCCCCGCCGCCGCCAATCTTTACAATGTCGACAAGCGTATCCTCGACAAGATCGGTCAGTTATCAGCACACAGGGGCGGGGCGGACGCGAGAAAGGCGGCCGGCATCGCCACGAAATTCAGTTCGCAGGAACGTCAATTTCTGGATCGGGCGCTGAAGGCAATCATCCGCCGAGGTGCACAAAGGGAACGCATGCCGGAAGCCGGTCTCCAGAAGGTTTTGTGGTCGGATCTGCCACTGATCCAATCACGCGCAAAACCTGCTCCGAAGGGCAGGAAATAGAGATCTCTCGGAGCGACCCAGCCTGTGGGTAGCGTCGGCTGGAGGCGAATAGCAACGCCGGCGCTGTTCGACCGGGGCTTACGGCCGTTCTTCCTGCTCGCCGGCCTTTGGGCGCCCACCGCGCTGCTGCTTGTGGCTGACGATGCTGGCCAGAATCGTCGAACTGCCCACGGAGATGGACCCCGTTGCCTGGCACGTCCACGAGATACTGTTCGGCTTTGTCGCCGCCGCCATGGCCGGGTTCCTCCTGACTGCGGTCCCGGGCTGGACCGGCCGCCCGCCGCTTCGCGGACTTCCCCTGGCCGCGCTTGCCGCGCTCTGGCTCGCCGGACGTGTTGCCGTCGCGCTCTCGGCATGGATCGGCGCGGCGGCGGCCGCTGTC
>VXNK01000023.1 GCA_009840595.1 Rhodospirillaceae bacterium | reverse complement strand
GCCGGGCGCGATCTCGCCAGCGCCTTCTATCCCGACGGCATCGAGGCCGACCCCGAGCGTCTCACGGCGGAGATATCGGGCGAGCTGGTGACCTGGATCGGCCGCGAGGAGGCCGCGCGCGAGGACCGGCGCTACCGGCTCGCCTTCCGCATCGACGCGGGACGCATCGGTCTCCTGCGCTTCGAACAGATGGAGAATGGCAAATGACGTTCTTTCCCCTGCCGAGGCGGCTCGCGCTGCCGTTTGCGGCACTCCTTATCCAATTGGGCGCATTCGCCTTGCCCGCGCCGGCGGTGGCGATGCAGCTGCTGGAGGCGGTCGACCATGCCGAGCTCGCCGCCGAGATCTCCGCGACGGAAGTGAACCGCATCGCGCTGATCGGCGACCGGATCGCCCGGGTGGTGCGGGTACCCGTCGGCTAACGCAGGTCACTGGATAGCAGGACCGCTGATCTGCCGCTCGACCGATTCGAGCGACTGGTTGAGAAGCGCGGCCGCACGCACGGGAGAAATCAGCTCCTCGCCCACCGCGCGCGAGACGAGCCGCTTGAAGCGACGAGGCTTCTCGAAGGCCGCGAATCCATGGTCGGGTTGGATCGGGTCCGGTTCCGACCTGCGCCAGGACCGGGCGAAAGTCGCGAAGGCGTGCTGTACGGCGCCCTCTGGCAGCACGCCCACCTGCCCGAGACGCATCAGCAGAGCCGTGGCCGACACGCCGTAGATGTGCTTCAGACGAACGATCTCGTAGTAGGTGATCCTGTGCCGGTCAGCGCCGACTTCCTCCCGAAGGCACTGACCGGGAACCAGGAACGCGCCGGCGAAGCGGTTCATCGCCCGTTCTAGGTCGATCGCCGGATTCCCGGTGGAGCGGATGATCCTGTGCGCGAGCTCGTGGGCCAGCGTGAAGCGCTTGCGCTCCACATTGATCCGGCTGGACACGACCACGGCCTCCGCGACGATCTCGCCGCCCCGGAGAACGTGGCACGAGAGCCCGTTGATGCTCTCCGGGAGATCGGCTTCCACCACCTTGATTCCCTTGTCTTCGAGCAGCTCGCACAAGCTAGGGATAGGGTCGAGGCCGAGATCCCAGGCACCACGGAGCTCATCGGCCCTCTCGTCGATCTGGGACTCGCTCGCCACGCTGTCGTAGCGCCGCCTCTCCACCCAGTCGACACTAGTCTCGATGTCGAGGATGTGCTCGATCGCCAGATACCGTTCCAGGTTGTCCATCACGACCGCTTCGGCCTTCGCACGATCGCGGGCCGACGCGCGGGAATGCTTACGGAACTCAACCGCTTCGAGCGCCTCGACCTGCGCGCTCATCAGGAAGTCGAGCGAGACGTCGAGCGCCTTCCCGAGACCAACGAGCACGGCCGAGGAGGGCAGCATCTTGCCCGCCTCGTACTTGCTGATCGCCTGAGCGGTCACCTTCGGGCTCATCGCGTCCGCGAGTTCCCGCATCGATAGACCTGCCCGCTTCCGGGCGAGCCGGAGTCGTTGTCCAAACATCCGCTCCTCCTCCCTCGTTAACCCGTGGTTGACAAGATATGCATATTTCGTGCTATTGTAAACTCCAAGTTGGCGCATGCTGCCGGACTCTATCGCCCTGGGCATGGACCGCGCAATGGCGCCGGACAACGCACAACTCAGAGGACACTGAGATGGACAAGTTCGAATTCAAGGTAAACGGCGAGACCTTCTTCGCGGACCAGCAGGCCGTCGATGCTGCCGTTCTGTTGCAGATCGCCTTCGCCGGCAAGGCCATCGGCGAGGATCCGGACAAGACCGGGTACGTGCTTAGGGTACCGGACTCCGACGTCACCTTCGTCTCTGGACAAGTGGTCGACCTCGACAAGTACAACGTGTTTCGGGCCGCGCCCGAGAAGGGTGCGCCGTTCGCATGAGCAACAATGTCGAGCGCATTGCCGCCGAACTCGCCGAACTGCGCTATGACACGAGCCCGTTCGTGGCGCCCGAGCAGCAGGGCGGCGCTGCCGGCGTCCGCTTCCCGTACCGGATCGAGGACGGCAGCCGCGCCGGGGAGACCGTGACCCTGGCCCTCGCGATGCACCAGAACGAGGGCGAGTGGCCCGAAGTTGCGCCCCACTGGCTTTACCTCTCGCCTCCCGACCTCGTCCTGGAGGAGTTGGTAAAGGGATCCCACTCTCCGGGCGCCATCCAGACCTTCCAGTGCGCTGACGGCCTCGACTGGATGGCGATCAGCGCCCCGCCGAGCGACTTCTGGGATCAGATCGACACCCCGAACGGCAAAAACATGGAAACCTACCTGAACAGGCACATTCGCAGAATCTGGAGTGCGCGTTGAACTATCGCGTCGTACTGCGCGAAGCGCTCCACCGCCAGCTTGGGGATCACCTCCTGAGCGGGCTGCGCCGTGGTGGGCTGCAGGAAGAGGCTTGCCTCGCGCTCTGGCGCCGCGGCGACGGATTCAACCGCTATACCGGGATTCTCGCGGACATCGTCCTGCCGGAAGACGGCGACCGGGATCTGCACGGCAACGTCACCGTGCACGGCGGATACCTCAACCGCGTCCTCGATCGCGCGCTCAAGGCGCAGGCTGGCGTTGCCGTCCTTCACAGCCATCCTGGCCCCGGCTGGCAGGCCCTGAGCGGCATGGATGACGACACCGAGCGCAACATCGTCTCACCCTTCGTTCGAGAGACCGGCTTGCCGCTGCTCGGCCTGACCATGGGCTCGGATGGCGTCTGGAGCGCTCGCTTCTGGCAGGAAACCGGCCTTGGCCAGATCGCGCCCGCCCACTGTACGGACGTTCGACGGGTTGGGCCTCGCCGCACTCGAGCGGATTGTGCTCCGGGCGCGCACCCGCCCTACGCGCGCCGTCCAAGCCTCGTACGCACCGTCGACAGTTGGGGCATCGACGCACAGGCACGCCTCGCTCGCACCCATGTCTGCGTCGTCGGAGCGGGCAGTGTCGGTTCGATCGTCCTCGAATGCCTCGCGCGCACCGGGTTCGAGCAGATCACCGTGATCGACCCCGACCTGGTCGAGGACAGAAACCTCGATCGCCTGATCTACGCTGATCGACACTGCCTCGGACTGCCCAAGGCGGACGTAGTGGCTGCTCACCTTCGCAGAATTGCCACCGCGCGCAGCCCGGTCGTCCGCCCGGTGCCTTTGTCCATTCGAACGGAGCGCGCCTACCGGCTCGCGGCTGACGCGGACCTCATCGTGTGCTGCGTCGACAATGCCGAGGCGCGCGAAGTTCTCAATCACCTCGCCTACGCAAACTGCCTTCCCCTGATTGACGGTGGCGTTCTCGTGGAGTCGCGAGACCGTCTGCTCTCCGCAAAATGGCGCGTCCACCTGGTCGGCCCCGACATGCAATGCCTCCGTTGCCGCGGTCAGTACACCAGCGGCGATGCCCGCGATGAACGGATGGGAATCCGGCGCCACGGACGTTACATCAACGACGACGCCGGCGACGAACGCCGCATCGCCGTTGGCTTCCTCGATGGAAGCCTCCAGATACGCGGCCATGTCCTCAGGCGTACGCAGGTAATCGGCGACATCGAAGGGTGACGTGACGATCTTGGCCATGGCGTCCACCTACATGCTTCGTGCGATGCGCTGACCCTTCGACGCTTCTCGACGTCCGGGCTCCGGGTCCGCTTGCCGGCACTCTCCAATACCGGGCCAGGGATCGCAATGGTAGCGGGGGTTCGGCGGCGACGATCCGGAGCTTTCCCCCGGAGGCCGATCGCTGCTGAGGCACGGCGGCGCTGAAGGCACCCGTCATCGCACAATTCTCCGAAACGGAGCACAGTTTCTTCCCGATTCCCCCAGGTTGGGGACGCGCGAATCCCGGCGGTGCCATACCTTCCGGTCTCGGTCGGTACGGGGACGGATCCGGCGATGCGTGGTGCGGGAGTTCGGGACGTTGCATGCCCATGCGGGAAGGTCTCGGCGGAACAAGTCGCGGAGGCTCGCATCCCGATTGGCGTCCGATCTTCGATATGCCCATGCGACTGCCTGCGCGCTTCGACATCCGCGGTCCCCTTCCCCGCTTCGGAGCGATCGCAGTGACGAACCCGGACTCTCGAAACGAGGTCCAGGCTGCGCTTGACGCCGTCCTGCCGGAGTTCCTGAAAGTCAGCGAGGCGGCCGCCATGCTGCAATTGCACAGTCGGACCCTCGACCGCTACCGGATCACTGGGGGCGGGCCCGCCTACTACATGTTCGGCACTGCCGTTGTCTACGCCCTGGCCGACCTCGCGGACTGGGCGGCTGCGCGGCGATATCGCAACACCTCCCAGACGGGCGCCCTCTGATCGGGGCGATGTCGTGCTGGAAACGGCAACACCGAGACAGCCGAGGATCGGGTTTGGATTCCGAAGGCCTTCGCATCCGGCCCGTCTGCTCGGTCCGTGACCGGAGCCCGAGCAGATGAGTTTGCTCGAAGCCGAGTTTCAACGTGTCGTCTCGGACTATCTCAAGCATTCCGGGATGAGCGGCCGGAAGCTCGGCGAGCTCGCGCTTGGCGAGCCCAAATTCGTCCGGGGTCTGAACGGCGGTGCTTCGCCGGGTCTCGACGCGGTCGACCGGATGCTTCGCTTCATGGAGATCGCCCCCATCGGTCCCAGGTTCCGGCGGGAGGTCGAGGCGTTCCTCATCGTCACCGGGACCAGTCCGACCGTGTTCGGAAGCAGGGCCATCGGGAGATCCTCGTTCGTGCGGGAGCTCGGGAGCGGAATGTCGCCGACGCTCGACAGCGTCGAGCGGGTGAGATCCTGGATGCACGGCGCCGCCGATGATTTCCAGCGCCGCGGCATTGCGTGGCTGATCGCAAGCGACGTCACGGTGCCGCCCTATGGGCTTGGTGCCGCGTTCGCGCCGTGGACCGACGACGACGCGAGGATTCGGAAGCTCGACGGGACGACCTTTCTCCCCGAGCGCGAGGCGGCGGCCGTCGTCGGGCTCTCGCATCGAACGCTCACCCGCTATCGGGCCACCGGCGGAGGCCCGGCATTCCACAAGTTCGGGTCCAAGGTGTTGTACGCGCGTTTCGACCTCGAGGCGTGGATCGAGGCGAGGCTGCGACGACGACTCGCCGGCGCCGCCTAACGGTGTGCGGCCCGCGCGCATGAACCCATCGAGGGGAGCCGGACGGACACGAAGCCGACGTCGTGGCTCCGCCCGGATGCGGCTCGTGCCGGCGCGAGCGGCTCATGGCTCTCTCGCACGTGCTTCAGCGACGGTCGGGACCGGCTGAATCCGAACCGGAGTGTGTTGCCATGGCGACGCTCGACGATCTTGTCCGACAGGCCGTCGAGGCGTACCTGTCGGGCTCGCAGATGAGTGAACGGAAACTGGGCGCGTTCGCCGTCGGCGATCCGTTGATGGTCCCGCGTCTCAAGGCCGGCGGCTCGATACGGCTCGACAAGGCCGACCAGTTGCTCTGCTACATGGGCCAGGTGCCGATCGGCCCCGGCTTCGTCAGCGAGGTCGAGGCGTTCCTGTCGGACACCGGCATCGGAGACCGCAGGTTCGGGTCCGATGCCGCCGGGGATCCCTTGTTCGTGAGAAAGCTCAGGTCGGGAGCGTCACCCCTGCTTTCCATCGTCGAGCAGGTGCAGGCGTGGATGCGCGCCAACAGGAGCGCGTTTGAGCCCGCGTCTGCCGCGCAGGATCAGGACGACGGCCAGCAGTCATTGCCCGGTCGTTCTTCCGACCCGGATCATCATGAGGAATCCGCCGAGGTGCTGACGGATCCCCCTCCGCCTGACGACGTACGCCCGCGCGGGACGACGGTCTACACCAAGGACGGTCCCCAGGTGATCCTGACGACCCGCGAGGCCGCGGCCCTGCTCACGCTCTCGCCCAGCATGCTGCAGCGATATCGGGT
>VXNK01000077.1 GCA_009840595.1 Rhodospirillaceae bacterium | reverse complement strand
GCGAGGCGATGGAGCTTCGCCGGGGCGACCGGGTGCGCTTCACGCGCAACGATCCGGCCTCCGGGCTCACCAACGGCGAGACCGCGACGGTGGAAGCCGTCGGCCGGGACGGCGTTCGCTTCCGCCTGGAGAACGGAACGCTCGCCACGCTGTGGCAGAACGACCCGCAACTCCGGCATATCGACCGCGCGTTCGCGGCGACGGTGCACGCCTTCCAGGGCCGGACGGTGGACAGGATCGTCGCGGCGATGCCCGCCGGCAACCCGAAGCTGACCGATCAGCGGGCCTTCTATGTCGCCATCAGCCGGGCGCGGGAGACCGCGATGCTGGTCACCGACGACGCCCACAAGCTCGCCGACCAGCTCCAGCGCGCGACCGGGGAACGCCTCGCGGCGCTCGATGCGACCGCGAAACAGGCCGCCTGGGCGGCCGTGTTCGAGCGCGGCGCGGGCCATGACCGGGAGGCGAATCACCTGACACGCGCTCCTGACGCGATGGATCGGGGCCTCGAAGTCGCCCGCGAAGGGCAGGACGGGCAGGTTCGCGAGCGGCATCTGGATCGCGGCGCGGGCCGGGAAGTCCGCCGCGAACGCGAGCGCGAGCATCGGGTCGCGCGCGAAACCGGCCGGGAGCGCGACGGAAAATCGGCCGCCCGCTCCACGGATCGCGAGCGCAGCGGGAAGGAATCGACCGCCAGGGATCGCGGACTCGACCGCGGCGGTGTCTCCCGGCAGCAAACTTCCCGCGAGTCCGAACTCGAAAAGGCCGCCGGCGCGAAGCAGAAGTCGCGCGACTTCGACATGGGCCTGTAGCCTCTCCTTCTCCTTCCGGCCAAATCAGCGTCCCGCACGGAGCAAAATCCGTCGAGAAGCGCGCCCGTCACGGTCGCCGAATCCCGCGAAACCGGACAACGGAGGCCGGACCCGGCCGCGCGGTGACGGGGCCGTTCTCGCGGTTCCCGGGGCGGCCCGGAGGCGACAGGAGTATCATGGAAAAGTCGTGATCGCCGGGCGCGGCGGCGTGTATCGGTGCGACATGCGCCGGGAAGCCGCCGGGAGCGCGCAATTCTCCAGAGAAGCGCCGCACTGGCCTCTAACCCCTTGAAATCTCTGCATGTGTTTGAATCGCAATACGCCGCAACACGGCGCATTGCGCCAGAGCATACGCGTTTTTCCAAGGGGTTTCCGGAGCATACATTGGGGACATGAGGGGACAGGGCGTAGCCTGAGGGAGCCACAGGGTGACAGGGGATGACAGGGCAGCATGCTGCGGCAGGTGTGAAGACCTTAACGGGCGCAAGCCCGTCCATACGGAAGCGGCGTTCAGCCACGATGATCGGGGACGTTCGCAAGGGCGTTTTCCAAGGTCAAGCCGCGCGGCGAATGAGCGGAATCCGGGTGCGCGATGAAGGGGCAAGTGCGACGATTTCCGGTCACGGGGACAGGCACCATGAGCGGCGCGATGCGGTCTCGTCCGCGGTCTCGTCCGCGCGGCCCGCGCCGCACCGGGAGGGGCGGCAGTGCGCGAGGCGCTGTCGCTGCCGGTGACGAGGCTGCGGCTCACTGCTGCTGTCGTTGGTGACGGAGCCGGTGCCGCGACGGCTGTCGGCGTTGCCGCCGGGTCTGATGCCGGGTCTGTCGAGCGGTTCGGTCCGGCGGTTGTCCGCGTTGCGGACTTCATCGTTGCCGCGCGGGCGATTCCGGCTTGCGTTTGCGCCGATTCGGCCTGATGATCGGGGACAGGCGATGCTTGCCGTACTGCGCGCATTGTGCGCGGCGGTCTGCCGGGCGAGAGGTTCGGAGAGTGCGATGATCATGTTGAGCGAAGGGCGCACGGCGTTCCGTGCGATGGGGTCGGCGGTTGCGCGGGCGCTGGGCCTGGACGGCAGTCTGACCGGGACGCGTTCGCAGAGTTCGCGCGCGCCCTCTCTCTTGACAAACCCGGATGATGCCACCGCTATAATGCCGGTCGCCGGTCGCCGGTCGCCGGTCGCCGGTCGCCGGTCGCCGGTCGCCGGTCGCCCGATCTGCGTCTTCAACACGGGACCGCTCTCGGCTTCTAGCCTCCCCGCCTGAGTCCTCCCGCTCCGCCGGCGGGCGTTGCCCGTCTCGCCGGCCCGCTTCTTCTCCTGACAGTTTCGAGCTTGCCACGGCCCGCGCCGGTGTGGGCGTCCGCCATGCTGCCTTCCGTCCGGGGCGCGGCCTGCGCCCCGTCCTCGTCTCCGCACTGCTCGCCCTGCCGCTGCTCGCCGGCCTGCCGACCGGGGCGCTTGCCCAGATCACGACCCTGGTGAGCAACACTGGTCAGGCGCAAGGTGACAATGCGACGGGCGAAGTCGCGACGGCATTCACCACAGGGAGCAACACCGCGGGCTACACGATTTCGGCCGTCCGTATCTTGCTGGGAATTACATCGGGCCGGACCACGGTTGTCCGAATCCGCCAGGGCGGCGGCACGAACCCCGGCGACGTGGTGGCGACGCTGAACAATCCGGCCAGTTTCACGGCCAATGGCCTGAATACGTTCACCGCGCCGGTAAACACCACGCTGAGCGCGAACACGACCTACTTCCTCGTCGTCAACGATGGCAGGCAAGGCAGTCTCAACGCCAACGTGCAGATAACGCGTACCGCATCCGACAACCAGTCCGGCGCGACCGGCTGGACCATTGCCGATAGCAGCAGGTACAGGTACCCGGGGTCCAATTGGGAATCGCGTGGCGTAGTCGCGATGTTCGCGATCCGGGGCACTGCCGTGTCGGTCAACGCGGCCCCGACGGTGGCGATCCAGATTCCGAACCAGTCGGCCACGGTGGGGACGGCGTTCACCTACCAGTTCCCGGCCAATACGTTCGCCGACGCCGACAGCGACCCGCTGACCTACACGGCGGAGGAGAGCGACGGCACGGCGCTGCCTTCGTGGCTCGCCTTCAACGCGGGCACCCGGACCTTCACGGGCACGCCCCAGTCCGGGGATACGGGAAGCTGAGCGGCGGCCACACCGGCGTCCTCTACGTCGACATCGTGGACGACGAGGGGGACAGGACGGCGACCTTCGCCATGCAGGGGAGCGTCACCGAAGGCCCCGGCGACAAGTGGGTCAACATCGACGTGAGCCTGACGAGCGCGTGGGGCGGGTCCCAGCCGCTGCGCTACAACCTCTGCTTCTACTCGACGGCGTGGCGGAGCACGAGCCTGGGCCAGACCGGGGCGAACGGCTACGACTACCGGGTGGTCCGGGACGACGGCAGCATCGGCAAGGGGCTGTGCGCGCCGGGCACGATCGCGCGCGGGGCGACGCAGTCGCGGACGCGGATCAGGGTGCTGGACGACAGCCACGAGGACAGCGGGGAGCGGATCGAGGTGCGGATCCAGATGCTCGAGCCGCGCAACTGGGACGCGGCGCGGGCGGTGCTGGACGGCCCGATGGAGCGCACGCTGATCATCTACAACGACGAGCCTCCGGGTCAGGACGGCACGCCGGCGGTCAAGGGTGTGAGCCCGGCGCTGGTGGCGGCGATCAGGGGCTTCATCGCGGAGCCGGGCCGGAGCGCCGAGCATGTGGAGCGCTGGAAGCGGGTGCTGAAGGCGTTCGGCGAGACCGACGCGGACTTGGCGGGGCTTGAGCCGATGACGTCGGCGGAGGCGCGGGACTACGCCGAGCGCAAGTGGCCGCGCTGGGACGAGGTGGCGTTCGTGCTGGCGCAGCTGGAGGCTGCGGCCGGCACCCAGGACACGACCGGCACCCCGCCGCCGGTGCCCGAGGTGACGATAACGGCGGACGCGGCCTCGGCGACCGAGGGCGGCGATGCGAGCTTCACCATCACGGCGGACCCGCCCCCGGCGGCGCCGCTGGCGGTGGACGTGAGCGTGGCGGCAAGCGGCGACTACGGCGTTAACCCGAAGACCCGCACGGTGACCATATGCGGTCGAGCATGACGCGGTGTCGGGCGATCTCTATCTCAGGCCCGCGAACACGGCGGCCGCGGGGCACGGCCCCGCCACGCTGTTCATCGGCACGGAGCGGGGGTTCACCTACCGGCTGACGCTGACACCCTCCGACCGCGATGCGGCGCAGATCCTGATCCGCAACGCGGCGGTCCTGCCGGACGCGGCCGTTACAGCTGCCCCGCTCGCGGGCATCGGCGATCTCGAACGGCGGCTTCAGGCGCCCGTGCAACCGGGCGCGGCGCCGGGCGCCGACGCGGCGGACGGGTATTTCCGGATTCCGTCCGCGACGCCCCCGTCCGGCAACGGTGGGCAGGCGCAACCGGCCGTACCCGCCCGCATGATCGAGACCTTCGAGCTGAAGGACGGGCGGCAATCGTCGGCAACCGATCCCCGCAGCGGCCCCGGATCGGGGTCCGGGACAGGTCCCGAGCTCGTCGCCGACGCGGTGGCCAAGCCGGTCTCGGCCTGGCTGCCGGCGGGGGCCCATGCCGAGGCCGTGGTGCTGGCGGGCGTCGACGCCTCGGCCGGCATCTCCTCGCAGGGCGATCCCCGCCCGGTGCTGATGCGCATCACCGGGCCGGCCTGGACCGCCGCGGAGGACGGCACCGCCCTGCAGGTCGATATCGACGGCTGCACCGTCACGGGCGCGGCCCATGGCGACCTCTCCTCCGAGAAGGTCTATGTGCGCTTCCGCACCATGACCTGCGCCGGGCCGCATCCGGGCACCGTGGTCGAGACCGAGGTCGCCGGGTTCGTCGCGGGCTCCGGCAAGACCGGCGTGCGCGGGCCGGTGGTGAGCCGCGAGGGGGCGCTGATCGAGAAGGCGTTCCTCGCCGGGATGATCTCCGGCGCGGGCCAGGGCGTGGCGCAGGCGTTCCAGCCCCAGGCGGTGGCGACCGGCGCCGGCGGGGCCGCGGTCGCCAACACGGCGCTCTCCGATATCGGCCGGGCCGGTCTCGGGGCCGGGGCGTCCTCGGCGGGCCAGAAGGTGGCCGACTACATGATCCGCCGCGCCGAGCAGTACCAGCCGGTGATCCAGCTCCAGGCCGGAACGAAGGTGACGCTGGTGTTCCTCGAAGGCGCGCGGATAGGGGGAACGCCTCGTTCCGACGGACGTCCGGCGGCGCCCGCAAAACCGCAATCCGCCAACGGAGGGAAGTGAGATGACCATGGGGAAGAACCGCGCACCGCGCATGACGGCAATACCGGCGGCCGCCGTTGCGGCGATCCTGCTCGCGGGCTGCTCGTCGGGGCATGTCGGCGAGGACTGGCAGTGCCCGCTGGCGGCGGGCGGGTCGTGCGCCAGCGTCGCCGCCGCCGATCCGGCGGTGCCGAAGGCGACCGGACAGCCGATCCGGCTTCTGCCCCGCGACGTGGAAACGGACAGCATGGCTCCGCCAATGGAAACCCCGTCCTGCGAGGCGGCGTGCGGCTTCGATCCCTTCGCCTGGCTCGCGCGGCTGTTCGGGGCGGAGATCGACGGCAGCCGCCCGAGCGGCGGGAATGCCAAGCCGGCAACGGGCGATTCCGCCGCCGCCGCGACACCGAATTCCCGTGCAGCGGAGTCCGATGCCGCCCTACCGCGCCATGGCCGCCGATCCCGACCCGCGCCCCGCTTATCAAGACTGGACCCGGGCGCGCGAGGCCGGCATCGACATCGCCCCGCCGCCGGCCATGCTCAGGCCCTGGCGCCCATGCGTGGCGGACTCCGAGTACTGGCGGGATTCCCCGAGGCCGGTTACGGCGGGCGCCGACGCGCTGGTGATGAACTGCGATCCGGAACCGCCCGAGGCGCAGGCGCTCTGGCGCGCCGCCGAGCGTGCCGGCATCGCCGCGCGCCTGTTCGAGGCCGACCGCCGGCTCGAAGGCTACCCCTGGTACGACGCCATCGAGCGGGTCGTGCGCATCCACACCGAAGCGACCGTCGAGCGCCGCCCGTATGAGCACCCGTTCGGCCTGCGCTGCGAGGCCCGGGAACCCCTTGCGCATGTCCGT
>VXNK01000155.1 GCA_009840595.1 Rhodospirillaceae bacterium | reverse complement strand
GGAAACTGCCGCTTCGCACAGACCCGCCACAAGGCCGGTCAGGCCGGACGCTTACAAATCTACGATGTCCCCGGCCTGAACGTCCGTCGGCGTGTAGGTCGCGGTAACAGCCTTGGTGTCGCCAGACGGCGTGACGAAAGAAAGCGTCAGACCGACCGACTCCGGGTCCCCGCCAGCCATACGCTTACCGACCGACCGCGCGGAAGTCCTCACCTGTACCAGGTCGTCGTTGTTGGCAGCGTCGAGGCTGGCCGGGTGCTTGGCGGTGAAGGTGACCGACGACCCGGTGAGGGCGACGGGTGCCGGCGGGTTGGCAGCGTATTCGATACCGCTGATTTCCCAGATGGGCGTGTTGAGCGGCGTGATGGACTCGATGAGCGCCACGGCGGCATCGAAGGCGGTCTTGGCCGCCACAGCGGCCTGCGCAGCATGAATGGCGGAGATACCATTCCGGCATGCCACGACGACCTTGCGGATGGCGGTGGCCTCGTCATCGCAAGACGGGTCGAGGCGTTCCCCGCTCGCGCGGGGATGAACCGTAGAGCGTGTCCGAGGCCTTTGGCGGACAAACACTCGTTTCCGAGAGTTGTACTGTCTTATCCCGCCGGCAAACGGTGCTCTCGCATTGTCGAGGTATTCGGGACCCTGTGCAGGCAGCATGTCCGCAAGGTCGCTTCCGAATTCACCGTGAGCGGCGGCTGAACGTTGCCGGACGAAGTGGAAGGAGCTTTGCAGTTTCATTCGGCGGCAACGGCGAAGGAATAAGGCGCCAGGCTACCGTCAATCCTCGTCGTACAGTCCTTTTCGCCGCCGCGCCAGCGCCTGTTGCCGCCGCCGCAGACGCGGAATGGAGGCAGCGGAACATTGAGCGGTTATCATCTCCTTTGCTTATGCATTCATTTCAGGAATAAATTTATGTGATGCATTTCCGCACCTTAGAATTGCTTTCGAACGCCGGACACGGCCCATCTGAAGAAGCGACGGAGGGACGCCATGTCGGACGACATGTTGCACGTCATGGAGTGGCACAATGGCGAGAAGGAATTCTCTCCGTTTTCGGACGCCGAAATGCAGCGGCGCCAGGACTCCATTCGCCCCTGGATGGCGGACAACGACGTCGATGCCGTTCTGTTCACCTCCCATCACTGCATCAACTACTATTCCGGCTGGCTCTACTGTTATTTCGGCCGCAAATACGGTCTCGTCATCGACCAGGATAAGGCGACGACGATCTCGGCCGGAATCGACGGCGGGCAACCCTGGCGCCGCGGCTTCGGCGGCAACATCACCTATACCGATTGGCGCCGGGACAACTTCTTCCGCGCCGTTCGGCAACTCACCAACGGGGTCAAGCGCGTCGGGATCGAGTTCGACCACATCCATCTCGACTACCGGCGGCAACTGGAAGAGGCGCTTCCGGGCGTCGAGTTCGTCGACGCCGGCGCGCACTCCATGTGGACGCGGACCGTCAAGTCGGACGAAGAGATCGCGCTCATCAAGGAGGGCGCGCGAATTTGCGACGTGGGCGGCTGGGCCTGCGCCGAGACGATCAAGGCCGGCGTGCCCGAGCACGAAGTGGCGATCGCCTCTACCAATGCGATGATACGGGAAATCGCAAAGAGCTTCCCCTTCGTCGAGCTGATGGACACCTGGACCTGGTTCCAGTCCGGCATCAACACGGACGGGGCGCACAATCCGGTCACCAACCGGGTCATCCGGCCGGGGGACATCCTGAGCCTCAACTGCTTCCCGATGATCTTCGGCTACTACACGGCGCTGGAGCGCACGATGTTCTGCGACCGCGCCTCGGACGAGCATCTGCGCCTGTGGGAGATCAACTGCGACGTCCACCGGGCCGGACTCGCGCTGATCCGGCCCGGCGCGCGCTGCGGCGAGATCGCGAAGGAGCTCAACGAGATCTACCGGAGCCACGACCTGCTCAAATACCGTTCCTTCGGCTATGGCCATTCCTTCGGCGTGCTGTGCCACTATTACGGCCGCGAAGCCGGGGTGGAGCTGCGCGAGGACGTGGAGACGGTGCTCAAACCCGGCATGGTCGTGTCGATGGAGCCGATGATCATGGTTCCGGAAGGCGCGCCCGGGGCCGGCGGCTACCGGGAGCACGATATCCTTGTCGTGACCGAAGACGGTGCCGAGAACATCACCGGCTTCCCCTTCGGCCCGGAACACAACATCATCCGGAACTGAAATTCCCGGGCAAGGCGCGGCCCCGGGAGCCGGTGCAGGCGCGGTTTGCAGGACAGGCCGCCCGCGACGGCGGCCGGAACCCCGCCATCGAGCCGCAACGTGCCTACGGAGTCAGGCAGTTGAGGCTCTTGCTTTCGGCCCGAGGGCAAACTCCGCGGTCAGGGCCTCGACGATGCCCCTGGTGCAGACCTCGAGCAGTATGTCGCCCTTTTCCTTGCTCGCATTCTTCGGCGAGGAGAGCGTTCCGCTGGCCGGGATCCAGTCCGGGTTGACCGGATAGACGTCGTAGGGCGGAAAGCTCGCCGGCGCGTGATCGACCATCTTGTCCATTTGAACGAGGTCCGGAAAGAGCGTCAGCATCAGCGATGTCTCCAGGACGCCGCCGTGTTCCAGATCCCAGCCCGTGAAACCGTCGGGGTAGAGCTGCTCGATCGTCGCGTCGGTGACGAAGTCCCAGTACGACAGGACGACGATTTTCACGTCCCGGATCCCGTCCCAGCGCAATTCGCGCAGCGCAATGTCCACACCTTCGACGATGAACCAGGAATTCTCATAGTGCCCGTTCATGATCGCCAGCTTGCGGACCCCGTGGCGCACGAACTCCTTGATCACGTCCTTCAGGGCGCTCACCAGCGTGGCGCCGTCGAGGCTGGTCGTGCCCGGCAGATGGTTGCCGCCGCCGGATTTCGGATGGGACTTGTAGCCGTAGGTGAAAGGCTGGGCGACCAGCGCACCGACCTTCTCCGCGACGCGCCGCGCGAACTCGTTCGGCAGGAGCACATCCACATGCATCGGCATATGGTGGCCGTGCTGTTCGAGCGCGCCGACGGGGATCACCATGGGCGTGTCCCCGCCGCGCACGAGACGGTCGTATTCGGGCCACGTCAGCTCGTAGGCGAATACGCTTTGCCCTGACATCGATCATCCCTGCACATCGACACGCCGACGCCGGCAAGGATAGGCTTGAGAAATCGATCACCGAAATTTATAGTTCTTATAAGATCATTTGCGTGCCAAATCATGCCGGGAGACAGTCCTGGGCAATCCGAACCTTCCGACCGAACTGCTCCGCACATTCGTTACGGTCATCGACCTCGGCGGTTTTACCAAGGCCGGGACGGTCCTGGGGCGGACACAGCCCGCGATCAGCCTGCAGATGCGCCGCCTCGAGCAATTGGTCGACGCCAAGCTCACGCATCAGGTCGGGCG
Source organism: Rhodospirillaceae bacterium (assembly GCA_009840595.1). GTDB lineage: Bacteria > Pseudomonadota > Alphaproteobacteria > Bin65 > Bin65 > Bin65. The sequence goes on along the minus strand of VXNK01000155.1, from coordinate 2,570 downwards.
CAGCCTGCAGCTGACCGAGCAGGGAGAAATGCTGGCGGTCTATGCGCGCCAGATTCTCTGTCTGAACGACGAAGCGGTCGCCCGGTTCAGAAGCCGGAATGCCGCCGGAACGCTTCGGGTCGGACTGCCGACCGACTACGCCGTCGCGTTTCTTCAGAGAATGATGACCGAGTATGCCGCCAGCCACCCGGAGGTCAGGCTCGAGATACGCTGCGAGCTGAGCCGCGAACTTCTCGACGATCTCAGGAAGGACGAGCTTGATATCGTTATCGCCATGACGAGCGAAGGCGTTGCCCAATACCTTGCCAGGGCATGGGTGGAGCGGCCGATCTGGGTGACCGCCGCGAAAAGCACCGTACACAAGAGGCAACCGCTTCCGATCGTCGTGCACCCGGAGGGCTGCGAGTACCGGAACCGGATCATGCAGGCCCTGAATTCGGCTCAGCGCGACTGGCAGGTCGCCTATTGCAGCCCCGGCATATCCGGTCTTCAGAACGCCGTTCTGGCCGGGCTTGGCGTGAGCGCGCTCACCAACAGGACCTTTCTCGACGGCATGAAGATATTGTCTAAGCGGGACGGTTTCCCCGCGCTCGCCGATATCCGGGTCGGCCTCTACTACAAGCACCCCCGCCAGACCGAGGCCGGCGTTCGCCTGGTCAACCACATCATCTCCAGCCTGGACGACGCCGGAGAACCGGATTTCAGGCGGGCCGAGCGCCGCTAGGGCCGCCCCGACAGCGGCCCCGATTCGCTAACGGGATACCGAAATCGGGGCCCGGCCAGAATATCATAAATGTCCTTAATGGCAGCATTAGGACAATAAATTATTAGAATACAAGGGTCGCCCATATCCTGCAACAAAGGAGGTTCCGTCGTTACCAACATTCGTAGCGGGTTGTATCGGTGCCTCCAACGAATCAGACAGGAGATGGCGATATGTCAGAGCGAAATCCAAGCTCGGGAACCCTCGTCACCCGCCGGCGGTTTCTGCATGGAACAGCGGCTGCGGTCGGCGGTGCGCTGGCGGCGCCGTATGTCGTCAGCCGGGCATCGGCGGCGCCGACCGAGGTCAACATGCTCGCATGGTACGGTCATGGCGAGCCCGACATTGTCGGCGCTTTCGAGAAAGCCAACAATGTGAAGTTCAAGCCCAAATATTACGCCGGTGGCGACAACATGCTGGCGCTGATCGCCCAGTCGCCCCCGGGCACCTACGATGTCATCCTCTCGGACGCCGAGTTCGTGCAGCAGTTGAACGCGGCCGGCTACATCGAGCCACTGGACCCGAACGACTACCCGTTCGACGATATGCTGCACGACGACTTCACGAAGTTCCCGGGACACTGGGACGGCGACAAGCTGTTCTCGATGATGGTGCGGTTCGGGCACCTGGGCGTCAGCTACAATACGAAGGCGATCTCGGCCGAAGAAGCGATGAGTTACAAGTGCTTCTGGAAGCCCGAGGTGAAGGGCAAGGTCGGACACTTCGACTGGCACCTTCCCACTCTGGGCATGATGAGCCTCTATAACGGCAACGGTGCGGGACTTTGGGATCTCGACGACAAGAAATGGAAGGCGGTGCAGAAGACCACCATGAGCCTGCGCCCGCAGGTCGGCGGTTTCTTCGACTACGGCGGCACCTTCAACAGCCTGAAGAACGGCGAGATGCTGGCCATGTGCGGCATCGGCGACTGGATCACGGGGGTCCTGCAAAAAGACGGTGCACCGGTCGCTTCGGTCATTCCGAAGGAGGGCGGCATCCAGTGGACCGAGAGCTATTGCATCGGCAAGGGCTCGTCCAAGGCAGGCATCGTCAAGAAATTCATCCAGTACATGCTGAGCCCCGAGGGCCAAGTGAAATCGGCCCAGATGGCCGCCTATCCTGCCAACTGCATCACCAAGGGCGGTCGCGCGGCGCTGGTTGCCGCGGATCGGGCAGAGGCCGAGCGGACCAACCAGGTGAACGGGAACCCGATGGACCCGATCGCCCTGATCAAGAACGGCCGCATCCACTACCGCAACATTCCGGTCAAACAGTCGCTCGAGGATTGGAACGACTTCTGGTCCGAATACAAGAACGCCTGATTTCGGCGCGGTCGCGTCCGGGACCTTCGGCCGGGTCCCGGACGCCACAATCCAGCTGCCTGCCGCCGAGGTCATCCGCGGGCGGTTCGGCCGGGGCGTGGCGGTCTTGAACCCGCAACGCCTCTTCCGCACGTCCGGGCGCGCGTCATGAACCGGTTCGCGCTCGCCTTCCGGCTTCCGATCATCGTGTGGCAGGGGCTTTTCTTCCTGGGCCCCCTGATTTTCATGATCGCGATGAGTTTCTTCCTGGTGAAGAACTATCGCATGGAGGAGGCGTTCGAGCTCAAGAACTGGGCGCGGATGCTGACCCGGGGTTATGTGTGGGACAGCTACTGGTACACGCTGGGCCTGGCGGCCTCAGTCACGGTGGTGGCGACGCTGGTCGCATTTCCCGCGGCTTTTGCCCTGGCCTTCCGGGTCTCGGAGGCGGCGCGGCGCTGGGCGATCTTTCTTCTCATCATCCCGTTCTTCACCTCCTATCTGGT
>VXNK01000094.1 GCA_009840595.1 Rhodospirillaceae bacterium | reverse complement strand
CGCTCCCAGCCATAGCCGGGATAGTCGGCCGCCAGCCGCGCCATGATGCGGTCGCGGGTCACCTTGGCGACGATGGAGGCCGCGGCGATCGACAGGCTCCGCCGGTCGCCGCCGACCAGCGGGTGCGCCGGGCAGGGCAGGGCGGGCGCCCGGTTGCCGTCGACCAGCGCCGCCGCGGGCGGCACGGCGAGCGCGGCGACGGCGCGCTGCATGGCGAGCAGGGTCGCCTGGAGGATGTTGAGCCGGTCGATTTCCGCGACGCCGGCCTCGCCCGTGCCGACCGCCCCGGCCTCGAGGATCGCGGCAAAGGCGGCCTCGCGCCGGGCCGGCGACAGTTTCTTGGAATCGTCGATCAGGCCGCGGACCGCCGGCGGCAGCGCCAGCCCCGGAAAGCACACGGCCGCCGCGACGACCGGGCCGGCAAGCGGGCCGCGCCCGGCTTCGTCGACCCCGGCGACCAGAACGGTCCGGGGGCTGCGCCCCCCGCCGGCATCCCCGCCGGCGACGGCGCGCTCGGCGGCGAAATCAGGCACCGTCCGGCCCCTTGCGATCGGGGGTGCGGCCGGAGGGGTCGGGGCCGGCGTCGGGGCCTGCGCTGGCGGCGTCGGGGCTTGCGTCGGGGGCCGCGCTCCGGTCGGTCAGCAGCGCCGGTGCGGCCGCTTCGTCGACGGCGGGCGGTTCCGCGCTGCCGCGGCGGCGCAGCCGGCCGGCGAGGCGGCCGGACCGCCAGGCGCGCACCAAGGCCGCCCAGCGCTGCAGGATATAGTGGGCGGCGGCCACCATGTGCCGGGTTTTGACGGCGTCCAGGGTGCCGGGCAGGGATGTGACGCCGAGCACGATGACCCGGAGCAGCCGCCGCGCGATGGCGATCCACAGGGGCGACATCAGCAGCGAAAAGGCGATGACGGCGACGATCAGCTGGCCGGATTCGCTCGCGATGATGGCGCGCTCCTGCGCCACCTCGCTGACGACCAGCGAGAATTCGCCGATCTGGGCGAGCAGCACCCCGGCGACGAAGGCGTTGGGCCAGGGCTCGCGCAGCAGCCGCAGGATGCCGACATTGACCGCCGTCTTGACCAGGGTGACGGTCACCAGCAGCAGGATCACCGTGCCCAGATTCTCCCAGATGAACCCGAGGTCGATCAGCAGGCCGATCGACAGGAAGAACACGACCATGAGCACGCTCTGGATCGGCCGCGTCGTGCGGACCATCGGCGCGCGCGCCGTGCTGTTGCCGACCACCAGGCCGGCGAGAAAGGCGCCGAGCACCGGCGACAGGCCGAGGATGCCGGTCAGCGCCGCCGCGCCGAAGCAGAAGCACAGGGCCGCGAGCGGCAGGATTTCCGGCGCCGCGCCGGCGGCGGCGGTAAAGGGCAGGACCAGGCGCTTGCGGCGGCTGAGATAGAGGATGAAGGCGACCAGCAGGCCGACCGAGAGCAGAATCTTGGCGAAGTCGAGTAGGCCGGGCTCCGCATCGCCGAACAGGCCGATGGTCAGCAGCATCGGCACCACGGCCAGGTCCTGGGCGATCAGGATGCCGATGGTGAGCTGGCCGACCGGCTGGCGCAGCAGGTCGAGCTGTTCGAGCATCTTGACGACGACCGCCGTGCTCGACAGCGCCACGACGAAGCCGAGCACGACGGCGACCGGCGCGGGAAAGCCGAACGCCCAGCCGAACAGCAGCATGGTGCCCGCCGCGATGGCGATCTGGAGCAGGGTGGCGCCGACCGCGACCTTCCAGATCGCCTTGAAGCCGCGCAGGCTGAGTTCCATGCCGACCAGGAACAGCAGCATCAGGACGCCGAGCTCGGCCAGCACGGCGACGCTCTGCCGGTCCTCGACCAGCTGAAAGCCGGACGGGCCGAGCGCGACGCCGGCGACGATGTAGCCGACGATCACCGGCTGGCGCATCCGCGCCATCAGCAGGCCGCCGGCGAGCGCGATCAACCCGACTAGGGCAAGGCCGGTCAGTTCGACGCCGTCGTGCATGGCGCCAGTTTACCATTGCGGCAACGCCCTGAGAATCCGCCGGGAGAATCCGCCGGGAGAATCCGCCGGGAGGATCCGCCGCTCCGGCGCGTCCCCGGCCGGTCCCGCCCCGCGTCGTCCGGAGATGCTTCCCCCGGAAGGCGCCGGCAGGGTTGGCGGCGGCCGGCGCGCGCGGCTATAGCTGGGCCATGCGCGAACTGACGGAGCAAAGCCTGGTTGCCGGGCTGGACGAAGCGGCGGGGCGCTGCTCCGCCGTGGCGCGCGCGTTGCAGGAGGTCGGCTATCCCGCGCTGCGGCGCCGGCCGCCGGGCTTCCCCGCCCTGCTGCGCGCCATCGTCGGCCAGCAGCTTTCGGTCGCCAGCGCCGGCGCGATCTGGGCGCGCCTCGAAGATACCGTCCGGCCGCTGACGCCGGCGGCGCTGCTCGCGCTGGACGAGGCGGCCCTGCGCGCCGCCGGCCTCAGCCGGCCGAAAATCCGCTACGCCCGGGCGCTCGCCGAAGAGTGCGCATCCGGCGCGCTGGACCTGGAGCGGCTGGCGGACCTGGCCGACGAGGAGGCGATCGCCGCCCTGGTCGCCGTCAGCGGCATCGGCCGCTGGACCGCGGAAGTCTATCTGCTGTTCGCGCTCGGCCGGCGCGACGTGCTGCCGGCCGGGGACCTGGCGCTGCTGAGCGCGGCGCAACGCCTGTACGGCCTGCCCGAGCGCCCGCAGCCGGCCGGGCTGCTCGACCGCGCCGAACCCTGGCGGCCGTGGCGCGGCGCGGTCGCCCACCTGTTGTGGCGCTATTTCAGTACGGCCGGGGCGGCCGGCGCGGCGGGGGCGGGCAGCGGCGGCGCGCCGGTCTAGGCCGTTTCGCCGGCTTGCGCTCGCCGGTCGCTGCCGATAGACAATGCGGCGATGAAGCCCGGACGCGCAACATCTGGTGGAACGGACCGGCGACCGTCATCGGCCTGTCGCAGACGGCCGGCAGACACGCCGGCGGCCGGATAGGCCGGCGCTCCCCGAACCGGACAGACCGCCGGCAGGATCGACGACACGCCATGACCGTAGCGCTGAACGCCTGCCCCGCCCTGGTCCTGAACGCCGATTTCCGGCCGCTCAGCTATTTCCCCCTGTCGCTCTGGTCGTGGCAGGAGGCGATCAAGGCGGTTTTCCTCGACCGGGTCGTCGTGCTGTCGGAATACGACCGCAAGGTGCGCTCGCCCTCGGTGGAGATGGCGCTGCCGAGCGTGATCTCGCTCAAGCAGTATATCCCGTCGAACCGGCGGCCGGCCTTCACGCGCTTCAACGTGTTCCTGCGCGACAAGTTCACCTGCCAGTATTGCGGCGTCCCGGGCTCGACGGACGCGCTGACCTTCGACCATGTCATCCCGCGCTCGCGCGGCGGCCGGACCCAGTGGGAGAACATCGTCACCGCCTGCGCGCCCTGCAACCTGCGCAAGGGAAACCGGGTGCCGAAGGAGAGCGGCATCCGGCCCCGGCGCGCGCCCCGGGTGCCGACCAACCATTTCCTGCAGAACAACGGCCGCAGCTTCCCGCCCAATTTCCTGCACGAAAGCTGGGCGGACTATCTCTACTGGGATACCGAGCTGGAAGCGGATTAGGCGTCCCTGCCCGTCCCGTCATCCCGACCGGGCGTTTTCCCTTACCGTCATCCCGACCGGGCGCTTTCCTTTCCCGTCATCCCGACCGACCGGAGGGAGCGGAGGGATCTCGGCGGCGGCCGCAGAAATCGCACCGAACGCCGGCGTTGAGATTCCTCCGCTGCGCCCCGGATTGAATCCGGGGCTCCGGTCGGAATGACGGATCGATTCAGCGGACGCGCTACCGCCCGTCGTCTTTTTTGTGGAGGCCCCAGACCTCGGACCGGCGGACCCAGCCGGTGTGGCCTTCGGCGGAAATCCGGCACCAGGCGGCGGCGCATTTCTTGAGCTGGGCGATCGCGCCGGCTTCGGCCCTGGCGACGGCGGCGGCCGCCTCCTGCGGCCTCCGGCGCAGCAGGGCGGATTTCGGGTCGATCAGAACGGTGCGCCGGCCGGTCAGGTTGCTGACATGGATCCAGCCGACCGTGCCCCAGCGGTCGCGCACCTGGCGCCAGGTATCGTAATCGCGGATGACCTCGACCGGCAGGCCGCGCCGTTGGTAGACCCATTCGATCGGATGGTTCTTGCCGGGGCCGGTGCGCAGGTTCACCCTGGCGAAGCGCAGCGAGACGAAGCGCGGCACCTTGAGCTTCGACGCCAGGGCCGGCCCCACCCCGAACAGCACCGCGCCGAACGGCACCGGAGCGGCCGGCCCCGGCCCGCACAGCAGCAGCGCGGCGACCAGGGCGCAAAGGCAGGCGGAACGGTGGGAGTCCATGGCCGCGGTATGCGATCCGCGGCAACCCGCGTCAAGCGGCAGGCCGCTGCACGCTGGACATCGCCATGGCCCCTTGATACCCACAAACTCCGGCGAAAGAGGCACGGCCCGATTCGCCCCGCCGGAGGAGACGAGGAGCGCCATGGCGCAGGAAAAGCCGGTCGTCGTCGTGACCCGCAAGCTGCCGGACCCCATCGAGACCCGCATGATGGAGCTGTTCGACACGCGGCTGAACCGCGACGACCAGCCGATGACGGGCGCCGAGCTGATCGAGGCCTGCAAGATGGCCGACGTGCTGGTGCCGACGGTGACCGACCGGATCGACAAGGGCATCATGGCCCAGGCCGGGCCACGGCTGCGCCTGATCGCCTCCTTCGGCACCGGCGTCGACCATATCGACCTCGCCACGGCGCGCGAGCGCGGCATCACGGTGACCAACACGCCCGGCGTCCTGACCGAGGACACGGCGGACATGACGATGGCGCTGATCCTCGCCGTGTCGCGCCGGGTCGCCGAAGGCGAGCGGCTGATGCGCTCGGGCGAATGGAAGGGCTGGGGCCCGACGACCATGCTCGGCCACCGGATCTGGGGCAAGCGCCTCGGCATCCTGGGCATGGGCCGGATCGGCCGGGCGCTGGCGCGCCGCGCCCGGGGCTTCGGCCTGTCGGTGCATTACCACAACCGGCGGCGCCTCGACGCGGCGACGGAGGGCGAGTTGGAAGCGACCTTCTGGGAGAGCTTCGACCAGATGCTCGCCCATATGGACATCCTGTCGGTCAACTGCCCGCACACGCCGGCGACCTACCACCTGCTGTCGGCGCGGCGCCTCAAGCTGCTCAAGCCCCACGCCATCGTGGTGAACACGGCGCGCGGCGAGGTGATCGACGAGAATGCGCTGACCCGGATGCTGGCCAACGGCGAGGTCGCCGGCGCCGGGCTGGACGTGTTCGAGCACGAGCCGGCGGTCAATCCCAAGCTGCTCGGCCTCGACAATGTCGTGCTGCTGCCGCACATGGGTTCGGCGACGATCGACGGCCGGATCGACATGGGCGAGAAGGTCATCGTCAACATCAAGACCTTCGTCGACGGCCACAAGCCGCCGGACCGGGTGATCGAAGCCCTGGTCTGAGCCTGCGGCCGGCCGCGGCGCGTCAGCCGCCGGCCTCGGGCTCCAGCTTGAGCGATGCCGAATTCATGCAGAAGCGGTGGCCGGTCGGCGCCGGCCCGTCGGGGAAGACGTGGCCCAGATGGGCGTCGCATTTGCTGCACAGCACCTCGGTGCGCCGCATGAACAGGCTGCGGTCCTCGCGCAGGGCGACGGCGCCCTCGTTGACCGGCGCCCAGAAGCTCGGCCAGCCGGTGCCGGAATCGTACTTGGTCTCCGACGAGAACAGCGGCTGGCCGCAGCAGACGCAGCGGTAGGTGCCGGGCGCCTTGGTGTCCCAGTATTCGCCGGTGAACGCGCGCTCGGTGCCGTGCTCGCGGGCGACGTGGAACTGAATGTCGGTCAGCATCGCCCGCCATTCGGCATCGGTCTTGACGATCTTGTCGGTCGCTTCGGCCATAAAGGCAACTTGGTCCCGCAGTGCGGCGTTTCAAGGGAATCCGCGGGAATCGGATTTCTCTGCGAATGGCGGTGAGTCGGGTTCGACAGGCAAAGTAACGTGTCCCCCTCCCCTTGGGGGAGGGGGTCAGGGGGAGGGGTAT
>VXNK01000064.1 GCA_009840595.1 Rhodospirillaceae bacterium | reverse complement strand
GGGCGATCGGGGACTCGAACCCCGGACCCGCTGATTAAGAGTCAGCTGCTCTACCAACTGAGCTAATCGCCCGTCCGGCGGGCGCCGCGGGTCGCGTGCGGACCGCTCCGGCGCCGGCATTCGGCCCGCACAGATATGGACCGGCGCGGGCGGCCTGTAAAGACGCCCACGGGCACAGACGCGCACGGATAAGGACGCACGGGTCGGCGCTGCCCCGGAATACGCCCGTCCGGCGCGCGACCCGGTTCGCGGGGCGGCAGGCCGCATCGCTGACGGGCCGCCGGACCGGCTGTTTTTGAATGATTGTTTAAGATAAAGTCTGCCAAGTCTTTGAAATCGTTTGATTCTTGAATTAGACAGACCGGTCTTTCTTGCATGCTTTTTTTGCGCGCCGCCTGCCCTAACCCTTTGGAATCGTTGAAAAGACGCCCTTCAGAAGTGCACAAAAACGATCACGATAGGAAATTTTCCAGCATCCCGGCCGAACGGGAGCGCCGTTCGACACCGGGGGCGCCGCCGCCGGGCAGGATCGGGGGCACGATGGCCCGGCGGGATCGGAGGGTCGAACCGGACGGAATCCGCATCGGGGTCCGGCCGTCAAGCCCAATGGCGCACAGGGTGGCCAACCGGCGGCGGCGGGCCGGAAAGCGGGCAGGTTCCCGCCTGTTTCTTCGCTCGCTTCCTTTTGGGGAGCGTCGGCCGGCCGCGGCAGGCGCACCTCGGGCGTTGACGGGGTGGATATGGGGCGCGGGATCTGCCGTTTCAAGGAATATTATCTATAGAAAGGAAATATTTTTGGAAGACCGGCGCGGCGGAGCTTGCCGGACTTGTGCCCGATCCGGTCCTTGAACCCATCCCGTCATTTCGACCGGAGCCCCGGATTTAATCCGGGGCGGAGTAGCCTGCCCTGAGCGAAGTCGAAGGGGAGAAATCCGGTCCGCGCTCCATCGACGCCCAAAGCTTCAGCGCTTGGCCGGCATCCGTCGCCGGCCGGATTTCTCCGCTCGCTTCGCTTCGGTCGAAATGACGGGATGGGGGCGCCGGTCGAAATGACGGTTGGGGGTACGCTTCGGTCGAAATGACGGGATGGGGTGCTCCGGTCGAAGTGACGGGAGGAAGCGCGCCGGTCGAAGTGACGGACCGGGGCATGCGGTGTTCTGCGCCATGACAGGGGTCGGCCGGCTTGCCACACCGGCCGCCGGTGCGGATGCCGCGGCGCCGGCGTATCTGCCGGGTATGGGACGGGCGCAATGCTCAAGGGGCTCTACAACTGGGCAATGGCAAAGGCGGCGCACCCGCACGCCTTCGCATGGCTCGTCGCCTTCGCCTTCGCCGAGGCGACCTTCTTTCCCCTGCCGGCCGATGTCCTGCTGATCCCGATGATCCTGGCCGTGCGCCGCCGGGCCTGGATCCTCGCCGCGGCGTGCACGGCGGCGTCGGTCGCCGGCGGCTGCGTGGGCTGGGCGATCGGCTTCTTCGCGTTCGAGGAAATCGGCCGGCCCCTGCTCGAACTCTACGGCGCGATGGACAAGATGGCCGTCGTCAAGACGGAATACGAGAAATACGACGAACTGTTCGTCGCCATCGGCGCGCTCACCCCGGTGCCCTACAAGGTGGTGACCGTGTCCAGCGGGTTCTTCCAGATGGATCCGTTCGCCTTCACCGCCGTGTCGCTGATCGGGCGCGGGGTCCGCTTCTTCGCCGTGGCCGGGGCCGTATACCTGCTGGGTCCGATGGCGGAAAAGCTGGTGCGCCGCAACCTCAAGCTTGCCTTCGCGATCTTCCTGGCGTTCTTCGTCGCCGGTATCGTGCTGATCGGATGGGTGCTGTGAAGAAGCCGGCTTGCGGCGTCAGATAACGGGTTGCCACTCTTCGCCCCAGGCGTCCTTCCAGAGCCAGGGGCGGGAGGTGTTCGATTTCGGCGCGCCGCCGTTCCAGAGGTCGCGTTCCGGGTCGGCGAATTCGTTGAAGAAGGCGTCGATCCTCGCGCCGAGTTCGCGTTCGACCGGACCGTACCCGGCCTGCCCGGCCACATCGGTGCGCTCGTCCGGATCGCGGCTCAAATCGTAGAGTTCGTTCTCGAGCGGATAGACTCTGCTGCCGCTGAACCGCTTGAAATACGACCATTCCGGCGTCCGGATGGCGCGGGTTTCCTCCTGCTCCAGGAACACCTCGTCGGTCCAGTCGATGTCCCCGCCCGCCAGGATGGGGGCGAAACTGCGCGACGGCACGCCGGCCCTGAACCGGTCCTCCCAGAGCCCGAGCCGGTCCAGGAGGGTCGCGAAAACGTCGACGCCGCTGACATACCGGCCGCTGACGCGCCCGCCCGCGACGCCGGCGCCCCACACGATCAGCGGGATATTGTAGGCGATCCGGAACCCGTTCGACGGCCACGTCGCCTGGCCGTGACCCCAGAACCCGTGATGACCCAGGGAGAAGCCGTGGTCGGCGGTGAAGATCACCAGGGTGTCGTCGCCGAAGCCGTTCGCGTCCAAGGCGTCCATGACCCGGCCGACCCGGTCGTCGATCAACGTGACCTGGGAATAGTAATTCCGCAGCGATGTCAGGTCGTTCGGAAGCTGCAGGAGCGAGCTGAAGTCCGGCCCCTTTTGCCCCTTGAGCAGATGGGTCGTGGTCAGATTGTAGATCTCCACCGCCTGCTTGCAGAGCCCCTCCCTTGGAACCGACGTCATGGGCGCGTCCCTGTAGAGCGCCCAGAACTCGTTCTCCGCGGGTCCCTTGATCGACGGCCAGTGGCCGTAAGGGCCGTTGTAGGGCAGCATCAGAAGGAAAGGCCGGCCGGCCGCATTCCTGCGGCTCTCGATATAGTCCACGGCCCTGTCGGTAAAGAAATCGACCGAATGTCCATCGAAGACGGTGGCGCCGCCCTCGCTGCCCGATCCGCCGCCGAACAGCATTTCGTTGCCGTAGAAGCTGAAGGTGTGGCCCCTGGCCATGGCGATCCAGTGATCGATTCCGTTTTGCGGCCTGTCGGGCCGGCCGAGATGGTACTTGCCGATCATTGCCGTCGCGTAGCCGGCCTCTTTCAGAATTTCCGGCAGGGTCGGGAATTCCCCGACGGCGCTCCAGTCCTTCGGCCAGGTGTGCATCAGCCGGTCGTCGAGCCAGGTCGCGACGCCGTGCTGGCAGGGCATCCGGCCGGTCCACAGCGACGCCCGCGACGGCGAGCACATCGCATTGGGGCAATAGGCGTTGTCGAACCGCAGTCCCGCCGCCGCCAGGGCGTCCAGGTTCGGCGTATGCAATTCGTCGTTGCCGTAGCAGCCGACGGCATCCGCAGGCTGGTTGTCGGTCATGATCAGGACGACGTTCGGGTGTTTCGCGGTCATTCCGGCAGTCCGTTCTCAAAGTCCCGAAAGGCGGTTCGCAACCGTCCCGGCCCGGGAAATCCGCACGATGGCCGGGATGTCATCCGGACAGCATATATCGCCCCGGCCCCCCTGTCCGCACCCGGCGCGTGAGGCGGCCGTTCAGCAGTGCAAGCGCACCGCGGCAACCGGCCCCGTCGCGGCGCCGGTCCGGTCGAGGCCCGAAACGAGATCGATGAAGGTCGTGTCGGCCGTTTCTTCCCCGGCCGGAAATGCCCGCGCCGGCGCCATCTCCGAAACCGCTTCCGGCAGCATGAGTTCGATCGAGCCGCGCCGCCCGGCGGATATCAGGCGGCGGCCCGCGCCCGCAATCGTTTTCGCGGCGGCGGGTTCGCCGAAGCATTCGGGATAGTGCGCCAGCACCGCGTTCAAATGCCGGAGAACGCGGGCGGCGGGTCTGGGATTGCACAGCCGGTCGTAAGCGCCGTGCCGCACGAAATAGCCCCGGTCGTGATCGACCAGGGTGTCGGCAAAGACGCCGACGTTGCCGAGCGTGTTTGCGGTGAACAGGGCTTCGGCCATGCGGCCGGCAATCTTGAGATCGTCGCGCTCCGGCTGCGATGGATCGAAACTCGCCGTGCGGAGATGGACCGAGGCGCGAAGGCCGAGGCCGGCGGCCAGTTCGTCGATGGCGGCCAGCGTTTCGCACACCGGCGCCCCGGCCGGCAGGCGGAACGCGAGCCCGGCCAGGGTTCCGGCGAGGTCCGGCCGCCTCGGCAACGCCTCTATCCGCTCCCGGTCGGCGATATCGAAGCCGTGGTTGACGACATGGAAATAGCACCCGGCCTCGGCGCGCAGTTCATCATGGGAACGCAGCCGCGACAGGTAGAGCGGGACGCCGGCCGTTGCCGCCGCCGCCGCGATCTCCGGCAGGTCGCGGTCGGCCGCAGCGCTGTCGAAGCCGGCCTCCCAAGCGCTCAGCAGGTCGCCGTTGTCTTCGATAAGCCGCCGCGTGCGCGTATCCGGTGCGCCGAAGCTGAACAGCGTGTAGGCGAAGCCATGCTCGGCGAGGGCGCGCAGCCGTCCGCGCCGTTCCGGCGTTGCCAGGTCGCTCAGCGGGATGCGCAGGGTGCGGATGCCCATTTCCCAAAGGCCGAGCAGCGGATAGTCGTTGCGCGCCCGCTTGCGGTCGAACTCGTCCAGCCCGCCCGAGGGCGGCACTTCGACCGTCTCCATCCAGTCCTGCCGCATGTCGAAGCCGAATGCGCTGCGGTCGATCGTTTTCGGATGCGGCGCGGCGAGGGGCGCCGGCAGACTGTCCGGCGATACCGGGGCATCGGCCGTCGCGCCGTAGGTCCGCACGGGTTCGCAGACATGCCCGCCTGCATGCACATGGACGAGGACATAGCCGAGCTTCGGCTTGTCGTTGCGCCCGGCCTCATCGTCCGGGCCGGGCGGCGCGCGGTACATCTCGGCATAGTCCTGCCGCACGAAGGCGGTCGACGGCAGGAGATAGCAGTCCGTCGCGCCGATCCGGTTGAACCAGAAATTGTGGACATGGCCGGCGAACAGCGCCTCGACGCCGTATTCGCGCACCAGGCCGGTCAGCCAGCTCCGCCCCGGCTCGCCGATATTGTCATAGTGTTCGGGTTCGTCCTCGTCGGCGACGAAGGGCGGATAATGGGTGAACAGGAAGATCCGCCTGCCCCGGTTCGCGGCGAGGTCGGCTTCCAGCCAGTCGCGCTGTTCCGCCTCCGCTTTCAGGCCGCTGTTCAACAGTTGGGCGTTGATAATGACGAAATGGCACTCGCCGTGGCCGAACGACCGGTAGTGCGGTCCGAAATGCTCCTCCCAGCAGGCGAGATAAGCGTCGCAGACGGTTGCGGTCGGCGCCCACGGGTTGGGTTTGTCGCCGACGTCGTGATTGCCGGGGGTCAGGTATTGCGGGTGCCGCAGCGCCGCCGACTGTTCCAGGTAACGGGCGGCGGCCCGGTCGTACAACGCCGGCACGGCCGGCACGGGATGCAGCAGGTCGCCGACATTGACGACGAAGGCGAGGTCGCGCCGGTTCAGGTCGTTGACGACATGGCGCAAACGCCGGTTGGCCAGCGCGTTCACCGCGAAGGGCGAATTGCACTCGTCCTCGCCCTGGTTGAGATGGGTGTCCGTGACGACGGCGAAAGTAAACCGCCGCGCGCCGAGGTCGCGCCGCCGGTCTCGCGCCGTTCCCGCAGGTTCCGCCATCGCTGCCCCGGCGGACCCTATCGGCTCGGCCGTGCCGGTTCGACCCGGGGAAGGCGCGCCTTCGCCTTGGTGTCCGCGGCGCCGGCGTTGCGGACGTAACGGCCGTCATCGCCCTCGCGCACGAGATTGACGTAGTCCGGGTCGCCGCCGGTCGTGCGGTGGATGAACAGGCGCTGCTGCTGGTTCTCGGCGATGATGTCGGTATAGGCCGTCGGATCCCAGTCCTCGAACAGGATCGCCTCCAGTTCCGCCCGCTTGCCGACATGAGCCGGATCGCCGGCCAGGTCGTTCGTCTCTTCGGGGTCCGCGTCGAGGTTGTAGAGCAGCATATCGACGCCCTCGAGCCACATCAGCTTCCACGGCCCCTTGCGCACCATGCGGCTGACGCCGGTCGAGCCGTCGGCCGCGAATTCGGAGACGACGCAATCGCCCAGTCCGCCCGTCTCGCCATCCAGCGCGGGGACGAGCGATTCGCCGTCCAGCGGCTTGACGAAACTGTCGAACGTCCCGCCGCTCGCCAGGTCGGTGAGCGTCGGCAGCAGATCGACCAGCGAAACCGCTTCCGTCACCCGCCGCGGCTTCCAGCGGTTCGGGGCGTGGACGATGAACGGCACCTTGCCCGACCAGTCGAAGAAGTGCTGTTTGAACCACATGCCGCGCTCGCCCATCATGTCGCCATGGTCGGCGGTGAAGATGACGACCGTGTCGTCGGCAAGCCCGGTCTCCTCCAGCGTCCGGAAAATCCGCCCGACCTTCTCGTCGATGTAGGAGATCATGCCGTAATAGGCGTGGCGCGCGACGCGGCGGTCCTCGACGGTCAGGTCGTAGAGGTGCCGCGCCTGGCAGTAATGCAGGTTGCGGCTCAGATGGTCCATCGCGTCGAGGTCGAGGGGCGGGGTCGCCGGCGCCTCGATCGCATCGTGGTCGTAGAGGCCCCAGTATTTCTCGTCGATCACATAAGGGTGGTGCGGGCTGGTGAAGGACACCGTCAGCATGAAGGGCCGGTCGGTGCCGTAACGCGCGAGGTCGTAGAGCGCCTGGACGCTGAAATACTCGACCTCGTCGTCGTAATCCATCTGCATGGTGCGCACGGCGAGGCCGGCCTCCAGGACCGGCGCCATGGTCAGGTTGGTCGGCCGGTATTCCCGCCCTTTCGACCAGTCTACCGTCCAGGCGAAGTTGGCCGGATAGATGTCGGTCGTGTGGCGCTTCTCGAAACCGTGCATCTGGTCCGGCCCGACGAAATGCATCTTGCCGCTGAGCTCCACCCGGTAACCGAGATGGCGCAGATAGTGGGCGAAGGTCGGGATGTCGGCGTGGAACTCGGAGGCGTTGTCGTACATGTCGATGGCGAAGGGCAGGATGCCCGCCATCATCGAGGCGCGGGACGGCGCGCACATCGGCAGGTTGCAATAGCAGTTCTCGAACACCACGCCCGCGTCGGCCAGCCGGTCGATGTTGGGCGTCAGCGTCGTGCGGTTGCCGTACTGCCGGAGCGCGCGGGCGCTCATCTGGTCGGCCATGATGAACAGGATGTTCGGTCGGTCCGTCGCCATCGGATCGCGTCCTTGCAACACTCAAACTGAAACGGAAACGGGCAGGCGCAGGCCGCCTGCCCGTTCCGCAGGTTTCCCGGGACCGCCTACTTCTTCAGCTTGGCGACCACCTTTTTGAAGGTCTCGTACTGGTTCTTGACGAAGGCCTTGGTGTCGGCCGGGCTGCGAATGTCCGGAATCGAGCCCAGGTTGCCGATCAGCTTGTTGAAGGCCCGGTCCTTCTTGAGCGACGCCAGCACGCTGACCCATTTGTCGACCACCGGCTTGGGCAGGCCGGGCGGGCCGAAGATGCCGCTCCAGCCGATGATCGCCTCCATGTTCGGATAGCCCAGCTCGCGCACGGTCGGGACGTCCGGCACCGCCTTGAAGCGCTTGCCCGTGGTGATCGCGAGCGCCCGAAGCTGGCCGGCCCGGATCGCGCCGATCACGCCGGACAGGTTCTGCCACAGGAAGTGGACCTGGTTGCCGACGATGGCCGCGCGGGCCTTGCCGCCGCCCTTGAACGGGATGTGGGTGATCTGGTCCGGATTGAGGCCCATGTCGTCGGCCATCACCAGCGCCGCCAGGTGCAGCAGGGTGCCGACGCCGGCCGAGGAATAGGTCTTGATCTTGCCGGCCTTGATGCCCGCCTCGAAATCCTTGAACGTCTTGATGTCCGACTTGGCGTTGACCACCAGGACGAACGGGTTGCGCTCGGTCAGGCCGAGAAACGTGAACTGGTCCCACTTGTAGGGGATGCTCGGGTTGAAGGCCGGAACGCCGGCGTTGCTGCCGACGCGCGCCGACAGCAGCGTATAGCCGTCCTTCTTCGCCCGCACGACGTGGAAGGCGCCGATGCTGCCCGCGGCGCCCGCCTTGTTGATCGCGAGCACGGCATGATTGAGATATTTCGGCGCCGTGCCGGCGACGATGCGGGCGTGCAGGTCCGCCGCGCCGCCGGGCCCGTAGGGCGCGACCAGGGTGATCGGCCGCGACGGATAATCGGCGGCAACGGCCGGGATCGCGGCCGCCGTCACCGCCATCGCGGCGACGGCTGCGGTTGTCCATTTCGTCAGTTTGTACACGTCGGTTCCTCCCTGGAATTTTCCCGTCTGTGACGCGGAAAACAGCACAGATGTGCGCCTGCTCCGGTGTCCTTCGGCCGGTGCAGCACGCGCGATGCAGGAACATGTTGACAGAGCCGGTTTTTCGAATCAAGAAATATTTACCGACGTTAAAAAATAGGCGCGCCCCGTGGCATCTTCGGCCTCCACGACCGATCTGCGGCGTCAGAACCGGCATCTGGTGCTGCGCGCCATCGCCGAGCATGGCGCCGTGTCGCGCACCGTCATCGCCGAATCCGTCCGGCTGACCAACGCCGCCGTCTCGCGCATCGTCCGGGAACTGGTCGAAGCCCGCCTGCTCACGGAATATCCCGCGACCGGCAAACGCCGGCGGGCCGGCCGGCCGCAGATCCGCCTGGGCCTTGCCGACAACGGCGCCTTCGTGCTCGGCATGGCGATCACCCTGAACCAGAAGGAAGTCGTGCTGGCGACCTGCCGCGGCGAGGTCGTCGCGCGCCGCGATTGTGCGGGCCTGCCGCTCGACCGGCCGGAGCCGGCTCTGGCGGCGCTGGCGCAGGCGGCCGCCGAGTTGATCGCAGAGTCGGGCAGGGACCGGCGGCGTGTCCTAGGCGGCGCGGCGCTGATCGCCGGCCGGGTCGATCCGGCGACGGGGGAGTTGCGCGCCGGCGGCCCCCTCGGCTGGCGCCCGGTCGACGCCGCCGGCACGCTCGCCCGCCTGACCGGGGTGCCCTTCGTCGCCGAGGGCCGGGCTGCCGCGTTGTTGCAGGCCGAGGCCCGGCAGGGCTGCGCCGCCGGCCTGCGCGACGTGCTGCTGGTCAATGTCGGCCTGCGGCTCGGCTCCGCGCTGATGCTGGACGGCGCGCCGGTGCGCGGCGCCGCCAACGAGGCCGGGCAGCTGGCCGGCTTCCCGTCGGACGGCGCGACGCTGGACGACACGGCGTCCGGCCTCGCCATCCTGCGCCGGCTGGACGATCTCGGCTTGACGAAGAGCGCCGGTCCGGCGGACGACGGGCAGCGGCTGCGCGACATCGCCGAACCGGGCGAGAGCCTGCCGGTTGCCGCCCGGACGGTCCTGGCCGACTCCGGCGCCGAGCTCGGCAAGGCCTTGCGCCTGCTCGCAACCGTGCTGAAGCCCCAGGCCGTCCTGCTGGCCGGCCAGGTGGGGCGGCATCCGGATTACGTTGCCGGCGTCCGGCGCGCCGCGTCCGATCCCTCCCTGGCCGGCCGTCCCTTCGAGACCGAGGTCAGCGCGCTGACCACGGCCCAGTCGGTGGTCTGGCTGGCGCTCGACCGGCACCTGTTCCACGAGCGCTTCGACCTCGGCCGGCTGGCGCCGGAGCGCGCCGGCGGCAGCGCCCTCGCCGCGGCCTGAGCGATGAAGCTCAACCGGAACATCGTCGCCGGGTTGTGCTTCGTCGGCTTCGGCGCGCTGGCGGTCGCCCTGCTCATTCCCCACGGCATCGTGCAGCCGCCGTCGGTCAAATACCGCGCCCTGTCGCCGTCATTCTGGCCCTACATCGTGTGCAGCGGCATTGCCGTCATCGGCGCGCTGCTGCTGATTTACGAACTGCTGGCCGCCGCGCGAACGAAGGAAGGGGCGGCCGACGCGGCGGCGCCGGCTACGGCCCGGTCGGCGTGGATTGCCGGGCGGCCCTTCGTCGTCATGGCCCTGCTCCTGGCGATCTACCTGACCCTGGAATTTCTCGGCTTCGTCCTGACCACGACGCTCGGGCTGGTCGCCCTGATGCCGCTGGCGGGCGAGCGCCGGCCGCTGATCGTCGCGCCGGTCGCGCTCCTGCTGCCGCTGGCGTTGCACCTGTTCTTCGTCAAGGCGGCGCAGCGGCCGATTCCCGGCGGCGTGCTCGATTTCCTGCTGCAGCGGATCTGACGCCATGTGGGAAACCCTCGCCGCCTCCTTCGCCATGTTCGCCCAGATCGACAATGTCGTGGCGCTGTTCGCCGGCGTCATGATCGGCACGGTGATCGGCGCGATTCCGGGCATGACAACGCCGATGGGCGTGGCGCTCGCGCTGCCCTTCACCTTCACCATGCAGCCCATCACCGGCATCCTGCTGCTGCTCGGCGTCTACAAGGGCGGGCTCTACGGCGGCTCGATCACCGCCATCCTGATCAACGCGCCGGGCACGCCGGCGGCGTCCTGCACCGGGCTCGACGGCTATCCCCTGGCGCGCAAGGGCGAGGCGCGGCGCGCGCTGGACATGGCGCTCTACGCCTCCTGCACCGCCGATTTCATCTCCAACCTGTCGCTGATCTTCTTCGCCGGCATCTTGGCCAGCTTCGCGCTCAGCTTCGGTTCGCCGGAATTCTTCACCCTGATCGTATTCTCGCTGACGATTATCGCCAGCGTGAGCGGCGACGACCTGCTGAAGGGCCTGGGCGCCGCCGGGCTCGGCCTGGCGCTCGCCATCGTCGGGCTGGACGCGATCTTCGGCACGCCGCGCTTCAATTTCGGCAATTTCGACCTGATGGGCGGCCTGAATTTCATTCCGGTGCTGATCGGCCTGTTCGCGATTCCCGAGGTGCTGAACTTCTATTCGAAGACGGAAGCCGCGCAGAAACTCTCCGCGCTCGCCGGCAGGGGTGCCTCGCTGCTCGACTATCGCCGGGCGTTCAAGACCATCCTGCGCGGCTCGGCGATCGGCGTGATTCTGGGCGTAATTCCCGGCATCGGCGGCGCGCCGGCGGCCTTCCTGTCCTACAGCGAGGCGCGGCGGACGTCGAAGAACCAGGGCAATTTCGGCAAGGGCGAACTGGAAGGCGTCGCCGCGGCCGAGGCCGGCAACAACGGCGTCGCCGGCGCGACCCTGATCCCGCTGCTCGCGCTGGGCGTGCCGGGCGACATCATCACCGCGATCATCCTGGGCGCCTTCATGATCCACGACCTGCGGCCGGGGCCGCTGATGTTCCAGCAGAACATCACGCTGATCTACGCGCTCTTCATCGGCATCATGCTGAGTTCGGCCTACCTGTTCATCGTCGGCAAGCTCTCGATCCGCTCGATCGCGCGGATCGCCGACATTCCGCAGCGCATCCTGTTTCCGGTCGTGCTGGTGCTGTGCGTGTTCGGCGCCTACGCGATCAACAACACGATCTTCGACGTCCTGGTGATGTTCGTCATGGGGATCGTCGGCTTCGGCATGCTGCGCCTCGGCATACCGGCCGCGCCCTTCCTGATCGCCTTCATCCTCGGGCCGCTGCTGGAGGACAATTTCCGCCGCTCCCTGCGCTTGGGCGACGGCGACTGGACGATCTTCTTCCAGGGCTGGATCACCTGGTTCTTCTGGGGCCTCACTGTGCTGACCCTCGTCCTGATCGTCTGGCAGCGCATCAAGGGCAAGAGCCGCATCCCGCTCGGCGACGGCGGATAGGGAATACCGGTTCTGCTGCGGAATTCGTAAGAACCTGCGGTTCGGCCCACCGGCCTCCTCGCCCCGGGTGGCGGCGCAGCCGAGCATCGCAGCGGCGCGCTGCCCGCAGCCTTACTCCTCGGTCAACTGTTCGCCGGCGGACTCGCCGCCCTGGGCCGCGCTCATCGCGAGGCCGAAGCCGAACATGAGGGTGAGCATCGACGTGCCGCCGTAGGAGACCAGCGGCAGCGGGACGCCGACCACCGGCAGCAGCCCGAGCACCATCGCCAGGTTGATGAAGGCATAGAGAAAGAAGGTGAAGGCCACCCCGGAGACGACGAGGCGGCCGAACTGGGTCTTCGCCCGCAGCGCCGCGGCCAGCAGGTGGTACAGGATCAGGCCGTAGACCGCCATCAGCGCCAGCGCGCCGACCAGGCCGAACTCCTCGGCCAGCACGGCGAGGATGAAGTCCGTGTGCATCTCCGGCACGAAGTTGAGATGGATCTGCGTGCCGTTCAGGAAGCCCTTGCCGAACACGCCGCCCGAGCCGAGCGCGATCTTGGCCTGGGTGATGTGAAAGCCGGCGCCCAGCGGGTCCGACGACGGATCGAGGAAGGTGAGCAGCCGCTGCTTCTGATAGGCCTGCAGCCCATAGGTCCAGATCAGCGGCACGGCGGCGGCGGCGGCGGCCCCGAACAGGGCGAATTTCCACCAGCGGACCCCGGCGAGGAAAAAGATGACGCCGGCTACCGCGATCAGGATGACCGTGGTGCCCAGGTCGGGCTGCTTGAGCACCAGCGCGGCCGGGACGAGGAGCAGAAACAGGGGCGGCAACAGGGTCCGGATCCGGCGCACATTCTCGAAGCGGACGGTGTGGAAATAGTGCGCGAGCGCGACCACCAGGGCGATCTTCATGACTTCCGAGGGCTGGAGCCGGAGCGGGCCGAGGGCGATCCAGCGTTCGGCGCCGCCGCCCTCGATGCCGCGGAACTCGGCGGCCAGCAGCAGCAGCACCGACAGGCCCCACATCCAATAGGCCAGGCGGTACCACAGCCGCGGCGGGATGGCGGCGGTCACGATCATGACCGCCAGCGCCACGCCGAAGCGCCCCATCTGTGCCGCCGCCCAGGGGAAGAATTCGCCGCCCGCCGCCGAATACAGCAGGACGAAGCCGACCGCGGCGGCAAAACAGACCGACAGGGTGAGCCCCCAGTCGATCGCGCCGAGGCGGCGGAGGGGCGAGGTCCGCTCCCGCGAAAGATCCATCTCCTGCATCAAAGGACCTGCATCTTGGGGGCCTGCATCCTGGGGGCCCGCTTCGTCGGGGCGGGGGTCATCGGATGCCGCCCGGGATCCCGCGTCCGCCGGCGCGGTGCGCGAAATCGAGGTCCAGGCCGGCCCGTTCGGCGAGGCTGCCGTAGCGTTTCTGGGTCTCGAGCAGGATTTCCCGGGCGATCGGCGCCGCGACCCGGGAGCCGCCCCCGCCATGCTCGACGATCACGCTGCACGCGAAGCGCGGATCGTCCAGCGGCGCGTGGGCGACGAACAGCGCATGGTCGCGCCGGTGCCAGGGCAGGTCTTCGTTCTTGACGATGCCGCGGGCGCGCTCGGCCGCCGTGATGCGGCGCACCTGGGAGGTGCCGGTCTTGCCCGCCATCTCCATGCCCGTTTCGGCGATCCGGGTCCAGAAGGCGGTGCCGCCTGTTTCGTTGGTCACCGCCGCCATGGCTTCGCCGATCCGCCCCAGGTTCGCGGCGTCGAAGCCGAGCCGGCGGAACCCGTCCTGCGCCCGCCGGTAGGCCGTGCGGTTGCCGGGCGGACGGTCGGCGACCAGGCGCGGCGCGACGGCGTAGCCGCCGTTGGCCAGCCGGGCGGCCATCACCGCGAGCTGTAGCGGCGTCGCGAGGACGTAGCCCTGCCCGATGCCGGCGATCGCGGTTTCGCCCGGGAACCAGGCCTTGTTGCGCTTGTCCCGGAAATAACCGCGCTTCCACGCCTTGGTCGGCATGACGCCCTGTTTCTCGGCCGGCAGGTCGATCCCGGTCGGGACGCCGATCCCGAGCCTGCGCGCCGTTTCGGCGATCCGGTCGATGCCGAGGCGCAGCGCCAGTTCGTAGAAATAGACGTCGCACGACTGCTTGATCGCGTCGCGCATCGCGACCGGACCGTGGCCGCCCTTCTTCCAGCAATGAAACTTCGCCCGGCCGAGCTGGAAGACGCCGGGGCAGTCGAAATGGGTGCCGGTATCGATCGCGCCGCTCTCCAGGCCGGCGAGGGCGACCGGCATCTTGAAGGTCGAACCGGGCGCGTACTGGCCCGAGACCGCCTTGTTGAGCAGCGGGCCGAGCGGGTTGGTCTGCAACGCCCGCCAGGTCTTGGCGCGCAGGCCGTGGATGAACAGGTTCGGGTCGTATCCCGGCGTCGAGGCCATGACCAGCACGTCGCCGGTGTGGATGTCCATGACAACGACCGAGCCGGCGCGGTGCGGCCGGATCAGCGCGAGCGCCTTCTGCTGGAGCGCCATGTCGATCGTCATGTGAATGGCGTCGCCCGGCGTGCCTTCCTTGCGGCCGAGTTCGCGCTGGACCCGGCCCGACGCGTTGATCTCGACCCGCTGGGTGCCGCCGCGGCCGCGCAGCCGGCGGTCGTAGGTTCGCTCCACACCCTGCTTGCCGATGCGGAATTCGGGAATCTTGAGCAGCCGGTCCGGGTCTTCCTTCTGTTCCCGTTCGGTGACCGGGCCGACATAGCCGACCAGATGGGCGACCTCCTCGCCATAGGGGTAGACCCGGGTATAGCCGCGCTCGGTCAGCACGCCGGGCAGGTCCGGCGCGTTCACCTCCATCCGCGCCACTTCCTCCCAGGTCAGGCCGCTGGCGATGGTGACCGGCAGGAAGCGCCGGCGGCGGCGGACCTCGCGGAGCACCCGCTCGCGCTGTTCCGGGCTCAGCTCGACGATGCCGGCCAGCCGGTCGAGCGCCTGCTGCACGTTGCCGGTCTTCTCCGCCACCATGACCACCCGGTAGTCCTCCACGTCGACCGCGACCGGCCGGCCGTGCCGGTCGAAGATCCGGCCGCGCAGCGGCAGGAGCAGGCGGGTGTTGATCCGGTTTTCTTCGGCGAGCGTCGTGTATCGCTCGGAATCGCGGACCTGGAGCTGGTACATCCGGGCGGTCAGTCCGGCCAGCGCCAGGCCTTTGACGCCCATCAGGAGGACGAGCCGGCGGGTGAATTTCCGGCTCTGGTCGACATTCTCCGATATCGGCATGGCCTACACGTTCTGCATGCCGCTGCGCTGGACGGCGAGCAGCAGCGCGGCGCCGACCGGCAGGAGGCCGAAGGTCGCCGCGTAGCGGAAGGCGGCGACCTCCGGATCGAGAATCTGCCCGAGCAGGATCGACATGGCCAGCCATTCGACCGCCATCCAGGAAACGGTCAGCAGGCCGAAGACCAGCCACAGGAAGGGGTTCGACCGGCCGAAAATATACGCGCGCTGGTGCTGCACGAAACCGGCCGCCACGAGCAGCATCAGGGCCGTCAGGCCGAGCGGCAGGCCGCGCAGCAGGTCCTCGAACAGGCCGATCAGGAATACGCCGGAGAGCGGCAGGAGGTCCGGCCGCCAGACCGACCAGCAATAGACCGCGATGAGCGTGAAGGCGGGTGCGATCCGGTTGTATTCGGCGGCGGGCACGTCTATCAGCCCGGCGAGCGACGCGACGACGGCGGTCGCCATCGGAAACGACCGGCGCACGGCCCGGTCGACGGCGCGCTGGATCGGCTCGCTCATGGCGTCTCCGCGCGCCGGCCCACCTCCCGCCGCAGCGTGCCGTCCGGCGAATCCTGAACGAGGCCGGTCGTCGAATAGTTGACGATACGCACGAAGGTCAGCCGGCTCCAGTTCACCAGCGGGCGCACCAGGATCGCGTGGCGGCTGACGCTGTCCACCCGTCCGACCGGAATGCCCCGGGGCAGCACGCCGCCATGACCCGAGGTGACGATGAGCGCGCCGGCCGAAACGCTGACGTTGGGCGGGACGTAGTTCAGCCTCATGCGCCGGCCGTTGGTGCCGGCGAGCAGCGCCCGCAGCCCGGATTCGGCGAGCTGGACAGGAATGCGGGAGTTCAAGTCGGTGACCAGCAGGACCCGCGAGGTATGGCTGCCGACCTCGACGATCCGGCCGACGAGGCCGTCGCCGTTGATCACCGCCATGCCGCGCCCGATCCCCTCCGCCGACCCCGCCCCGACCAGGAGCGAGCGGACATAGGGGCCGTCCGTATCGGCGACGACCGTTGCGGTTACATGCCGGCCCTTGATGCGGTTGCCGGCGTTGGCGATGGCGCGCAGCCGCCGGTTCTCATCCTCGAGCGCGGGCAGTTGCTGGAGCGCCACGCGCAGGCGCTCGACTTCCCGCTGGAGTTCGGCGTTGCGCTCGCGCACCGTGGCGTTGGACTCGAAGGCGTCGAACCACTCGGCCGCGGCGTGGAACGGCGCGGAGACCGCCGCGATCACGGGCGCGAACAGGTCGGCGAGCCCGGCCCGCATGTCGCGGGTCACCGGCGCTTCGACGCGGTCGATCACAATCAGGGCGCCGGCGACGAGCACCATGACGATAACGGCGAAACGCCGGGTCCACACGCGCACGTCTTCGAGCAGGCTGCCCTGACGGATGGGACGGCCGCGGCGTCTTCTGGCCTCTCTTCTCTGCTTGCGGAACACGCGACCCTGCCTGCCCCGCCGTCGCTAGGGCGTTGTTGCGAGGACCGACTTGAGGCTGCGCAACTCTTCCAGGCAGCGGCCCGTGCCCAGGGCGACGCAGGACAGCGGATCGTCGGCGATGGAGACGGGCAGGCCGGTCGCCTGGCGTAGGACGATTTCCACATTGCCCAGCAGCGCGCCGCCGCCGGTCAGCATGATGCCCTTGTCGACGATGTCGGCGGCCAGTTCTGGCGCCGTATGCTCGAGCGCCGTCTTGACCGCCTCGATGATCTGGCCGACCGGTTCGGACAGGGCTTCGGCGATCTGGGCTTCCGACAGGATCAACTCCTTGGGTACGCCGTTCATCAGGTCCCGGCCCTTGACCGAGAGCATCTTGCCTTCGCCGTCCTTCGGCACGGCCGCCGAGCCGATTTCCTTCTTGATCCGCTCGGCGCTCGATTCGCCGATCAGCACGTTATGGTTGCGGCGGATGTAGCCGATCACCGCCTCGTCCATCTTGTCGCCGCCGACCCGGACCGAGCGGGCATAGACGATGCCGCCGAGCGACAGCACCGCAACCTCCGTGGTGCCGCCGCCGATGTCCACGACCATGGAGCCGGTCGGCTCGGTCACCGGCAGGCCGGCGCCGATCGCCGCCGCCATCGGCTCTTCGACGAGGTAGACCCGGCTCGCGCCGGCGCTGGTGCAGGACTGGTGAATGGCGCGCCGCTCCACGACCGTCGAGCCGGACGGGACGCAGACGATGATCTGCGGCGCCGCGAAGCTGCGCCGGTTGTGCACCTTGCGGATGAAGTGCTTGATCATCTCCTCGGCGACGTCGAAATCGGCGATGACGCCGTCGCGCAGCGGGCGGATGGCCTGCAGGTTGCCGGGCGTGCGGCCCAGCATCAGCTTGGCCTCGTCGCCCACGGCCAGGACTTCGCGCCGGCCCTTGGTTTCGCGCAGGACGACGACCGAAGGTTCGTTCAGGATGATGCCGCGGCCCTTGACATACACCAGGGTATTCGCCGTCCCCAGGTCGATCGCCATATCGGCGGACATAAGACCGAGCAGTCCTGTCAGCATATTGCTTATTCTCCTTCGGTGTCTGTGCCGCAGCCGCCGCACGCCGGATGCGGAGTCGCAAACTGCCGCCCGCCCGCCGGCGGGGCGGGCCGGAAATTCAATGACGCGGCGCGCGCGCCCGTTCCGGATCGCCGGCGATTATTGCACATTCGTGCACAACGTCGAAGCCGCAATCGCCCGCGCCGGACACGCACCCGGCGCCCGAATTCGCCGGTGCGGAGATGCGGAGCGGGCCCGACCGCGTCCGATCCTGGTTTTTACTTGTATCTTCACGGAACTGCAAGACTGGATATTGAAAAGCCGGGAATAAACGGACGGGTCGATTGCCCTAGTTCTTGCTCTTGTCGACCAGCGCACCTTCGGAAATCCACGGCATCATTGCGCGTAACTTGCGGCCGACTTCCTCGATCGGGTGGGCGTCGTTGCGCCGCCGCGTGGCCTTGAAGCTGGTCTGGTTGACCCGGTTCTCCAGCATCCATTCCCGGGTGAAGCGGCCGCTCTGGATATCGTCGAGCACGCGCTTCATCTCGGCGCGGGTCTCGTCGGTGATGATGCGCGGCCCGCTGCGGTATTCGCCGTATTCCGCGGTGTTGGAGATGGAATAGTTCATGTTGGCGATGCCGCCCTCGTAGATCAGGTCGACGATCAGCTTGACCTCGTGGAGACACTCGAAATAGGCCATCTCCGGCGCATAGCCGGCCTCGACCAGCGTGTCGTAGCCGCCGCGGATCAGCTCGACCAGGCCGCCGCACAGGACGACCTGCTCGCCGAACAGGTCGGTTTCGCACTCTTCCTTGAAGGTCGTCTCGATGATGCCCGCCTTGCCGCCGCCGTTGGCCGAGGCGTAGGACAGGGCGAGTTCGAGCGCGTTGCCCGAGGCGTTGCGCGCCACGGCGACCAGCGTCGGCACGCCGCCGCCGCGCACATATTCCGAGCGCACCGTGTGGCCCGGGCCCTTCGGCGCGATCATGAAGACGTCGAGGTCGTCGCGCGGCTCGATCAGGTTGTAGTGGATGTTGAGCCCGTGGGCGAAGGCCAGCGCCGCGCCGTCCTTCATGTTGCCGTGCAGGTCGTTGGCGTAGATGTCTCCCTGCAATTCATCGGGCGTCAGCATCATCACGACATCGGCCCAGGCCGCGCCCTCGGCGGGAGTATGGACCGCAAAGCCGGCCTCCTCGGCCTTCTTGCGCGTGGCCGAACCCTCGCGCAGGGCCACGGCGATGCCGGAGACGCCGGAATCGCGCAGGTTCATGGCGTGGGCATGGCCCTGCGAGCCGTAGCCGACGATCAGGACGTTCCTGCCCTTGATCAGGTTCACGTCGGCGTCGCGATCGTAGTAGACGCGCATCGTCTGCTCCCCCATGGGTGTTCGAAGCGGAATTCGGATCGGGGCTCCGGCGTCGCCCGCGGCGCCGGTCCCGCCGCGCCGCCCGCCGGTTGCCGCGGTGCGGGCCCTTTCTATTATCCGCCAATTCCCCGCGCAACGCGGCGTTCGGGCGCGATGCAGAAAGCCTCTTGCGCCCGGCGCCGCACAATGTTGACAGGCCCTGTGTGGCAGGTGGCGGGGTCGCTGTCGCAGCGGGGCGGAGCCATTGCGGCCGGCCGGCGGACCGGCGGCTTCGGCCTCGCCGCCGCGCGGCGTTTCGTGATAGCATCGCCGGATGAAACCGCTCGCCGTGCTGCTGTCCCCCGCTTGTCTCGCTGTCTGTCTTGCCCTCTGGCTTGCCGTGCCGGGCCAGGCGCCCGCGGCCGCGGCGGAGAAGGTCGACGTCGAACTGGTCCTCGCGGCGGACGGGTCGGGCTCGATCGACGATATCGAGTTTGCGCTCCAGCGGAAGGGCTTCGCCCGGGCGATTTCCCATCCGCTCGTGCTCAACGCCATCCGGGGCGGCGAGCACCGGAAGATCGCCGTGCTGTTCGTCGAATGGGGCGCGCCGGAAGCGGTCGAGACCATCGTCGACTGGACGGTGATCGGCGATGCGGCCTCGGCAAAGGCGTTCGCCGAACGGCTGGTCGCGGCGCCGCGCCAGGTCTTCGGCTACAACTCGATCAGCGCCGCCATCGCCTATTCGACGCAGCAGATCCTGTCCAACCGCTACGACGGCAAGCAGAAGATCATCGACATTTCCGGCGACGGGCCGCAGATCAACGGGCCGCCGCTGCAGGTCGTTCGGGCCGCGGCGCTCAACGCCGGGATCACCATCAACGGCCTGGCGATCAAGACCCGCTCCGGCACGAGCTTCCGCAGCAGTTTCGGGGTGCCGCTCGAGGTGCACTACAGGCAAGAGGTGATCGGCGGCCCCGGCGCCTTCGTCATGACGGCGGACGAGAACACGCCGTTCGAGGAGGTCATCCTGAGCAAGCTGGTGCGGGAAATCGCGATGTTGCGGAAGCGGTAGGTGCCAGGGGATTCATCGGCCGGGTCTTCGGCGGTGGCATCGGGGCGGACCGCGCCCCGGCAGGCTTGCCGCCGTACGACACGCATCTTCGGACCGCGCTCTTCCGCATGACCGGACCGGCCGACCGATCGATTCCGCGCAGCGAGGCGCGCCGGCTGATCGCCGGGCGCGGGCGCTTTACCGCCGACCTGACGGCGCCGCGGATGCTGCACGGCGCCTTCCTGCGCAGCCCGGTCGCCCACGGCCGGATCGCGGCCCTGGATACGGCCGCCGCACGCGCAATGCCCGGCGTCGCCGCCGTGCTGACAGCGGACGATCTGCGGCCGGTCTGCCGGCCGATGGTCACCCGCTCGGCCACGGTGCCGGAACACCGGCCGCCGCCCCAGCCGGCGCTGGCCGACGGCAGCGTTCACTATCAGGGCCAGCCGGTCGCGCTCGCCGTCGCCGACCGCCCCGACCGGGCGCGCGACGCCGCAGAAGCGATCCGGCTCGAAATCGAGGAGATGCCGCCGGCGAGCGACCATGCCGATCCGGCGGTCCGCGACCGCAAGGCTCATGCGGAGACGGAAAGCAACATCATGCTGCGCCGGGCGTTCGGGGCAGCCGGTCCCGCTCCCGCCGCCGCGCCGACGGTCCGGCGCCGCTTCGTCTTCGAGCGCCAGACCGGCGTGCCCCTGGAAAGCCGCGCCGTGCTCGCCGACTACGATCCGGCGGAGGGATCGCTGACGGTGTTCCAGTCCGGCCAGGCGCCGCACCAGATGCAGGATGTCTGGGCCGGGCTGCTCGGCCTGCCGCTGCACCGGGTGCGGGTGGTCTGCCCGGATGTCGGCGGCGCCTTCGGCATCAAGCTGCACGCCTATGCCGACGAGCTGGCGGTCGTTGCGGCGTCGCGCCTGCTCGGCCGGCCGGTCAAATGGGTCGCGGACCGGCTGGAATCCTTTCTGTCCGACGTCCACGCCCGGGAGTTCGTCATCGAAGCCGGGCTGGAAGCCGGCGAAGACGGCGCGCTCCTGGCCTTCGAGGCCGATATGCAGGCGGGCGCCGGCGCCTTTTCGGCGCATCCGCGCAGCAGCGCCGGCGAGGCCGCGCTGACCGCAACCCTGATCGGCGCGGCCTATGCGGCGGAGCGGGTGCATGTGGCGGCGGTCGCGCGGGCGCAGAACAAGGCGCCGACCGGGGCCTATCGCGGCGTCGGCCAGCCGGTCGCCATGGCGGTGACCGAGGTGCTGATCGACGATGCGGCGCACCGGCTCGGCCTCGACCCGCTGGAATTGCGCCGGCGCAACTATCCGGCCGACGGCGCGCCCTTCGCGAGCGCCGGCGGCGTGCGCGCCGACGCCCTCTCGCTGCACGCCTGCCTCGACCGGCTCGAGGCCCTGATGGACTATCCGGCCCTGCGCGCGGCCCAGGCCGCGGCGCGCAAGGCGGGCAGGATCGAAGGCATCGGCGTCGCGACGCTGGTCGAGCTGACCGCGCCGGGCGCCGCCGTTTACGGCGCGCAGGAGATCGACGTGACCGCCGAGGACACCGCGACGGTGGCGATGCTGCCCTCCGGCGCGGTGCGCGTGCAGGTCGGCTGCACCGACCAGGGACAGGGGACGTTGACCGGCGTCGGCCAGCTCGTGGCGGAAAGGCTGGGCCTGCCGCCGGCGGACGTGGCGGTGACGGCGGGCGACAGCGCCGGCCCGGTCGGCGGCGGCGCCTGGGCCTCGCGCGGCCTGGCGATCGGCGGCACCGCGGCCTGGCGCGCGGCCGATGCCGTCGCCGCGCGGCTGCTGGAGATATCCGCGACCCTGTTGCAGGAGGACGCCGCGAACCTGTCGCTGGCGGGCGGCCATGTCGTCGACGGCGGCGGCACGGCGCGCTTGCCGGTCGCCGAGGTCGCGAAGATCGCCCATTACCGCCAGCATCTGCTGCCGCCGGAGCTGTCGACCGACCTGAGCGCGACCCGCAGTTTCGTGCCGAAAACCGCGCCCTTCTATGCCGCCAACGGCATCCAGGCCTGCCATCTCGCCGTCGATCCGGAGACCGGCGCGATCGACCTGCTGAACCACTGGGCGGTCGAGGATTGCGGGCGGGCGGTCAACCCGGCGCTGGTCGACGGCCAGATTTTCGGCGGCGTGGTCCAGGGCCTCGGCACGGCGCTGATGGAGCGCTGCGTCTACGACGGCGACGGCAACCTGCTGACCGGCTCGCCGATGGATTATGCCCTGCCGCGCGCGGACTGGGTGCCGCCGATCCGGATCGCCCATGTCGAGACGCCCCAGCCCGGCACCGAGACCGGCGTCAAGGGCGCCGGGGAGGCCGGCATCGTCGGCGCCATCGCCGCGGTCTGGTGCGCCGTCAACGACGCCCTGCGCCCGATGGGGGCGCAGGCCACGATACAACCCTTCACACCGGAGCGGATGTTGCGGGCGTTGCGCGGGGGGACGGCGGGGTAAAGCCGCTTACGGCCTTTGAGCTAAGCCGGCTCGCGGACAGGCCGGACCGTAAGGCGGAGCCCTTCGCGTTCCTGGAGGCAGCCGATGATCTCGAACAGGTTGCGGGCCTGCGGGTTGCCGTCCGGGCCGAGCATGCGCATCAGGCTTTTGGGCGACTTGCCGGTCAGTCCGCCGAGTTCGCGGAAACCGAGAGTGGCGTTGACGAAATCGCGCAGGACCGCCTTGCCCGTATCGACATCGCCGGCCAGCAGGCAATCGACGCCTTCCTTGAGCAGTGCCTCGCGGAATTCCGTATCGCGTTCGATCCGCGCCCGGATCGTCTCCCTGAAGTCGCGCGTCAATGCCATCGCTTCAATCCTCCGCGCACTGGCGCGCTTGTTGTGCGGGCGATTAGCTGCGGTAGGCTCGGATCGCGTTGTCGTCGAGCCGGTCGGCGGGAACCAGCCGGTAATGCCGTTCTTCGACGACTTTGACATCTTCGTTTCGCAACGTGAGTTCGAAAAGCGCGACAACCCGGTCGTCCATGAACTGCGCCGCGATCGCCCGGCATCGCATTTCCGGAAACCGTTGCTGTGCGAAGCGGATGTCCTGTGCGGTCTGCACGATACCGATCCGATCTTTGCCGCCTTTGGCTTGGACCGGGATGACGTAGTGACATCCGTGCTTGTCGAGCCCGATGTAAAGCTCGTCGATTTCTATTTGGCCCATGCCCTTGACAGTCGTCCGCAGATGATTCTGGAGGCTATAGGTCGTCAGTCCGAGGAAGGTGTCGATCAGGCGGTTGTATCGGACGATCGCGAGCAGGGCCTGTTCGTCGTCGAGGGCATATGCCCGGATCAGTTCGGGCGTGGCGTCGGGTATATCTATAGCCGCGAGATTCTCGCGCGGCGCGATTCGGTTTTCCCTTACCAATCTGAACCGGTAGCGGCCCTTTCCGGCACCTTCGATGATCCATTCTTGACCATCGGGTTGCGTCTCCAAGACGCGATCCGGCAGGTCGTTCCGATACCTGAAGGAATACGGAACATCGCCGAGGTTCTTGACCTGAGCGAAACCGAGTTCGGCGGCACCTTCTTCCAACTCTTCCCGAACGAAATCGAAATCGGTTGCCCCGACCGTATAGTGATCGAAAAATATCTTCTGAATCAACGCTTGGTATCTGTTGAGCTTCTTAGGCATATGCCGGCTGCTCCCCGAGGCGTTCCCGCTCGATATCGATTTGTCTGCGCTTCTTGGCGCCGCTCTTCCTGTCGCGGCGGCTCGGCGGCGCTTCCACTCCGAAATGCTCGGCGGCGCCTGAGAGGTCGAGTGAGAGAAGAGCCGGGTCGCCCAGCAAGATCGCTCGCGCCGGGCGAGTCGGTTCGATACCGAGCGATGCCGCTACACCGCCGGCTACGGCATTCGCAAGCGGCGGCGGTACGGCGTTGCCGATCTGGCGCGCGCCGTGCCACTTGGTTGCGTTGAAGCGGAACCAGTCCGGGAAACCGTGCAGCCGGGCCATCTCCCGCACGGTAACGCAGCGGTCGTACCGGTAGTGAATCGGACGCGGACTGGTGAACGCCCCGCGCGCGCCGTCGGTGCCGGCGCGCAGTGTATTCGAGACGCCAGCAGCAGCGAGTTTGAAGAACCTGCTGATGGGTTCGACGGCGCCCGGTTCCGTGGCGCAAAACCGCCGACGGGAAATAGCGGTATGTTCCGTGCGCGCACTGGACGTCAGGATTGCAGGATTCCATTCGCGGACATAACCGCTATGCCACGCATCGTTGGCGAGGCAACGTAAAGCGGTTGCGTAGGCGGAGGGGTTTCCGAAAGCCGATGTTTCGACCGAATCGGAATCGGTCAGCGCTCCGAAGCTTTCGGCGTCGGGAAGATCCCCGAGCGCATCGGCGCAGGTCGGCCCGTCGGGCAGGCCGTCCATGCGGTGCCGCCCTCCGGCGATATTGGTCGTCGGGTCGGGATAGTCGGGCAGTCGCTCGCCTTTTCGCGCGCCGAGCAGGATCAGGCGCTCGCGATGCTGCGGCGTGCCGTAGTGGCCTGCGTTCAGAACCCGCCAGGGCGTCCGCACATCGTAGCCGGCGGCGGAAAATTCCGTCACGAGTTCGTCGAGGAATGCGCGATGCCGGCCGACCGTCAGTCCCTTCACATTCTCGAACACGAAGGTGCGGGCGCCGAGTTCCGCGACGAGGCGGACGAATTCGCGGACCAGCCGGTTGCGCGGATCGTCGAGAATGCGGTGGCCGATCAGTGAGAAGCCCTGGCAGGGCGCTCCGCCGAACACGCAATCTACCGGGCGGTAGCCGATACCGGCGGCCTCCACGATCTCGGCGCCGGAGAGACTTTGGACCGAACGCGGGACGATAGCAGTGCGCGGGAAATTGAATTTGTGGACGGCGCAGTGGACCGGATCGATTTCGACGGCGGCTGCGATGTCGAAGCCGGCCTGCTCGAAACCGAGGCTCATTCCGCCGGCGCCGGCAAACAAATCGATACCGATAGGTCTCATGGCGATGCGGTCCGCTCGATAACGGCGTTCGATCCCAAAATAACGCACATCATACTAGATGTCGATCGGTTTTTCCGATTCATCCACAAAATATTGTAACCGCGTCGCGAGCGCGTCGATCTCTCCGGTCTCGCATTGCCAGACGACCAGCACCTTCCACCCCAAGTCCTTCAATTGTTCCTGTTTCATTCTATCGCGGCGCATGTTTTCGTCAAGCTTCGGCTGCCAATAGTCGAGGCGGGATTTGGGCAACCGCCCCTTCGGACAGCCATGACCGTGCCAGAAGCAACCGTGCACGAAAATCGCCTTGCGCCGCGAGACGAATGCGATGTCCGGCCTGCCCGGCAAGTCCTTGCGATGCAGCCGGTATCGGTAGCCCATGCCGTGCAGGAGCCGCCGAACGATCAATTCGGGCTTCGTGTCCTTGCTCTTGACCGCCTGCATGATGCGCCGGCGCTGTTCCGGGGTGCGGGTGTCCATTCCGGGACTTCGTATATCGGTCGCTCTCTACCGTTATGCTCATCTTGTCTTTCCGCGGCTGCTGAGTCACGCTCTCCGGGCAGAACGAAATTCGCATGTGGAAGATCGGCGATCGCATGACCGGGCCGAGCGACATCGAAGGCGGCGATATCCTGCTGACCGTGTTCCTGAAGCACGATCAGTCGAAGACGCTGGGCGAGTTCCAGGCGACGCTCGATGCGCGGGACTGGTGGCGGCGCTTTCCGCCCGAAGGAGTCGAGATCGTCTCGTGGACCGTGGCGATGGGCCTTGGCCAGATCGTGACCCTGCGCCTGCCGCCGGACCGGCTCCAGGCGGTCAATGTCGAGCTGGAGCGCTCGGCCTGGGGCGTGTTCCGCACCGAGACGTTCGTCTCCTACGATTTCCTCAAGGTGCGCGACCGGCTGGCGCGGGAATCGGCAGCGCGGCGCGAAGCCGGCCAGGCTGCCGATGACGGACCCGCAGCGTCGGGCGCCGCGGCCGGGGCGCCGGTGTCGAGCGGCGCCGGTGGCGGCGACCATCCGCGCCTGCCGCACAACGGCCTCTCCATCGAGCCGCGGCAGTTCGGCAAGGCGCCGCCGACCGGCTACGAGGACCGGTTGAGCGCCGCGCTGGAGGCTGCCTTCGCGGCGGGCATCCACGACTTGCCGGCCCTGGCGGCGGCCCTGAACGAGGCCGGGCTGAAGACGCCGGACGGCGAAGCCTGGACCGAAGCCAATTTCCCGGCCGCCATGGAGCGGCTCGGCGATCCGGCCCAATCCGGCATGTCCGGGCCGGGCGCAGCCGGCGCCGGGTGAGCGGAAAGTCCGGCGGCGGTCCGATGGCGCGGCGCATCCC
The DNA here is from genome assembly GCA_009840595.1 of Rhodospirillaceae bacterium. Classification (GTDB taxonomy): domain Bacteria; phylum Pseudomonadota; class Alphaproteobacteria; order Bin65; family Bin65; genus Bin65. The sequence goes on along the minus strand of VXNK01000064.1, from coordinate 27,764 downwards.
CCGGCGGCAGGTCGACGAACGGGCGCAGACTATTCTGGCGACCGGCCTGTACGACCGCTGGTACGGCATCTGCCCTTCGGACCGGATCGCCGACCGCCCTGTCGCCCTGAAACGCTGGGACCGGGACCTGGTCGCCTGGCGCGACAGGGACGGTGCGCTCCACCTGCAGGACGACCGCTGCCCGCACCGCGGCGCGCGGCTTTCGCTCGCCCGCAACGACGGCGACCGGCTGGTCTGCGTCTATCACGGCGCCCAGATCCTCGGCGACGGCACGGTGGCGGCGATCCCCGGCGAGCCCGGCTGCGGCCTGGAAGGAAAGCGCGCCGTGCGCAGCTACCCGGTGCGCGAGCACCGCGGGGCGGTCTATGCCTGGTACGGGGCCGACCCCGAGGCGCCGCCGGCCGACCTCGCCCTGCCCGAGCGGCTGACGAACGGGGCCTACCGGGCGATCCTCTGCTACGCCGAATGGCGCTGCCCCTACCGGTTCCTGATCGACAACAACATGGACCCGATGCACGGCGCCTATCTGCACACGACCGCGCATTCGATGCAGCAGGGCAGCAAGCAGGCCGAATTCCGCACCCGCGATACCGGGACCGGCTTCGTCTTCGAAAAGACCGGCCAGAAGGACCTGAACTTCGACTGGAGCGAGTGGTACGACCGCAACTTCCAGGCGGTCTGCCTGGAAATTCCCTATCCGGCGACCGGCGGGCCGGGCGGCAATTTCGGCATCGTCGCCCACATGACGCCGATCGACGCGGAGACCACCGCCTGTTTCTTCTGGCGCCACCGCAAGGTGAGCGGGTGGCAGGCCGATGTCTGGCAGTTCCTCTACCGGACCCGGCTGGAGGAACGGCACTGGCATGTCCTGGAGCAGGACCGGCTGGTGATGGAGACCATGGCGGCCGACGCCGACGCGCGCGAACATCTCTACAGCCACGACCTCGGCGTCACGCGGGTCCGCGGCCTGATGGCGCGCGAGGCGCTGCAGCAGGCGAGGGCGCTGGCGGCGGGGCAGGAGGCGGCCGCCGAAACGGCAGACGGCGAACAAGCACCGGCCGCCTAGGGCGGGCGGCGAAAGGAGGGGAAAATGCCGACATCGGTCAGGTTCGAGCAGGTCACGGCGCCGGAGGCGCCGGAATTTCCGGGCAATATCTTTTCCAACTGCCTGAAGGCCGGCAACCAGGTCATCCTTGCCGGCATGGTGGCGTCGGACGCTTCCGGCGGCGTTGCCGGCGGCGATTCGACATACGAGCAGGCGCGGGTCTGCTTCGGGAAGATCCAGAAACTGGTCGAGGCCGCCGGCGGCTCGCTCGCCGACGTCGCCAAGCTGACGATCTATCTCACCGACATCGCCGACCGGCCCGAGGTCGGCCGCGCCCGCAAGGAATTCTTCGACGGCCGCATGCCGGCCTCGACCCTGATCGGCGTCAGCGCCCTGGCCGAGCCGCAGTACAAGGTCGAGATCGAGGCGATCGCCATTCTGGGCGAAGGCTGAGAAGGGCGGGGCGGTTCACAGTCCGGCGAGCGCGGGCGCCGCGCCTTCGGAAGCCCCCGTTCCGGCGTGTGCGCCGGCGTCGTCGCCGGCCTGCCGTCCTAGCACGGCATCGGTCAGCCGGCGGATCTCCTGCCTCGCGGCGACGTGGGACATGTTGAGCGGGACGCCGGCGCCGTCCTCGCGCAGGTCGAGCACGGTCAGGCCCTGCAGGAAGAGCTGGCGGAAGATCACCCGCTCGTGGAAGCCGTCGAGCCAGCGGAAGCCGATCCGCCCGGCGAGTTCCTCCAGCGTCGCGCCGACACGCTTCTTGTTGCGCGAATCGAGCGGGCTCAGCCGGTTGCGCAGCACGATCCAGTCGATCGGCCGCCCGCCGCCCATGGCGCGGCGCTGGCGGCCTTCCCACACGGTCTGGCTGTAGACGCTGGGCCCCAGGACACGCGGCGGCATGCCGCCGACCCGGGCGAGCAGGTCGAGATCGATGAAGCTGTCGTTGATCGGCGTGATCAGGATATCGGCGCGGGAAATGGCGTGGCGGGCCAGCGCATTGTCCGTGCCGGGGCAGTCGAGCACGACATAGTCGTGCGTCGCGGCCAGCCGGTCGATCAGGGCGTCGGTATCCGGCTGCAGCGCCGCGGGGTCCGCCGCACCGCGCCCGGCGTCGTCGCCGCCGATCCGGCGATGGTCCGGCATGTGCAGGCGCAGGCCTTCGCTTTCCGTAAAACTGCGGCGGTTCTCGACATAGCGGGTCAGCGTTCCCTGATGGCCGTCCAGGTCGATGCTCGCCACCGACCGCCCGTCGCGCAACAGCGCGACGATCAGATGCATCGCGGCGGTCGACTTGCCGGTCCCGCCCTTCTCGTTGCCCAGCACGACGATCCTGCCGGCGTTGCCGCCGGCCCCGCCGGGCCGGGCCGCGTTCGGATACGGCCTTGCGGGCGTCGCCGCATCCGGCTTCGGGCTCGGGGGATCGGTCGGCAGGTCGTTCATGCGCGGGCGCTCCGGATCCGTCGAAAGGCTTTTCGGGTGCCAGTTAGGGAAGAAGCGGACCGAATGCGAGGCCCGGCGGCCCGTTCTCCTTCGCGGTGCGCCAATTGCGCGGCTATCGCTCTCGCCGGGCCTTGAGCGCCCCGGCCAGCATCCGCGCCGGTTCGTCGGTTTCGAAAGAGGCGGCGAAGGCGTCGATGCTGACGGCAACCGCTTCGGTCAGGGACATCTCCTGCCATTGGTTCAGAAGCTTCTTCTGGGTGCGCACGGCGGCCGGGCCGCAGGCAAGGATGGAGTCGAGCCATGCGTCGACGGCGGCGTCCAGGTCCGGCGGCGCGGTCACTTTCTGAAGGAAGCCGATGGCAGCGGCCTCGTCCGCGCCGTAGTCCCGGCCGGTCAGCAGCATCTCCCGCGCCGCGCCCCAGCCGACCAGGCCGGGCAGCAGCGCCGCCTCGATCACGCTGGGGATGCCGACCCGCACCTCCGGCATGGCGATGACCGCCGTGGTGTCGCCGGCCCTGATATCGCAGGCCGCGGCCAGTTCGACCGCGGCGCCCAGGCAATGGCCGCGGATCGCGGCGATGACCGGCACGGGCAGGGTGCGCACCGCGTCGATGGCTTCGTGCAGCGACGCGATGAAGGCGCGGGCGCTGTCCGGCGCCAGGCCGGCCATTGTGTTGACGTCGGCGCCGGCCGCGAAGGTCCGGCCGCCGGCGCCGGCCAGCACGACGGCGCGCAAGTCGCCGTCCGTCGCCAGTTCGGCGCAAGCGTCCTTCAGGCCGGCGATCACCCCCGGCCCGATGGCGTTGCGCTTGGCCGCCCGGTCGAGATACAGGCGTGCCACCCGGCCGCCTCCGGCGCCATCGGGCCGGTCCTCGTAGTCGATCCTCGCGCCGCCGTCCGTCATTGCGCCTTCGCCCCGCCGTTCCGGCGACGGCGGTACCACGAAGCGGGCGGGCGAAACAGGCCTTTCGGGCTGCGCCGATCCGGCCAGCCGGCGGCGGTTGGCAAGCCGCGAGGGCGAGCGCTATATCTCCCCGCGAACGGCGCAACGCCGGTATCGGGATCAATCGCGAGGAAGCAGCAGCATGTCGGCCAACAATCTGAAATTCTACATCGACGGCGCATGGGTCGATCCGGTGGAGCCGCGGACGCTGGACGTCATCGATCCGGCGACGGAGGAACCGTGCGGGCAGATCAGCCTCGGTTCGGCCGCCGACGTCGACAAGGCCGTCGTCGCCGCCCGCGCCGCGTTCGACAGCTACGCCGAGACCAGCCGCGAGGACAGGCTCGACCTGCTGAACCGGATCGTCGAGATCTACAAGCGCCGGATCGGCGATCTGGGCGAAGCCATCTCCCGCGAGATGGGCGCGCCGCTCGGCTTCGCCAAGAAGGTCCAGGCGCCGTCGGGCCTGGCCCATATCAAGACGGCGGCCCGGGTGCTCAAGGACTACGAATTCGAGGAGGTCCGCGGCAGTACGCTGATGCGGCGCGAGCCGGTCGGCGTCGTCGGCATGATCACGCCGTGGAACTGGCCGCAGAACCAGATCACCTGCAAGGTGGCGCCGGCGCTGGCCGCGGGCTGCACCATGGTGCTGAAGCCGAGCGAGATCGCGCCGCTCGACGCGATCATCTTCGCCGAAATCCTCGACGAGGCCGGCGTGCCGGCCGGCGTCTTCAACCTGGTCAACGGCGACGGCCCGACGGTCGGCGAGGCCATGTCCGCCCATCCGGATATCGACATGATGTCCTTCACCGGCTCGACCCGTGGCGGCGTCGCCGTTGCCAAGGGCGCGGCCGATACGGTCAAGCGCGTGACCCAGGAACTCGGCGGCAAGTCGGCCAACATCCTGCTCGACGATGTCGATATCGCCCGGGCGGTCAAAGGCGGCGTGTTCGGCTGCGCCGGCAATACCGGCCAGTCCTGCAACGCGCCGACCCGCATGCTCGTGCCGATCGACCGGATGGCCGAGGCCATCGAGGCGGCGCAATCGGCGGCGGGCAAGATCGCGGTCGGCGATCCGCGCGACGAAGCCACGACCATGGGGCCGCTCGCCAGCGCAATGCAGTTCGACAAGGTCCAGGGCCTGATCGAGACGGGGATCGAGGAGGGCGCCGAGCTGGTCGCCGGCGGCCCCGGCCGGCCCGACGGGCTGGACAGGGGCTACTATGTCCGCCCGACCGTGTTCGCCAACGTGACGAACGACATGACGATCGCGCGCGAGGAAATTTTCGGCCCGGTCCTGTCGATCATCGGCTATTCGAGCGAGGACGAGGCCGTCGCCATCGCCAACGACACGCCCTACGGCCTGTCCGGCTACGTCTCCTCGGCCGATCCGCAGCGCGCGGCCCGGGTGGCGCGCCGGCTGCGCACCGGCAACGTCCATATCAACGGCGCGATGCCCGATCTCTCGGCGGCGTTCGGCGGCTACAAGCAATCCGGCAACGGCCGCGAATGGGGCGCCCACGGCTTCGAGGAGTTCCTCGAGGTCAAGGCCATCTTCGGCGCCGACGCCGCCTGACCGGCGGCGGCGCTTTTCTATACCTCCCCCGCTTCGGAGGGGAGGCCAGGTGGGGGTGGGGCGTCGGCCCTGTTTCCGTAGCGGGGCGCGCTTCGCCGCAAGGCGAATTCTCCCGCGGCCAAAACACCCCCATCCCCTCCGCTTCGCTCCGGGACTTCCCCCGCTGAAGCGGGGGAAGGATATGAGGGCTACAGGCAGGTTCAGGCGGCGGTCGCCGACACGATCCAGCAGGCGCTGTCCAGGATTACCGCGCCGTTGCGCAGGTGTGGCACGAGGTCTTCCGCCAATGCCGCCTCCGCCCGCTCGGCGAGATCGCCGCCGGCCTCGGCGAGCAGGGCGGCCCCCGGCCCCATCTGGAGCAGGAACCGGGACGCTTCCAAGGGATCGCCGGGCATGATGAGCGGGATGTCGAGCGGCTCGAAGCGGCAGTCGCGCCAGCCGGCGCCCTCAAGCCAGCCGGCCGCCAGTTCGGCATCGGCCCACTGAAACTGGCTCGGTTCGCCCGGCGCCGGGCGCCCCGGCAATTCCACGAAGGCCTTGGCCGCCGAGACCGGGATCATCACCCACGGGTTCTCCCGCGGCTCGCGCCAGACGATGAAGACCAGCCGCGCGCCCGGCCGGCACGCCCGGCGCAGGTTGGCGAGGGCGGCCGGCGTATCGCGGAAGAACATGATGCCGAAGCGCGAGAACAGGATGTCGAACGTGGCGTCGCGGAACGCGTAGTCCTGGGCGTCGCCTTCCGCGAAGCACACATTGTTGCGTCCGTCGGCCCGTTCCCAAGCGCGTTTCAGCAGGGGCGGCGACACGTCGATGCCGGCGGCGGAACCGCTTTCGCCCGCAGCATCGGCCAGCGCCAGCGTGGTCGCGGCCGCGCCGCAGCCGATGTCGAGGCAGTGCCTGCCGGCGATGTCGCCGAGCGCCGCCAGCCCGGCCTCGGTGAACGGCGTCATCATCCGCTCGATCCGGTCTTCGAGGCGCAGCCACTTGTGGCCCTGGGTGGTGGACCAGAATTCGATCTGGTCCCGGTTCGCCTCCGCCACGGTCAGGCGGCCTCCGCCGCACTTTCCAGGACGAGGCCGCAGGCGTCGAAGGCCGCGCGCGTCGCCGCCTTCTCCGCCTCGGTCAGCGGCAGGCCGGGGCGGCGGACATGGCCGCCGGTCTGGCCGAGCAGGTCCTGCCAGTATTTCTGGTGGCTGTGCGGCTTGCCCGGCGGGCGGGTGCCCTTGAGCGCCTTGCGCACCGGATCGAGGCTGTCGCGCACCGCGCGCGCCTTCGCGGTCTCGCCGGCGAAGGCGAGGTCGGTGTATTCGCGCATCCGCTTGTCGGCCGCGGTCTGGATCAGGTAGGGCGGCGAGGAGCAGAGATAGAGCCGCCAGCCGAGCTCGACGATATTGTCGAACCATTCGTCCTCCGACGCGGTGCTGACCAGGATGCGGTCGCCGGCGAGGTCGGTGAGGCGCGCATACATCTCGCGCGGAACGCTGTATTTGATCGCCACGACGTTGGGCAGGTCGGCGACCCGGTTGCACAGTTCCGGGCTCATCAGATAGCCGCTGTCCGGGTGGCTCCACATGGCGACGGCGATATCCACCCGCTCGCAGATATAGCGGTAATATTCGTAGACCGTGTCGTCGGGATCGTTGTTGAAATGCAGCACCGGCGCGTGGACGACGATATAGGGGCAGCCGACGGCCTCGGCGTGCTGCGCCAGGTCGATTACGACGTCCAGATTCTGGTCCGAGCAGGACATGATGGTGCTGGCCGGGCCGCCGGCGCACTCTTCGACGGCGATCTCAAGGCAGCGCTTGCGCTCGTCCAGCGACATGGCGAAGAACTCGCCCTGCTTGCCCGAGATGAAGAAGCCGTCGATCTCCAGATCGTCGATCCAGTGGCGCAGGTTGCGCCGCACAGCGGCCTCGTCGATCGCGCCGTCCCCGGCGAACGGGGTGAGCGCCGCCGCCCAGATGCCCTTCATGTGTTCGCGGGCGTAGTCCTTGGCTTCGGATTTCCGGTAGGGGAGGGCCATCCGTCTACTCCTCCGACTCGCGTTCGATTCCGGCGCCGGCCCCGAAGTCGGTTCGGGCGTCGCGGATCGCCTGCCAAATATGTGCAGGCGTATAGGGCATGTCGAGATGCTTCACGCCGAGCGGGCGCAGGGCGGCCATGACGGCGCAGGCGATCGCCGCCGGGGCGCCGATGGCGCCGGCCTCGCCGATGCCCTTGGCGCCCAGCAGGTTGGCCGGGCTCGGCGTTTCCATCCGCTCCAGCATCACCGGCGGCATATCAGCAGCGCGCGGGATGCCGTAGTCCATGAACGACCCGGTGAGCAGTTGCCCGTCCGCGTCGTAGACGATCCGCTCCAGCACCGCTTCGCCGACGCCCTGGGCGATGCCGCCGAGGAGCTGGCCTTCGGCCAGCATCGGGTTGACGACCGTGCCGGCGTCGTCGACCCATACCAGCCGCTCGACGGTCGGCACGCCGGTTTCCGGATCGATGGCGACGGCGCAGCCGACCGCGCCGTAGCCCCAGGCCTCGCCTTCGGCGCTGTAGGTGACGTCGGCGACCAGGTCTCCGGCCTGTGACGCGATGGCGGTCCAGTCCGGGCGGCCGCCGATAGGCCTGCCCAGCCGTTCTTCCGCCTGCCGGCGGAGGTCGCGGCAGGCTGCGACCAGCGCGCTGCCGCCGATCGGCGTGCTGCGGCTCGCCAATGCGCCGATGGCGGTCGCCGGGGCGCGGCTGTCGCCGTGGACGACGGCGACCGTATCGGGATCGACGCCCAGTCCCCCGCCGACGATCTGCCGGACGGCGGTGGTGCGGCCCTGGCCCTGGGCGGTCGAGCCGGTTGCCGCGGTAATCGTGCCGTCAGCGCCGAGCGTGAGGCGCGCGGTTTCCCAGCCGAGGCCGGACGGCTCGATATAGGCGACGGTCGCGCTGCCGCGCAGCAGATCGTCATTTTCCGCCGGTTCCGAACGGAGCAGCGCAGTCGCCCGGTCGTAGGCGGCGCGGTAATCGCCGCTGTCCAGGGTCTGGCCGGTCGGCGTGGTCCACGGCATGTCGCCGGCGGGCACGAAATTCCGGTGGCGCACCTCTTCAGGCGGCAGATCGAGCGCCTCGGCCAGCCGTTCGATCAGCAGCTCCATGGCGAGCGCGGCTTCCGGCCGGCCGGCGCCGCGATAGATGCCGACGGCGGCGCCGTTCGTCTCGATGCCGGCGGCTTCGATTTCGACGGACGCGACCCTGTAGGGACCGGGCAGGATTCGCCCGGCGTTGCGCGCCGGCACGACCGCACTGTAGGGCATCCACGAACCGAGCGGCGCCCGGACCGATGCGTCGAGATGCAGTAACCACCCGTCGCTGTCGGCGCTGAGGCCGGCTTCGACGGTCTGGCCGCGGCCCTGGGTGGCGGCGAGAAAGTCCTCGCTGCGGGTGGCGATCCATTTCACGCAGCGGCCGAGCGTCCGGGCGGCGAAGGCGACGGCGATATCTTCGGGATAGAGCGAGGCCTTCATGCCGAAGGCGCCGCCGACATCGGGCGCGACGACGCGCACCGCCTCAGGGTCCAGCCCGAGCACGGCGGCCAGCTCCTCGCGCGCCCGGTGCGGCGACTGGCTGCCGAGCCAGACGGTCAGGCGTCCCGGTTCGGTGGCGGCATCGGCGACCAGCCCGCGCGGCTCCAGCGCCGCCGGGGCGAGCAGCGGCTGGCGCAGCGAAACGGTGGCCCGCGCCGCCGCATTGCGGGCTTCTCCTGCCGGCTTCGACCGCCAGGTTTCGCGCGCCCGGTACGCCGCTGCCGCGCCATCCGGCGGCTTCGGGGCAAGCGGCTCGATGTCGACAAACACGGCTTCGGCGGCATCGAGCGCCGCTGCCGCGGTTTCCGCGACGACGAGGGCGACCGGCGCGCCGACCGCGGCAACGGTCTCGATAGCCAGCGGTTGCGGCGGCAGCGGCCGGAGTTCGGGCATGAGCGGGTTGACCGAAGTCCGTCCCAGCCCGGCAAGGTCCGGGCCGGTGAAGATGCGCACGACGCCGGGCAGGGCGGCCGCTTCCGCCGTATCGATCCCGACGATCCGGCCGTGCGCCTCAGGGCTGCGCACGAAGGCGGCGTGGAGGCAGCCGGCGATCCGGATATCGTCGGTGAAGCGGCCCCGGCCGGTCAGGAGCGCCCGGTCCTCGACACGGCGGCGCGGCTGCCCGATGCCGCCGGACGATGCGGTTGGATCGGTGTTCAAGCCGCGCTCAAAAATGTGAAATCCCGCTGGATCGTTAAGGCTAGCATGCCGTCGGCCTCCGGTGTAGGGGTGCGGCCCGCCGGAAGATGCGGGTTCACGATACAAGTCTTCCGGGACAGGTCTTCCGGGACAGGTCTTCCGGGCAGGTGGGAGGAATTTGCCATGGCCCGACGCGCCCGGGCCGCGCGCCAGCGGACCGCCGCCGCCAGGGGGGCGCCGGCTTCGCCCTATATCAGGCGGCGCCTGCCCGTGCTCGACTTTCTCGACGAGGAGGGGCTGCGGCGCATCGAGGCCCAGGTCGACTGGATCATGCAGGACGTCGGCGTCGCCTTCCGGGGCGATCCCGAGGCGCAGCGCCTCTGGCGCGAGGCGGGCGCGAAGATCGACGACGACGACAGGGTCCGCGCGCCGGCGGACTTGGTCCGAGCCCTGTGCGCCAAGGCGCCGCGCCAGTTCACGCAGCGTGCCCGCAATCCCGACCGCTCTGTCGTCATCGGGGGCGACAACCAGGTCTATGCGGCGGTCTACGGCCCGCCTTTCGTGCGCGACCTCGAGGGCGGCCGGCGCTATGGCGATCTCGAGAGTTTCCGGAACCTGGTGAAGCTCATCTACATGCACCCGCACCTGCATCACGGCAGTTTCGTGGTCTGCGAGCCCTGCGACATTCCGGTGAGCACACGCCACCTCGACATGCTTCACGCTCACATGACGCTGAGCGACAAGCCGCATTTCGGCGCCATTACCGAGAAGAGCCGGGCGCAGGACAGCGTCGACATGGCCGAGATCGTCTTCGGCCGGGAGACGATGGACGAGCACTGCGTCATCCTCGGCAACGTCAACACCAACTCGCCGCTGCTGGTGGACAAGGTGGTGACGGAAGCGATCCGGGCCTATTGCGGGCGCGGGCAGGGCATCGCCGTGGCGCCCTTTATCCTGTCCGGCGCCATGGGGCCGGTCTCGACCGCCGCGTCGGTTGCCCAGGCCCTGGCCGAAGCGCTGATGGTCTGCGCCTTCGCCCAGCTCGTGCGGCCCGGCGCGCCGTTCATCCTCGGCAATTTCCTGACCTCGATGTCGCTGAAATCCGGCGCGCCGACCTTCGGGACGCCGGAGCCGGCGCTGTCGCACTATGTCATGGGCCAACTTGCCCGGCGGGCCGGGCTGCCCTTGCGCTGCGGCGGCTCGCTGACCTCCTCGAAGATCGAGGATGCGCAAGCGGCTTACGACTCCGCCGATTCAATGCATTCGACCGTGCTGGCCGGCGCCAACTTCGTGCTCCAGGCGGCCGGCTGGCTGGAGGGCGGCCTGTGTACCGGGTTCGAGAAGCTGGTCATGGACGCCGACCGGCTCGGCGCGTACCGGAAACTGGTCGGCGAAGGCCTCGACACCGGCGACGAGGCCCTCGCCCGCGACGCCTATGGCGAGGTCGGCCCCGGCGGCCACTTCCTGGGCTGCGGCCACACGATGCGCAACTACCTGACCGCGTTCTACGAGCCCGCTCTGTCCGACAACGACACCATGGAAAACTGGCTCGATCGCGGTTCGACCGACATGCGCCGCCGCGCCCATGCGCGCTGGAAGGAGATGCTGGAGCAATACACGCCGCCGCCCATGGACGAGGCGGTGCGCGAAGAGCTCGACGCCTTTGTCGCCAGGCGCAAGGAGGAACTGCCGGAAGCGTGGTATTGAACGCGGCCCCCGGAGGGACGCGCGGCCCGCCTTCCTCCGTTTGCGCCGCGCTGGCCGGTTCAGGTCAGGCGGGCGCGGATTTCGGCGAAAACCGCCCGGAACATCTCCGGCGTCAGGCGGCCGGTGTTCGTGTTGTAGCGCGAGCAGTGGTAGCTGTCGGCGAGAGTCAGCCCCTTCGCCACCGGGTGGAACGCACCGTGGCGGAACGCGAAGGCGGATTTCTTCAGGCCGAGGGCGGCGAGCGCCATGCCGTGGGCAAGCCCGCCGAGCGCCAGGATGGTATCCAACTGCGGCATGGCGGCGATTTCGGCTGTCAGAAACGGCAGGCAGGCCCGGTTTTCGGCGGTCGTCGGGCGGTTCTCCGGCGGGACGCAGCGCACAGCGTTGGTGATCCGGCAATCGACCGGGAAAAGCCCGTCGTCCCGGCGGCGATCGTAGGTTCCGCGCGCGAAACCGTATCGGGCGAGCGTGTCGTACAGCAGGTCGCCGGCCCAGTCGCCCGTGAAGGGCCGGCCGGTCCGGTTGGCGCCGCGCAGCCCCGGCGCCAGGCCGACGATCAGCAGCCTTGCGTCGAGCGGGCCGAACGACGGCACCGGCGCGTTGTGCCATGCCGGCTCGCGCACCCGCCATTCGGCCCGGAAGGCGGCGAGCCGCGGGCACAAGGGGCAATCGCGTCCGGGTTCGTCCGGGCGCGCGTCCGGTCCGGTCATGGCGGCGGTACGCCCGGCGCGGTTTCGTCGTGCGGCCGTCAGGGGGCCGGCTTCGCGGCCGGTATCAGTCCTGCCCGTCGAAATCGTCGTCGGCGTAGGTGTTCTCGCTCTCGCGCTCGAAGCGGTCGCGGCGCGGCGGCGGCCGGTCGCGCGGATCGCGCTGGATGTTCTCGGACAGGTCGGCCAGTTCCAGGAACATATCGGCCTGGCGGCGCAGTTCGTCGGCGACCATCGGCGGCGAGGTCTTGACCGTGCTGATCACGGTCACGCGCACGCCCTTGCGCTGTACGGCCTCGACCAGCCGGCGGAAATCGCCGTCGCCGGAAAACAGGACGACATGGTCGAGTTTTTCGGAGAGCTCCATCATGTCGATGGCAAGCTCGATGTCCATGTTGCCCTTGATCTTGCGCCGGCCCTGGGAATCCGTGAATTCCTTGGTCGGCTTGGTGACCATGGTGTAGCCGTTGTAATCGAGCCAGTCGACCAGCGGTCGGATCGGCGAGTAATCCTGATCCTCGATCAACGCCGTGTAGTAGAAGGCGCGCACCAGGATGGCGCGGGTGCGGAAGAATTCGAGCAGCCGCTTGTAGTCGATATCGAATCCGAGGGTCCGGGCCGCCGCGTATAGGTTGGAGCCGTCGATGAAAATCGCAATTTTCTCGTCGGAATAGATGCTGAGATTGCGTACCGTCATTGTCGCTTCCTGTATGGGCTAACGATTATATATGGTGCCCGCAGACCGGGTAATCATAGTAGTCATATGCCGCTCGCGCAGATCACATATTAGTGCGATGGGCTCAATGGCGCAGGGCGGCCGCGGGCCGGCACCGACCTTCATCGCCGTCGGCGGAAATCTGCCGGGTCCGGGCGGTTGCGCGGTCGCGCAGACCTTCGCCGATGCCGCGGCCTGGCTCGGCGCGCACGGCGTCGAACCCGTCGAACGCAGCGGCCTCTACGAGTCGCCCGCGTGGCCGCCCTCGGACCAGCCCGACTATCTGAACGCGGTCTGGCGCATCGAGTTCGGCCGCGCCGCCGTCCGCTCCGCGGGCGCGCTGATGGCTCTGCTGCACGCGGTCGAAAGGCGTTTCGGGCGGCAACGCGAGGCCGCCGCCGCAAACGCCGCCCGTAGCCTGGACCTCGACCTGATCGATTACCGGGGCCAGGTGTCCGCGGGGCCGCCCGTCCTGCCGCATCCGCGACTGGACAGCCGCGCCTTCGTACTGCTGCCGCTGGCGGAAATCGCGCCGGACTGGCGGCACCCGGTCAGCCGGCGGACGGTGGCGGACCTTGTCGCCGCGCTGCCGCCCGATCACGGCTGCGTCCGCCTGGAGCCGGGGGAATAGGCGTTCGTCCGGGCCCTCCCTGCGGCAGCCGGAGCGCTTGCTTCGTACCCGCGGCAAAATATATTGCGCTGAAATTCCGTCCGGCTTTGCCCGATGCCGGCGCTGCCGCCGGCGTTTGCAACCTGATCGACCGGGAGACCGCCGCATGGCGCGCGTAACCGTAGAAGACTGCATTATCAAGGTTCCGAACCGTTTCAATCTTGTGATGTACGCATCGCAGCGCGCGCGGGACATCTCGTCCGGCGCCGCCGAAACGCTCGACCGGGACAACGACAAGAACCCGGTGATCGCCCTGCGGGAAATCGCCGAGGATACGCTGTCGTTCGACGAACTCCAGGAATCGCTGATACTCGGCCTGCAAAAGCAGCAGCCGAGCGACGATCTGGAAGAAGATCTGGAAGTTGCCGAAGCGCTGACCCGGGAATCGATCGTCCTGGGGGCGACGCCGGTGGACGGCGGGGTCGCCGATCGGCAGGCGGCGAACGACGCGTTCGCCGACAGCGGGAAGCCCGATCCCGTGGACGAAACCGACGCCGCGGCGGCAGCGGAGGCGGATGCCGGTGTGCTGCTCGGCCGCGAGGCGGAGGAACCGGGGGGCTGACGCCGGGCCGGCCGCGCATTTCCGGCCGCCGCCTGCCCGAACCTGCGCCGCCGCGGAGCGTTTCGCGATGATGCGCCAATACGAACTGGTTGAAACCGTCAAGCAATACGATCCGTCGGCCGACGAGCAGGCGATCAACCGGGCCTATGTGTTCTCGATGCAGGCCCACGGCACGCAGACGCGCGCCAGCGGCGATCCCTATTTCTCCCATCCGGTCGAAGTCGCCGGAATCCTGACCCACTACCGCCTCGACAGCGCGTCGATCATCACGGCCCTGCTCCACGACACCGTCGAGGACACCGACGCGACGCTTTCGGACATCGAGCGCCTGTTCGGTCCGGAAATCGCCAAGCTGGTCGACGGCGTCACCAAGCTGTCCCAGCTCGAAATCGCCGGGTCGGAAGCCCGGCAGGCGGAGAATTTCCGCAAGCTGCTGCTGGCCATGTCGGAGGATCTGCGGGTCCTGCTGGTCAAGCTGGCCGACCGGCTGCACAACATGCGGACCCTGAGCCACATCTGCGATGCCGGAAAGCGCAAGCGCATCGCCGGCGAGACCCTGGAGATCTACAGCCCGCTCGCCGAGCGGATCGGCATGCGCGAGGTGCAGGAGGAACTGGAGGACCTGGCGTTCGCCCAGATCAACCCGGACGCCCGGACCTCGATCATGAAGCGGCTCGATTTCCTGCGCACCGCCGGCCAGTCGGTGGTGCCGCGGATCATCGAGTCGCTGTCGGATACGCTTCGGGACGCCGGCTTGGCCCCGGACGTCAGCGGGCGGGAAAAGACGCCCTATTCGATCTGGCGCAAGATGCAGCGCAAGGATGTGGAATTCGAACAGCTCAGCGACATCATGGCCTTTCGCGTCCGGGTCGGCTTGATCGAGGAATGTTATCGGGCGCTCGGCGCGATTCACGGCGCCTGGCGGGTCAGCCCCGGCCGCTTCAAGGACTATATCAGCCTGCCGAAACCGAACGGCTACCGCTCAATCCATACGGCCGTGATCGGGCCGGACGGCCACCGGATCGAAATCCAGATCCGCACGCGCGACATGCACGAGCGGGCGGAGAACGGGCTGGCGGCCCACTGGTCCTACAAACAGCGGGCGGGGAACGGCAAGGGCGAGGCCGATACGCCGCAATATCGCTGGCTGCGCGAGCTGCTCGACATCATGGAGCAGGCGGAGGGGCCGGACGATTTTCTGGAGCACACCAAGCTCGAGATGTTCCGGGACCAGGTGTTCTGCTTCACGCCGCGCGGCGACCTGATCGCGCTGCCGCACGGCGCAACGCCGGTCGATTTCGCCTATGCGGTCCATTCGGAGGTCGGCGACCGGTGCACCGGGGTCAAGGTCAACGGCCGGATGGTGCCCTTGCAGACGGGCCTGGTGAACGGAGACCAGGTCGAGGTTCTGACCTCCAAGACGCAGAAGCCGTCGCCGGACTGGCTGCGTTTCGTCGCGACCGGCAAGGCGCGGGCGCGGATCCGGCGTTTCATCCGCATCCAGCACCGGCACGAATACCGGGAACTGGGCCGGGGCATCCTCGACAAGGCGTTCCGGCAGGAGCAACGGCGCCTGACCAAGAAGGCGATCGGCCGCGCGGTCGACATTTTCCAGCTCCAGGACGAGGACGACCTGTTCATCCGGATCGGCGAGGGGCGCCTGTCCGGCCCGGAGATCGTCCACAAGCTGTTCCCGCCGCGCGCCGACGCCGCCGGGCCCGACCGGACGGCCAAACCGGGCGCGCGCCGCAAAAAGGCGAACGGCGCGGCGGCGGCCGAAACCGGCATCAGCATCCGCGGCCTGATTCCGGGTATGGCCGTGCACTACGCCCGCTGTTGCCATCCCCTGCCGGGAGAGCGCATCGTCGGCATCGTCACCACCGGCAAGGGCGTTACGGTCCACACCGTGGAATGCGATACCCTGCAGCGCTTCAACAGCATGCCGAGCCACTGGCTCGACCTGTCCTGGGACGACGACGGGTCGGCCGAGGAAAGCCATGTCGCCCGGATCAAGGTGTTCCTCTCGAACGAGCCCGGCACGCTCGGCGACCTGTCCACCATCATCGGCAAGAACGGCGGCAACATCACCAATCTGCGCATCGCCCACCGCTCGGTCGATTTTTTCGAGATTCACCTGGATATTCAGGTTGACGATGTCCGCCACCTGACCGAGATCATCGCAGCGCTGCGCGCCAGTCCGATCATCACGTCGGTCGACCGGGCGCGCGGCTAGGCGGCAACGGACCGGAAACCGGCTATGCGCCATCTGCGGCTCGGCGTGAATATCGATCATGTGGCGACCATCCGGAACGCCCGGGGCGGCCGGCATCCCGACCCGGTGCGCGCCGCCCGGGTTGCGGCGGCGGCCGGCGCCGACGGCATCACCGCCCATCTGCGCGAAGACCGCCGCCACATCGCCGATCCGGATATCGTCCGGCTGGTCGGGGAGATCGACCTGCCGCTCAACCTGGAAATGGCCGCGACCGAGGAGATGCTGGCGATCGCCCTGCGCCACGGACCCCACGCGGCCTGCATCGTGCCGGAAAAGCGCGAGGAACGCACGACGGAAGGCGGCCTGAACGTCATCCAGGGCCACAATCATCTGGCGCCCTACGTCCGTGCCCTGCAGGAGGCCGGCATCCGCGTCTCCCTGTTCATCGAGCCCGACCGGGAAGCCCTCGATGCCGCGGTTGCGCTCGGCGCGCCGGTGGTCGAGCTGCACACCGGCTCGTTCTGCGAGGCGGACATCGACGGCGACGCGGCGGCCCGGGCCAGGGAGCTGCGCCGGCTGGAAGACGCGGCCGCCCATGCCGAACGGCTCGGCCTGGAATGTCACGCCGGCCACGGCCTCACCTTCGATACGGTTGGCGACGTCGCCGCCATTCCGACCCTTGTCGAACTCAATATCGGCCATTTCCTGGTCGGCGAGGCGATTTTCGGCGGGTTTGAGAGCGCAATCAAACGGATGCGCAGCCTGATGGACAAGGCCCGCGCCGAGGCGGCCGGCGCGCGCAGCGCGTAACCCGCCGTTCCGCCGCCGGCCGGTTCGGGAAAGCCTCGCGGACGCAATGATCGTCGGGATCGGCAGCGACCTGATCGACATCCGCCGGATCCGCAACACGCTGGACCGGTTCGGCGACCGGTTCACCCACCGCTGCTTCACGGACGTCGAGCGGGCACGGGCGGACGGCCGGCGCCGCCGCGCCGAGACCTACGCCAAGCGCTTCGCCGCCAAGGAAGCCTGCGCCAAGGCACTGGGCACCGGTTTACGGCGCGGCGTGTACTGGCGGGACATGGGCGTTGTGAACCTGCCCGGCGGCAAGCCGACGATGAGGCTGACCGGCGGCGCGGCGCGGCGGCTTGCCGAAATGCTGCCGGACGGCATGGAAGGCCGCATCGACGTATCGATTACCGACGAACCGCCGCTGGCGCAGGTCATCGTCGTCATTTCCGCAGTGCCGGCGGAAAGGGGCGCCTGAAGGAACCGGCCTGAAGGAACCGGCCGGATCGAACGCCCGGGTTGTCCGGCGGGTTCCGGCGGGAGCGTATGCCGGCTTCCGCCCGCGAACGGTTGTAGCGGCCGGCCGGAAGGGGTAGAGCGTGCAGGCGCGGCGGCGGCCCGGTTGCCCCCGCGGCGTTTCTCCCCACATCGGGCGGTAGCCGAAATTCCAAGGTTCCAAGGAGTTGCCCTGTGCGCAAGGCCCAAGCGGCGCAGAAAAAATCCGCCCGGAAGTCCGATACCGGCGGTGCGCTCAAGACGATCCTCTATGCCGTGCTGATCGCCCTGGTCGTGCGCACGTTGCTTTACGAGCCGTTCAACATCCCGTCGGATTCGATGTATCCGGGCCTGCACAAGGGCGATTACCTGTTCGTCTCGAAGTTCAGCTACGGCTATTCGAACTATTCGATCCCCTTCAGCCCGGACATCATCGAAAACCGGCTGCTCACGGGCGAGCCCGAACGGGGCGACGTTGCGGTCTTCCGGCAGCCGACCGACACCCGGGTCGATTTCATCAAGCGGGTGATCGGCCTGCCCGGCGATCGCATCCAGGTGCGCAACGGCCGGTTGCATCTCAACGGCAAAATGGTCGACCGGGAGGGACCGCTGGTCCGGGCCGATGTCGTTCCCGGCCGTAATCTGACAGCCTATGACGGGCTGACCGGCCGCGAATGCACGAGCGCGAGCGGCCTGCCGGAGCCGGCGAAGCTGTATCGCGAAATCCTGCCGTCCGGGCGGAGCTACACGATCTACGAATGCAGCGACCGGGTGCCCGGCTCCGACAACACCGGCGTCTACACCGTACCGGCCGGCCATTATTTCATGATGGGCGACAACCGGGACAATTCGAGCGACAGCCGCTTCGCCGGCGTCGGCATGGTGCCGCTGCGGAATTTCATCGGCCGGGCGCAGTTCCTGTTCTTTTCGGTCAACGGTACGGCGAGCTTCTGGGAGGTCTGGAAATGGCCCGGATCGATCCGCTGGAGCCGGCTGTTCAACGGAATTGACTGATTTCGATCAATTAAGAAGAAGACAAAACCCATTATGATATAATGGATTTCGGTTTTTCAGAGTTCGTCAACCGGTCCTCAACAAGGGCGATCCAAGTGAAGGACGTCGAACGGCCCGTCGCGGGCCCGATTGCAGAACTGGGATACGAATTCCGGCGGCCGGAGCTGCTGGCGGAAGCGTTGACCCACCAGAGTGCGACCGAAGGCGAAGGCCGGGGCCGGCGCAATCTGGAGCGGCTGGAATTTCTCGGCGACCGGGTGCTGGGCCTGGTCGTCGCGCGGCTGCTCATGGAGGCATTCCCGGAAGAGAAGGTCGGCGCGCTCACCCGCCGCCATGCTGCGCTGGTTCGCGCCGAAGCACTGGCGCGCGTCGCGCGGCAACTCGGCCTCGGCGAGCAAATCGTCCTGTCCCGGGGCGAACGGGATCAGGACGGCCGCGAAAATCCGGGCACGCTGGCGGACTGCTGCGAGGCCGTGATCGCGGCGGTCTTTCTGGATGGCGGACTCGAGGCGGCCGACGGTCTGATTCGCCGCTACTGGCTCCCGATAATGCGCGAAGACGCCAGCCCGCCCCGGGACGCCAAGACCGGTTTGCAGGAATGGGCGCAGGCCCGCGCCCTGCCGTTGCCGGCCTACACGGTCGTGCGCCGGGAAGGGGCCGCGCATGCGCCGGTCTTCGAGGTCGAGTGCGCGGTCGAGGGACTGCCGCCGGTCCGGGCCGAAGGCCGCTCCAGGCGCACCGCGGAACAATTGGCAGCCGGCCGGATGATCGACATTATCGAAAGCCGGATCGAAAGCCGGGCGTCCGATGACCGTTAGAAGAGCAGGGCGCGGCGGCCTGTGACCGGCGAAGGCACCGCCGCCGGGCCGCGCTGCGGGTTCGTCGCCCTGCTCGGCGCGCCCAACACCGGCAAGTCGACGCTGGTCAACGCGCTGACCGGCGCCAAGGTCTCCATCGTGTCGCCCAGGGTGCAGACGACCCGGACGCGCGTGCTCGGCATCGTCATGGTCGGAGACGGGCCGGACGCCGCCCAGGTCGTCCTGGTCGACACGCCGGGGATTTTCGAGCCGAAACGGCGCCTGGACCGCGCCATGGTCGCCGCCGCGTGGCAGGGCGCGTCGGACGCCGACCTGATCGCGCTCTTGGTCGATGCGCGCCGGTGCGAACGGCGGACCGACGCCGATACGGCGCGCATTATCGACGGACTGGCGCGCGAGAACCGGCAGGCGATCCTGCTGCTCAACAAGGTCGACCTGCTGAAGCGCGACCGCCTGCTCGCCGTGGCCGACCGGTTGAACCGCGAGGGGCCGTTCACCGACACGTTCATGATCTCGGCGCTGACCGGGAGCGGGACGGGAGACGTTCTGGACCATTGCGCTACGCACCTGCCGCCCGGGCCGCACCTGTTTCCCGAAGACCAGATTTCCGATATGCCGGAACGGCTGCTCGCCGCCGAGATCACGCGGGAGAAACTGTATCTCAACCTGTATCGGGAGCTGCCCTACGCGCTGACGGTTGAAACCGAGACCTGGGAGGAACGGGACGACGGCAGCGTGAAGATCGAGCAGACGGTCTATGTCCGCCGGGACAGCCAGAAGAGCATCGTTCTCGGCAAGGACGGCCGGCAGGTCGGGAGGGTCGGCGCGGCGGCGCGCGCGGAACTGGAGGCCCTGCTCGGGCGGCGGATCCACCTTTTCCTGTTCGTCAAGGTGCGCGACAAGTGGCAGGACGACCCGGCGCGCTACCGGGAATGGGGGCTCGACTTTCCGGCATAACGCCGCAGCCCGGTGGCGCCCGGCAGGTTTCAAATTCCGCTCGCCGATCCGTCACTCATTTGAAACACCGTATCCTTGCGGCGGCGGCCAGGCGGAAACTTCCGCCGATTTTCCGAACCTGGGGGCAGGCATGACCGATCGTCAGAATTACCGCGGGGACCCGCTGGACACCGCAGAACGCTCGTTCGATGAGTTCGACGAACTCAACGATCCGCGACCGGAAGAAACCGGTTTCGATCGCGTTGTCGAAGAGCACGTCTCACGCCGGGGCTTTCTGGGCGGCGCCGTCGCCGTCGGGACCGGCGCCTTTCTGGCCGGCGCCTCTCTAACTTGCACTGCGGCGCTCACCGCCGGCGACGCCCGCGCCGCCGGCGGCCGGCTGGCGTTCAAGGCGGTTGCCGCGGGCACCGCGGACACGGTGCAGGTGCCGGAGGGCTACCGCTGGCATATCGTCGTGCGCTGGGGCGATCCGCTGTGGTCCGGGGGCAAAGCGTTCGACCCCGCGACCCGCGGCACCGGGGCGTCGCAGGAAATGGCGTTCGGCGACAATACCGACGGCATGGCCCTTTTCCAGTCGGGCGCGCGCAGCATCCTCGCCGTCAACAACGAATACACCAACCGCTCGATCATGTACGGCATGCGCGATTCGATGAAGCCGGAAACCGCCGACGACGTGCGCAAGGGCAAGGCGGCCCACGGCGTCTCCGTCATGGAGGTCGCGCAGTCCGGCGGCACATGGCGGGTCGTGAAGGACTCGCCCTACAACCGCCGCATCACGGCCGACACGCCGATGGAGTTGACTGGTCCGGCGGCCGGTCACGACCTGCTCAAAACCAAAGCGGACCCGACCGGGCGGCGCTCGCTCGGCACCTGGAACAATTGCGGCAACGGCCGCACGCCCTGGGGCACCTATCTGACCTGTGAGGAGAATTTCAACGGCTACTTCTCGTCGAGCGACGAGGCCCTGGCGCTGTCGCCCGGCTTCAGGCGCTACGGCATCCGGCACAAGGACTGGGGCTATGCCTGGGCGACGGCCGACGCGCGTTTCGACATCGCGAAACATCCCAACGAGCCGAACCGGGCCGGCTATGTCGTGGAGATCGACCCGCTCGATCCGACGTCCACGCCGAAAAAGCGCACCGCCCTCGGCCGCATGAAGCACGAGAATGCCGAACTGGTCGTCGCCGCCAACGGCCGGATCGTCGTCTATATGGGCGACGACGAGCGCGGCGAGTATCTCTACCGCTACGTCTCGGACGGCGTGTACGCGGCCGGCGGTGGGAACGACGATCTGCTCGACCGAGGCACGCTCTACGCCGCGCGCTTCGACGCCGACGGCACCGGAGAATGGCTGGCGCTGACGCCGCAGACGACCGGCATGGCGTCCCTCGCCGAAATCTGCATCCACACGCGCATGGCGGCCTCCGCCGTCAAGGCGACGACGATGGACCGGCCGGAATGGGTCGCCGCCAATCCGCACAAGGCCGAGGCCTATTGCGCGCTCACCAACAACAAGAACCGCGGCAGGAAGCCGAACGCCGGCGGCGATCCGACTCCGGTCGGCGGTCCCAACCCGCGGGCCGGCAACAAATACGGCCAGATCGTCCGCTGGCGGCCGGCAAACGGCGACCACACGGCGAAAACCTTTTCGTGGGACCTGTATGTGCTCGCCGGCAATCCGGCCGTGCACAAGGACGACCGCAAGGGCTCGGACAACGTCAATCCCGGCAACTTCTTCAACTCGCCCGACGGCCTGGCCTTCGACAGCCGGGGGCTGCTGTGGATCCAGACCGACGGCAACTATTCGAACGAAGGGGACTTTGCCGGCATGGGCAACAACCAGATGCTGATCGGCGATCCGGCAACCGGCGAGATCAGGCGCTTCCTGGTCGGGCCGAAGGAGTGCGAGATCACCGGCCTGACCTTCAGCGGCGACCGCCGGACCGTCTTCGTCGGCATCCAGCATCCCGGCGAGCGGGGCAACAGCCATTGGCCGGGCGGTGGCGATTCCGTGCCGCGCTCGGCCGTCATCGCGATTAACCGGGCCGACGGCGGCGTGATCGGCTGAAATCCGGCCGAACTGTCGCGCAAAAAGGAAAGGCGGCCCGCAGGCCGCCTTTCTTTACGTCTGCCGCGTCCGCGCGCGGTTCAGGAATATTCCAGCAGCGTGCGGCGCAGGATGTCGATCATCTCGTCGATATCGTCTTTCGTCGAAATGAAGGGCGGCGCGATAATGCCGGCGTCGCCGGTGAACTTGACGTGGAGGCCGTTCCAGAACAGGCGCTTTTGCACCTGCGGCCCCAGGGCCCCGGGCTTCGCGCCCGGTTTCAGGTCGAAGCCGGCGATCAGGCCGCAGCCGCGCACGTCGGTGACGATGTCCATCTCCTCCAGGGCGTAGACCGCGTCCTGGAAATGGTCGATCAGCGCGGCGCCCTGCTCGAACAGCCCGCCGTCCCGGTAGAGCGTCTGGGTCGCGATGCCGGCGGCGCAGGCGGCGGGATGGGCGGAATAGGTGTAGCCGTGGAAGAACTCGATGGCGCCGTCCGGCGACGCATCGACCACGGTATCGTAAATCTCGTCTTTCACGGCGACGGCGCCCATCGGCTGGCAGCCGTTGGTGAGCGCCTTTGCCATCGTCATGATGTCCGGCGTGACGCCGAAGGCCTCGGCCGCAAACGGCGGCCCGAGCCGGCCGAAGCCCGTGATGACCTCGTCGAATACCAGCAGGATGCCGTTGGCGTCGCAGATCTCGCGCAGCCGCTCCAGGTATCCCTTCGGCGGCACGAGCACGCCCGTCGACCCGGCGACCGGCTCGACGAAACAGGCGGCGATCGTGTAGCCGCCATAGGTATCGCAGAAGCGCTGCAGGTCGTTGGCGAGGTCTTCGCCGTTCTCCGCCTGGCCGCGGGTGAACCGGTCCTCCGGCCGCCAGGTGTGCCGCATGTTCACGACATAGGGCATGCAGACGGAGAAGATGTCCCGGTTCTTCACCATGCCGGACAGCGAAACGCCGCCCATGTTGACGCCGTGATAGGCGCGCTCGCGCGAGACGAAACGCTGGCGCCGGTGGTCGCCGCGGGCGCCGTGATACGCCATGCAGATCTTGAGCGCCGTATCGATCGATTCCGAGCCCGAATTGGTGAAGAAGACGTGGTTGATCGGCTCCGGCGTAATCGCCGAGACCATCCTGGCAAGCTGGAACGAGCCCGAATGGCCGAGATTGAACGGCGCGGTATAGTCGTTCTTCAGCAGCTGTTCGTGGACGGCGTCGGCGATCTCGCGCCGGCCGTGGCCGGCCGGCACGCAGAACAGGCCGGACGAGCCGTCGAGCACCGTGCCGCCCCTGTGGTCGACCAGGCGGATGCCGCTGCTCTTCTCCACCAGCCGCGGTTCTTCCTTGAACTCGCGGTTCGGCGTGAACGGCATCCAGTGTTCTTCAAGCGAATTCGCCGTGAAATCCATATCCAAACCCTCCAGCGGGGAAATTTCCTGCCGCTTCCGGCGCCCCCGAAAACATCATCCGCCGCCGCCCGCATTTGCCGGCGGCGCGGATCGCTGTCGAGAGCCTATAGAGACATAACGATGAACCCCGGAAAAGACCAAAATCCCCTCGAAAGCCATCAGCGATTTTGCGTATCGCGAGTATGTTACTAGGAAGGCGCCGCGGTTCGGGGTTATCGACCGGGGTGAGGGAAGTGCATCGATTTTGCCGGGGACGGCCGCTGCGGAGCGAAGGGACATGCTGATTGGCGTTCCGAAGGAAACGAAGGTTCACGAATACCGGGTCGGGCTGATTCCGGGCAACGTCCGCGAGCTTGTCGCGCACGGTCATCGGGTCGTCGTCGAGAGCGGGGCCGGTGCGGCAATCGGCATGACCGATGCGCACTATGAGGAGGCCGGCGCGTCCATTGCGGCTTCCGCCGCCGCGGTCTTCGCCGAAGCCGAAATGATCGTGAAGGTGAAGGAGCCGCTGGCGCCGGAGCGCGCCATGCTGCGCAAGGGGCAGATCCTGTTCACCTATCTGCATCTCGCGCCCGATCCGGAGCAGACCGACGACCTGATCGAGAGCGGCGCGACCTGCATCGCTTACGAGACCGTGACGTCGCCGTCCGGCGGCCTGCCGCTGCTCGCGCCGATGTCGGAAGTGGCCGGCCGCATGGCGGTCCAGGCGGGCACCTACTACCTCGAGAAAACCCATTACGGCCTGGGAATCCTTCTGGGCGGCGTGCCGGGCGTCGATCCGGGCAAGATCGTGGTGATCGGCGGCGGCGTCGTCGGCACCCACGCCATCCACATCGCTCTCGGCATGGGCGCCGACGTTTGGGTGCTGGACCGCAACGTCGACCAGTTGCGGCGGCTCTGGCGCCAGTTCGGCCGGCCGCTGAACACGGTTTTCTCGACCCGCGACGCCATCGAGCGCCACTGCATCGCCGCGGACCTGGTGATCGGCGGCGTCCTGGTGCCTGGTGCGGCCGCTCCGAAACTGGTTTCGGCCGGGCTTGTCAGCCGGATGAAACCCGGGGCGGTCGTCGTCGATGTCGCCATCGACCAGGGCGGCTGTTTCGAGACCTCCAGGCCGACGACCCATGACGATCCGGTCTATGTCGTCGACGATGTGGTCCACTATTGCGTCGCCAACATGCCCGGCGGCGTCCCACGCACCTCGGCCCAGGCGTTAAACAACGCGACGTTGCCTTATACGCTGGCGATCGCCGACAAGGGCTGGCGCGGGGCGCTGGCCGACGATCCGCACCTGATGAACGGCCTGAACGTGCACGCCGGCCGGATCACCCATGCTGCCGTCGCCGAGAGCCTCGGCCATGAATTTTGCGATCCGAGGGAAGCGATTAAGCACTGACCGGACGAAAGGGACCGGTTACAATTCCGGGACCGGGCCATCGAACCGGCGCCCGGTATCGACCCCGGTATCGACCCCGGTATCAACAGGGAAGCACACCGCGCATCGGTGTTTGCAAAAGCATCAACCAGAAAGGACAACCCATGACATTCCTCCGCAACCTTGCCCTGGGGGCTGTTGCGCTGGCAGTCGCCGTACCGGCGGCGAACGCCCAGCTCAAGGAAATCACCGTCGCCTATTTCCAGGAATGGCCGACCGCCAACCAGGTCGCCCAGCTGGACAAGACCTACGACAAGGAAATGGGCGTCAAGGTCAACTGGCGCGCGTTCGGCAACGGCAACGAAATGTCCCTGGCCATGGCGTCCGGCAAGGTCCAGATCGCCTACAGCCAGGGGCTCGTTCCCTTCGTGGTCGCCGTCTCCAAGGGCCTGGATCTCAAACTGATCGGCGTGGCCGTGTCCTACGCCGAAGCCGACAACTGCGTCGTCAGCAAGGCTTCCGGCATCACCAAGGCCAACGCCAAGGAGCTCGAGGGCAAGAAGGTCGGCACCCCGATCGGCAACGTCACCCACTACAAGTTGCTGCGTATGCTCGACCATCTGGGCGTCGACGCCTCGAAGGTGAACATGGTGCAGATGAACGGCGCCGACGCCGCCGTCGCTTTCGCCCGCGGCGATATCGTCATGGGCTGCGCCTTCGGCGGGCCGATGCTGCGCATGAAGGAACGCGGCGAATACCTGATGACGGCCAAGGAGCAGGAAGCCATCGGCATCCGCGTCTTCGACGTCATCTCCGCCACCGGGGACTTCATCAAGGAGCATCCGAAGCTCGTCCAGAAGTTCATGGACGTTACGGACGCCGCCAACGCCGCCTACGGCAAGGACCCGAAAGCGGCCCTGCCGAAGATCTCCAAGGCCGCCGGCATGGACAACGACGCCACGGCCAACATGATCCGGATGTTCTCGTTCCCGTCCAAGGCGGACCAGGCGTCCAAGGCATGGATGGGCGGCACCGTCCAGGATTTCATGAAGCAGGTCGCCGATTTCTTCGTGCAGCAGAAGCAACTGGAAAAGGCGCTCGCCAGCTATAGCGGCACCGTCGACGCCAGTTTCCTCAAGTAGAGCGTGAACAGGCGCGGTCCTTCGGGACCGCGCTTTTTTCTCCCGCATCGCTTCGTTGCGGCGAGAACAGGGGAGGGGCGATGAAAGCGCTCTCGATTCAAGACGTTTCCATGGTCTTCACCGTGCCCGGCGGGGAGCCGGTGCGGGCGCTTGACCATGTGTCGCTGGACCTGCAACCCGGGGAACTGATGTCAGTGCTCGGACCGTCGGGTTGCGGCAAGACGACCTTGCTCAACATCATCGCGGGATTCCTGTCGCCCACTGCCGGCCGGGTCGTCCTGCAGGATCCGCAGCCCGACGGCGCGGCCTCGGTCGTCACCGGACCGGGCGCGGACCGCGGTATGATCGCCGATACCGACGCTTCGGTCGTCACGGGCCCGGGCGCGGAACGCGGCATGGTCTTTCAGCAGGGCGCCCTGTTCGAGTGGCTGACGGTCGAAAAGAATATCGCCTTCGGGCCGAAAATGGCCGGCAAGCCTTCCGGCGACATCAAGGCGACGGTCGGGCATCTGCTCGAGACGGTCGGCCTTCAGGACTTCGCAAAAAAGCCGGTCTACCAGCTCTCGGGCGGGATGCAGCAGCGCGTCGCGCTGGCCCGCTGCCTGGCGAACGATCCGGAAGTCATCCTGATGGACGAGCCGCTCGGCGCGCTCGATGCGCTGACGCGCGAAAAGATGCAGGGTCTCGTGCTCCAGCTCTGGGACGAGACCCGCAAGACCATCATCCTGATCACCCATTCGGTGGAAGAGGCCCTGTTCCTGGGCGAGCGCCTGATCGTGATGGCGCCGCGGCCGGGACGGATCGAACGGGAATACCGCCTGCCGTTCGCCAAGCGCGGGCTGACGGAAAGCCCGCGGGATATCAAGGCTTCGCCGGACTTTATCGAAAAGCGCGAAGAGATCCTCTCCATGATCTGGGAGATGGAAGAGGAGATCATGGGACGCGCGGAGGGAGTGGGCCATGGCTAACGGGAATCAACCATCGCGCTGGATGATCTGGCTGGGTCTGGCCGACAACAGCTTCACCCGGCAGAAAACGGTCAAGTTCGGCGACGCTTCGGCGGTCAATTCCGGCCGCGGTTACGGGATCATTTCCATCGTCGCCCTTCTAATCCTCTGGTGGGTTGCGACGGCGTCGGGCTGGATCAAGCCGATTTACTGGCCGGCGCTCGACGCCGTGTTCGACCGTGTCGGGAAACTGACGAACGAGGGCTTCCGCAACGTCGCCCTGTGGGACCATATCGGGATCAGCGTGGTCCGGGTGCTTGCCGGCGTCGTGATCGGCGCCGCGATCGGCATTCCGCTCGGATTCGCCATGGGGCTGTGGTCGGTCGCCAAGGGGTTTTTCGATCCGATCGTCGAGTTCATCCGTCCGATTCCCCCGCTCGCCCTGATCCCGCTGATCATCCTGTGGTTCGGCATCGACGAGTTCGCGAAGATATTCCTGCTCACCCTGGCTTCGCTGTTCATCATGATCATCGCGGCGCGGGCCGGCGTGAGCAGCGTGCGGGTGTCGAAGGTCCACGCAGCCTATTCCCTGGGCGCAACCAAGCTCCAGGTGCTGCTCCGGGTGGTCCTGCCGAACGCGCTGCCGGAAATCTTCACCGGCGTGCGCACCGCCATGGGCGTCTGCTGGGGCACCGTGGTGGCGGCCGAACTGATTGCGGCCGACTACGGCCTCGGCTCGATGATCATGATCGCCAAGAACTTCCTGAACACGGATGTCGTGGTGATCGGCATCGTCATTATCGGGCTGATCGGCTTCGCCATCGAGCTCCTGATGCGGATGCTGGAGCGCAAGCTCATTCCCTGGCGCGGCAAGGGCTAGACGGCGTCGGCGGTTTCCGGCAGGAAACTGCGGAACCGGGCCGGCGGCCGGGCTGAACCGCCGCCGGCCCGGCCGCAACTTCGGGAGGGCAGGATGGAAG
>VXNK01000135.1 GCA_009840595.1 Rhodospirillaceae bacterium | reverse complement strand
GCGTTGTTTATAATCGCCTCCGGGGTGCGGGCCGGGCCCCACGCGGGCGCCCCGCGGCGGCGGGGCGCAAACCGGGTCGGGCCCGGGGTCGGGGCGCGGACGACTCCGGGCGGTGGGCCGCACGGTGGGCCGGATGACCGGCCGGGGGACTATGCCCAAGCGGTCATGGACCTGGGGGCGACGGTGTGCACGGCGCGATCGCCGCAATGCCTGCTGTGCCCGTGGTCGTCCGGCTGCGCGGCGCACCGCCGGGGCGTGGCCGCGGACCTGCCGCGCCGGGCGAAGAAGAAGACGAAGCCGCTGCGCCGCGGCATCGTGTGGTGGATCGAGCGGCCGGACGGCCGGGTCCTGCTGCAACGCCGGCCGGAGAACGGCCTGCTCGGCGGCATGATGGAGTTTCCCGGCACCGGCTGGACGGAAGCCGGACCGCAGGGGGCCGAACCCCAGGGGGCCGAGCCGCAGGGCGGCCCGCCGGTCGCCGTGACCGCCGAGCGCGAGGCGGGCACGGTCGGCCATGTCTTCACCCACTTCCGGCTCGAACTCGCCGTCCGCACCGCCCGGACGGATGACCGGACGGACGACTCCGCGGTCGGGGCGGTCTGGGAGGACCCGGCCCGCCTCGACCGGCAGGCCCTGCCGACCGTGATGAAGAAGGTGGCGCGGGCGGCGCTCGGCCGCGATAATCGCCGAGACAATAGGGGATCGGCGCAGCGACGCGGCCCGGAGCGGGAGTAGAGCGGGAGCAGGACCGGCGATGCGGGGCAGGAAACGGGGCAACATCGTCGTCCTCACCGGGGCGGGCATCTCCAAGGAATCCGGGCTCGACACCTTCCGCGACGCCGACGGCCTGTGGACGCGGGTCAACCTGGAGGATGTCGCGACGCCGGAGGGTTTCGCCCGCAACCCGAAGATGGTGCACGATTTCTACAACCACCGCCGGCGCGAGCTGCAATCCGATAACGTCCGGGCCAATGCGGCCCATGTCGCCCTTGGCCGCCTCGAGGCCGAATGGCCGGACAATGTGCTGGTCGTGACCCAGAATATCGACGCGCTGCACGAGGAAGGCGGCTCGAAGAACCTGATCCACATGCACGGCGAGATGCTGAAGGCGCGCTGCGCCCTGTGCGGCGCGGTGCACGGCTGGACCGGCGACATGGATATCGAAACCGCCTGCCCGGCCTGCGAGCGCGCCGGCGGCATGCGCCCCCACGTCGTGTGGTTCGGCGAGATGCCGTTCGAGATGGAGCGGATCTCCCGCGCCCTGTCGCTATGCAGCCTGTTCGTCTCCATCGGCACCTCCGGCAACGTCTATCCGGCGGCCGGCTTCGTGCAGGAGGCGATCTTCTCGGCCCGCGCCCACACCGTCGAGCTCAATATGGAGCCGAGCGAGGGCGCGACGATGTTTGCCGAAACGGTCTACGGCCCGGCGACCGAGGTCGTGCCGGCCTGGGTCGAGCGCGTCCTTGAAGAAGGCTTTTGAGCGAAGCGCTGGACGCCCTGTGGAACGACGTGCGCGGCTGCACCCTGTGCGCCGCCGACCTGCCGCTCGGCCCGCGCCCGGTGCTGCGGCCCTCGGCGACGGCGCGGCTGCTGATCGTCGGCCAGGCGCCGGGCACGAAAGTCCATGAGAGCGGCATCCCGTGGAACGACCCGAGCGGCGACCGGCTGCGCGACTGGATGGGCATCGGTCGGGAGACCTTCTACGACCGGCGGCGCATCGCCATCGTGCCGATGGGATTCTGCTACCCCGGTCGGTTGCCGCGCGGCGGCGACGCCCCGCCCCGGCCGGAATGCGCGCCGCACTGGCACGCCGCCCTGCTGGCGCTGATGCCGGCGGTCGAACTCACCCTGCTGGTCGGCGGCTACGCCCAGGCGCATTATCTCGGCCCCCGGCGCGGCCGGACGCTGACCGAAACCGTCGCCCGCTGGCGCGACTTCCTGCCCGACTACCTGCCGACCCCGCACCCGAGCTGGCGCACCCGCGGCTGGGTCGCCCGCAACCCCTGGTTCGAGGCCGAACTCCTGCCCGACCTGCGGGCGCGGGTGGCGGCCCTGGTCGCGCCGGAGGCCGGGAAGCGGTCGGATTTTGAATGAGTGTTCAATATCAGGCTCCTAAGTCCTTGAAATCGCTCTATTTTTAAATTAGACAGACCGGTCTTTCTACATGCTTTTTTTGCACCCGGCGGCCCTAACCCTTTGGAATCGTTGGAAAGACGCCTTTCGGAAATGCGCAAAATCAGTCCCGATAGGAAACTTTCCAGATCCCCGGCCGAACGGGAGCGCCGCTCGACACCGGGGGCGGCACCGCCGGGCAGGATCGGGGGCACGATGGCCCGGCGGAATCGGGGATTTGGGCCAGACAGGAACCGGCCGTCACGCCCGATAGCGGATTGGGTGGCGGCGGACCGGAAAGCGGGAATGCGCATGTTCCCGCATGTTTTCGATTCCTCTGCGAAACCCCTCGCCGTCATTCCGACCGGAGCCGCGGCCCCGCGGGCCGGGGCGTAGCGGAGGAATCCCGGCTCGATCCCGCCCACAGGAAACCCGTAGTCCTGCGCTGAGATTCCTCCCCTTCGACTTCGCTCAGGGCAGGCTGCTGCGCGCCCCGGACCGGGTCCGGGACGCTCCGGTCGGAATGACGGGATGGGAGACGGAAAGCGGGCGCACGGCCCAGCCTCTCTCGCGGGGAATCCATGTTTTCGGGGACGCCGGCCGGCCGCAGCGGGCGCACTTCGGGCGCTGACGGGGCCGATATAGGGCGCGGAGGCCGCCATGTCAAGGAAAAAGTCGTAAAAAAGCAATATTTTCAAAGCCGCCCCCGGCAGACCCGCCCCATGGCGGGTGCAGGGCGGCGGATTTGACCCCTTGCCCCGGCCCGGCCGCCCGGCCCATCTGCGGACACCTCCCCGCGGAACGCATTCCCCACGGCAGCCGGGACCGGAGCGATGAGCAAGACGAGCGGCGTGAAGAAGGTCGTGCTGGCCTATTCCGGCGGGCTGGACACCTCCGTGATCCTGCGCTGGCTGCAGGACACCTACGGCTGCGAGGTCGTCACCTTCACCGCCGACCTCGGCCAGGGCGAGGAGCTGGAGCCGGCGCGGCGCAAGGCCGAGATGCTCGGCATCAGGGACATCTACGTCGAGGACCTGCGCGAGGAATTCGTCCGCGACTACGTCTTCCCGATGTTCCGGGCCAACGCGGTTTACGAGGGCACCTACCTGCTCGGCACCTCGATCGCCCGGCCGCTGATCGCCAAGCGCCAGATCGAGATCGCCGTGGAGACCGGCGCCGACGCCGTCGCCCACGGCGCGACCGGCAAGGGCAACGACCAGGTCCGCTTCGAGCTCACCTATCTCGCCCTCAAGCCCGACATCCGGATCGTCGCGCCGTGGCGCGAATGGGACCTGACCAGCCGGGCCCGGCTCGTCGACTATGCCGAGAAGCACCAGATCCCGGTGCCGAAGGACAAGCGCGGCGAACCGCCGTTCAGCCAGGACGCCAACCTGCTGCACATCTCCTCGGAAGGCAAAGTTCTGGAGGATCCGGCGCAGGCGGCGGACCTGGACCTGATCCTGACCCGCATGGTCTCGCCGATGGACGCGCCGGACCGGCCGACCGAGATCGAGATCGCGTTCGAGCGCGGCGACCCGACGGCGATCGACGGCGAGGCGCTGAGCCCGGCCGCCCTGCTCGCCCGGCTCAACGAACTGGGCGGCGCGAACGGCGTCGGCGCCATCGACATCGTCGAGAACCGCTTCATCGGCATGAAGAGCCGCGGCGTCTACGAGACGCCGGGCGGCACGATCCTGTTTCACGCAAGGCGGGCGATGGAATCGATCACGCTGGAGCGCGGCGCGGCCCATCTCAAGGACGAGCTGATGCCGCGCTATGCCGAGCTGGTCTACAACGGCTTCTGGTTCGCGCCGGAGCGCGAGATGCTCCAGGCCGCCATCGACCGTGCCAGCGAGCGGGTGAACGGCACGGTGCGGCTCAAGCTCTACAAGGGCAACGTCATGGTCACCGGCCGCACGTCGCCGAACAGCCTCTACGACGAGGCCATCGTCACCTTCGAGGAGGACGCCGGCGCCTACGACCAGCGCGACGCCGAAGGCTTCATCCGCCTCAACGCCTTGCGCCTGCAACTGCTGGGAAGGCAGCGGGGGCGGTAGGGCGGGCGCCCATCGACCTGCCCTACGACAGGCTCAGGCCAGGTTTTCGATACGCCCGTGCCTTGGCCGGTACGCGGCCCGATCGGCCGAAAGGAGAGAAACGCCATGCCATACCAGCCAATCGTTCCGAAGGGTTCCGCGCCGCCGCTGGCGCCCTATTCGCCCGGCGTGCGCGCCGGCAATACCGTGTATGTCTCGGGGATCGTGTCCCTCGACGCCGACGGCAACACGGTCGGCGTGGGCGATGTGAAGGCCCAGACCCGGCACGTTCTGGAGGCGATCAAGGCGATCGTCGAGGCGGCCGGCGGGTCGATGGAGGACATCGCCTTCAACCAGATCTTCCTCAGCGACCTCGCCGACTATGCCGGCATGAACGAGGTGTACCGCGCGTATTTTCCGGCCGATCCGCCGGCCCGCTACTGCATTCGCGCCGATCTCGTGAAGCCCGAGTTCCTGGTCGAGATCGCGAGCACCGCACACATCGGGGACTAACCCGCCGGCTCCTCGATCCCCGCCTGCTGGCAGGCGGCGGTTACGGTATTGGCGAGCAGGCAGGCGATGGTCATGGGGCCGACACCGCCGGGCACCGGGGTGATCGCGCCGGCGACCTCGACCGCCGAGTCGAAATCGACGTCGCCGACCAGGCGCATCCTGCCTTCCGGCGCCCCGGGCCGGTCGTCGGGAATCCGGTTGATGCCGACGTCGATCACCGTGGCGCCCGGCGCGATCCAGTCGCCCGGCACCATGCGCGGCCGGCCGACCGCAGCGACCAGGATATCGGCGCGCCGGCATTCCCCGGCGAGGTCGCGGGTGCGCGAATGGGCGATGGTCACGGTGCAGTGCTCGCCGAGCAGCAGCTGGGCCATCGGCTTGCCGACGATGTTGGAGCGGCCGAGCACGAGGGCGCGCAGGCCCTTCAGTTCGCCCAGCCGGTCTTTCAGCATCATCAGGCAGCCGCGCGGCGTGCACGGCACCAGCGCCTGGCCGCCGGTCGCCAGCCGGCCGGCGTTGACGACGTGGAAGCCGTCGACATCCTTGTCCGGGTCGATGGCGTCGAGCACCGCGGCCTCGGAGATATGGTCGGGCAGCGGCAGCTGGACCAGGATGCCGTGGACCGCGGGATCGCCGTTCAGCTGCCGGACGAGCGCGAGCAGCGTTTCCTGGTCCGTCTCCGGCGGCAGCTTGTGCTCGAAGGAGTTCAGGCCCGCCTCGACGGTCGCCTTGCCCTTGTTGCGGACATAGACCTGGCTCGCCGGATCTTCGCCGACCAGCACGACGGCGAGGCCGGGCACGAGGCCGTGCTCCGCCTTCAGGACGGCGGCCTGGCGGGCGACGGTTGCGCGGAGGCGGGCGGCAAAGGCCTTGCCGTCGATGACGTTCGATCGGTCCATGGTCGGGCGGTTCCGGTGAAGGGGCGTGTCGGTAAGGTGCGGTCGCCCGGCCGCCTCAACGGAACGCCATGCCGGCGCAGGCCGGGATGACGGCATATTCGGCCAGCAGGCTGCGCAGCACCCAGATGCCGAGAAAGACGACGATGGGCGAGAAATCCAGCGCGCCGGTATGGGGCAGGAAGCGGCGGATCGGCCCGAGGACCGGCTCGATCAGGCGCTGGAGCCCGTCGAAGACGACGTTGACGAAGCGGTTGTAGGCGTTGATCACGCCGAACGACAGCAGCAGGCTCAGCACGATGTAGATGATCAGGATCCAGGTGAAGATCCCGAGGACCATGTCGATCAGTTGAACCAGGGTGCACATGGACGGGCGGCGGCTGCGGGCTCGTTCGGCAAAGGGCGCCGCGACCCTATCGGGGCGGCCGCGGCATGGCAAGAAGATCGGCTTCGGGGTAGCGAGCCGGTTTGAATTTCAGATGCAGGCGGAACCCGATGCCCTGTCCGCCGCCACCTTGTCCTTCCCCCTCTTCAGAGGGGGAAGTGGCCGAGCGCAGCGAGGTCGAT
>VXNK01000130.1 GCA_009840595.1 Rhodospirillaceae bacterium | reverse complement strand
GCGTCGCGGGCCTCAACCGTAGGCCCCGCTACGCTTTTCGGCCCGCTCCTGGCGGGTCGAACGCCTGGACGCGACGCAGGCCGTGACCGTGGTGAGAAATCCGGGTTAAGGTCCGCTTCGAGCGTCAATTTCCAAACCGGGGACAACCGCCATGCGCGTGATGCAGATCGAAGGGGACTGGGGCCTCGACAATATCCGGCTCGCCGAGCGGCCCGATCCGGTGCCCGGCCCGGGCGAGATCGTCGTGCGGATGCAGGCGGTGTCGATCAACTACCGCGATACGGTGATGGTCAACCGCGGCTACGGCCGGCGCTCCGGCGAGCTGCCGCTGGTGCCGCTGTCGGACGGCGCCGGGACGGTCGAAGCGGTCGGCGAGGGCGTCGGCCGGGTCGCGCTCGGCGACCTGGTCTGCCCGATCTTCGGCCAGAACTGGATCGACGGCACGTTCCGGGAGGAATGCTGGGGCGGCACCCTGGGCGGCCCGAACGACGGCACGGTGCAGGAGAAGATGCTGTTGCCGGAGACCGGCGTGGTCAAGGCGCCGGCGCACATGACGGCGGTCGAGGCGGCGGCGCTGCCCTGCGCTGCCGTGACGGCGTGGAACGCGGTGGTCGAACAGGGGCAGGTCAGGGCCGGCGACGCCGTGCTGGTCCAGGGCACCGGCGGCGTCTCGCTGTTCGCGCTGCAGTTCGCCAGGATGCACGGGGCGGAGATCGTCGCCACCTCGTCGAGCGACGGCAAGCTGGACAAGGCGAAGGCGCTCGGCGCCGACCATCTGATCAACTACCGCGAGACGCCGGACTGGGGGAAGGCGGCGCGCGGGATGCTCGGCCGCGGTGTCGACCATATCGTCGAGGTCGGCGGCGGCGGGACGCTGGAACAGTCGCTGCGCGCGGTGCGGCCGGGCGGCACGATCAGCCTGATCGGCGTGCTGGCCGGCGCGGCGGGCACGCTCAATCTCGGGCCGGTCGTGACCCAGAATGTCCGCCTCCAGGGCGTTACCGTAGGCAGCCGGACCATGTTCGAGGCGATGAACCGCGCGATGACCCGTTTCGGCACCCGGCCGGCGGTGGACGACGCCCATCGCTTCGCCTTCGAAGATGTCGCCGAGGCCCTGCGCGCCTTCCCCGAAGGCCGCCATTTCGGCAAGGTGTGCGGAGTCGGCTGGGGCGCGTGACGCCGCCGGACCGGCGGCCTCAGCCGGTCCGGTCCGTCCCGCCTTCCCCGTTGGCGCCTTTCCCGCCGGCGCCCTCCGCCGGCGCGGCGGTCAGTTGCAGGAACAGGTCTTCGAGGTCGCTGTCCCGGGTCGAAACGTCGACGATGGTCAGGCCGGCCTCGCGCACGTCGTTGACGATGTCGCGGAAGCGCGTCCGGCTCGGGCGGTAGCGGATCGTCAACCGGCGCGGCGGGACGATTTCGGCATCGTAGCGGGCCAGGCCGGCGGGCGGCTCGCCCAGCGGCTCGCCCAGCGAGAAGGTCACTTCCTTGCGGTCCACCCGCCGGAGCAGCGCCTCGGTGGTGTCGCAGGCGATGACTTCGCCATGGTCGATGAAGGCGATCCGGTCGCACAGTTCCTGCGCCTCGTCCAGATAATGGGTGGTCAGCAGGATGGTCGTGCCCGAGCGGTTCAGCGCCCGGATCTGGCCCCACAACTGCTGGCGCAGCTCGACGTCGACGCCGGCGGTCGGCTCGTCCAGCACCAGCACCGGCGGCTTGTGGACCATCGCCTTGGCGACCATCAGCCGCCGGCGCATGCCGCCGGACAGGGTGCGCGAATAGTTTTCCGCCTTGTCGGTGAGCTGGACGGCGGCAAGCAGCTCTCCGGTGATCCGCTCGCGCGCCGGCACGCCGTAGAGGCCGGCCTGGAATTCCAGCAGTTCGCGCGGCGTGAAGAAGGCGTCGATGTTCAATTCCTGCGGCACGACGCCGATCGCGGACCGCGACCGGCGCGGGTCGCGGTCGATATCGATGCCCCAGATCGCCGCCGTTCCCTCGGTCTTGTTGACCAGGCCGGCGAGGATGTTGATCAGGGTCGATTTGCCCGCGCCGTTCGGCCCCAGCAGGCCGAAAACGGAACCCTTGGGAATATCGAGGTCGATGCCTTTCAGCGCCCGGCTCGGCGCGAAATTCTTCGAACCGCGATAGGTCTTGGTCAGGCCGCGGACCCGGACTGCCGGAACGGTATCGGCGGGAACGGGTTCGGCGGGACCGGCATCGTCGGGACGGTCGGCCGGGGCGGTGGCGGCGTCGGGCATGGCCGCAAAGTGGTACGGCGGCGGCAAGGGTGCAAGGGAGGGTGCGGCCGGCTGCCGGCGCTCTTCCCGTTGCCGGCGCGATGCCGCCGGGGCAGCTATTCCCGGCGCAGGATCCGGTCGACCAGGATCGTCGCCCACCACTGGCTCATGAAGTCCGCCTTCAGGGCGGCGGGGTCGTACTCGTCCTCCAGCCAGCGGCGGAAATCCTGTCCGCCCGCGTCCCGGACATAGCGCTCGAAGAAGAAGTCCAGGATGCCGGTCTTGGCCTGGCGGAAATGCCCGTAGCGCAGGCTGAGCTGCCGCTGCGCCAGCCCGACCGGCCGGCCCTCCACCCCGTGCAGGAACGCGGCGGCGAACAGGCCGGCCCGGTCGGCGCCGGTCTTGCAGTGGGCGAGCACCGGGTAATCCAGCCCGTCGGCCATGTCGAGCAGCTGCAGCATCCGGTCTTTCGGTGGCGCGCCGCGCGAATCGAGGCGGAAATCGATGTGAACGAGGCCGAGTTCCCGGCAGGCGGCGATTTCCTGGCCGTAGGTGGCGAAGGGATGCCGGCCGCGCAGGTTGATCACCGTCCTGATTCCGTGCCTGCGGGTCCAGCGGCGCAGCTGGCCCGGCGTCGGCTGGCCGGAGCGGAACAGGCGTGGCGACACGCGATGGAACCGGTTGTAGGCCAGGCGGAATATCGCGTGATCGCGGAACAGCGCCTCCGCCGCGCCGCCCGGAGACGATACCGGCGACTCCGGAGCGCGGTCCGGCGGCTTCGGCGTCAAGAGCCGGCCTGTTGCCGGCCGCCGCCCCCGGGCCCGGCCTGGCGCCGGGCCGCGATCAGGGCATAGCCGACGCCGGTGAACAGCATGATGAGGCCGTAGACGGCGCTCGGGATGGCGAAGCGGACGTCGCCGAGCAGGGTCGTCCCGACGACGATGCCCAGGGTGGCGTTCTGGAAGCCGCATTCGATGGTGACGGCGATCCGCTGCGGCCGGTCCAGGCGCAGGCCGGTCGCGACGCCGTGGGCGATCCCCAGCATCAGCAGGTTGAAGACCAGGCAGACCGGCCCGGCCTGGGTGAAGAAGGGGACGATGTCTTCGCGCGACGAGATCAGGCCGGCGGCGACGACCAGCACGAAAACGACAACCGACAGCAGGCGCGTGTGGCCGCCGGCCCATTCGGCGAAGGCCGGCGCGAGGCGGCGCACCAGCATGCCCAGCGCCGTCGGCACCACGACGATGGCGGTGATCTTCAGGACGGTTTCCAGCACCGGCAGGGGCGGCGCCGCCTGGCCCATGAAATGGGTGAGGCCGGTGCCGACGATCAGCGGCACGGTGACGACGGCGAGCAGGCTGATCACCGCGGTCAGCGATATCGAGAGCGCGACATCGCCCCGGGCCATCAGGGTCATCAGGTTGGAGGTCGTCCCGCCGGGGCAGGAGGCCAGGATCATCAGGCCGACCGCTAGGATCGCGGCCATCGGCCAGACCGACGCCAGCGCGAAGGCGGCCACCGGCAGGACGACGAGCTGCAGGACGGCGCCGGCGGCGAAATCCTTCGGCCGGACGAACACCCGGGCGAAATCGCGCCCCGTCAGGCCCAGCCCCATCGCAAACATGATGAGCGCCAGCGCCAGCGGCAGGATCACATTGGTAATGACACCCATCAGACTCTTCCCGGTTCGGGCCCGAACCTCTCCAGGGAACCGTTACGGCGGCGGTGCGGCGGGCCGGTTTTCCGCCTACTCGCGGAAGGACGGGTCGCGCCGGTCGAGCATGCGCAGCAGGGCCGGCCAGGCCATGGTGTTGGAGAGCATGGCGAAATAGTCGTCGTTGGCTCCCTGACGCGCGGTCTTTTCGACGATCTCGTCTTGCGGCGGGTGGATCTCGGCGCCGGTCGACAGGGTGCGGACCTGCATCGAGCAGGCGCGTTCCAGGAAATACATGCGCTGGAACGCCTCGGCCACCGTCGCGCCGCAGGTCAGCGTGCCGTGGTTCCACAGCAGCATGTAGTTTTTCTCTCCCAGATCCCGTTGCAGGCGCGGCCGTTCGTCGAGGTCGACCGCGACCCCCTCATAGTCGTGCCAGGCGATCAGGTCGCGGATCAGCAGGGCGGTCTGGTTGAGCGGCAGCAGGCCGCGGCTGTCGGTCGAGACCGCCGTGCCGTCCAGCGTGTGGAGATGGATGACGCAGCGGGCGTCGTCCCGCGCCTCGTGGACCGCGCTGTGGATGGTGAAGCCCGCCTTGTTGACGCCGTAGCCGCTCTCCATGACGAGTTCGCCGTCCATATCGATCTTGATCAGGCTGGAGGCGGTGATCTCCTCGAACATCATGCCGTAGGGATTGATCAGGAAATGATGCTCCGGGCCGGGAACCCGCGCGGAAATATGGGTGTAGATCAGGTCGTCCCAGCCGTAGTGGGCCACCAGGCGGTAGGCGGCGGCGAGGTCGACGCGGACCGCCCATTCCTCGTCGGATACCCGGTCGCGGACGCTGCCGGCGGGGCGGATGGCGGTGACGGTGTTCATGCTCGGTCTCCGGTGGGGCGGTCCGCTGCGTCGGTCAAGGCCGCGATCGGCGCGCCGAGGGACTGCATCAGCGGGACGAAGCCGGGAAAGCTGGTGCCGATCATAGCCGTATCCTCCACGGCGACGCCATCCCTGCTGGCGAGGCCGAGGACCAGGAAGCTCATGGCGATCCGGTGGTCCTGCCGCGTGGGGACCGGGTTGTCCGGGCCGGTGCCCGCGACGGGCCGGCCGCCCGAACCGTCGATCTCCATCCAGTCGTCGCCCGTGCGCACCGCCACGCCGCATCGGGCAAGGCCGTCTGCGACGGCGGCGAGGCGGTCGCTCTCCTTGACCCGCAATTCGCCGATTCCGTCGAACCGCGTGGTGCCCTTCGCCAGGGCCGCCGCGGCGGCGAGGACCGGGTATTCGTCGATCATCGCGGCCGCGCGCGCCGCCGGCACCGCGACGCCGTTCAGGGCGCCGGGCGCCGCCACCAGGTCGCCGACCGGCTCGCCGGAGACCTCACGCCGGTTTTCGATCGAGAGGTCTGCGCCCATTTCGGCGAGGGTATCGTACAGGCCGGTGCGCAGCGGATTGAGGCAGACGCTGCGAACGGTTACGGCGCCACTGCCGGCCAGCAGGGCCGCGACCAGCGGGAAAGCCGCCGATGAGGGATCGGCCGGCACGGAGAGGTCGGCCGCGGAAAATTCCTGCCAGCCGCGGACCGTGACGCGCGTTCCGGCCCGTTCGCGTGCGGAGGATACCGTGCAGCCGAAATGGCGCATCATGCGCTCGGTATGGTCGCGCGTCGGCGCCGCTTCGATCACCGAAGTCTCGCCCATCGCGTTGAGCCCGGCGAGCAGCACCGCCGACTTGACCTGGGCCGAGGCGACGGGCGGGGCGTAGACGATGGGAACCGGCGTCCGCGCGCCCCGGACGGTAAGCGGCAGGCGCCCGCCGGCGGCGCAGTCGAACTGGGCGCCCATCTGCGACAGCGGTTCGGTCACCCGCGCCATCGGCCGCCGGCGCAGCGAGGCGTCGCCGGTCATCACGGCGCGCAGATCGTGGCTCGCCAGGATGCCGAGCAGCAGCCGCGCGGCGGTGCCGGCGTTGCGCATGTCGAGGACCGTATCGGGCTCGGCCAGCCCGCCGATGCCGACGCCGTCGATCGTCCAGGCGCCGTCGGGCTGCCGCGTGACGGTCACGCCCAGATGGCCCAGGGCCCGCGCCGTGGCCAGCACGTCGTCGCCTTCGAGCAGGCCGGTCACCCGCGTCCGGCCGATGGCCAGTGCGCCCAGCATCAGGGCGCGATGCGAGATCGACTTGTCGCCGGGTACCGCCGCAACGCCCTCCAGCCGCCCGGCGCGCCTTGAGATGGCGGGGTGGGCGATGGCGGGG
>VXNK01000022.1 GCA_009840595.1 Rhodospirillaceae bacterium | reverse complement strand
CGCAACTACATCAGGAATGCCGGATACGGCCCAACCTAAAACGGATACGCTCTAGACAGGAATTGCTGCAACCGTTCGGATTTGGGCGCGCCGAACAGGCCGGCCGGCGGGCCTTCCTCCTCGATCCTGCCCCGGTGCAGGAAGACGGTGCGGTCCGAAACTTCCCGGGCGAACCCCATCTCGTGGGTCACGACGATCATGGTCCGGCCTTCCCCGGCGAGTTCCTGCATCACGCGCAGCACCTCGCCGACCAGCTCGGGATCAAGCGACGAGGTCGGCTCGTCGAACAGCAGCACCTTCGGCTGCATGGCCAGCGCCCGGGCGATGGCGACGCGCTGCTGCTGGCCGCCGGAAAGCTGTGCGGGATAGCTGTCGTGCTTGCTCTCCAGGCCGACCTTTTCCAGCAACGCCATGGCTTCCTCGCGCGCCGCGGCCTTGCTGCGTTTCAACACCCGGACCGGCCCTTCCGTAATGTTCTGCACCACCGTCATATGGGCCCAGAGGTTGAAACTCTGGAACACCATGCCGAGCTGCGAGCGGAGGCGGACGATCTGTCTCCGGTCGACGCCGGTCAGCCGGCCGGCGCGGTCGGTGCGGACCCGGAGTTCTTCGCCGTCCAGCACGATCCGGCCGCGGTCGGGAATTTCTAGAAAGTTGAGGCAGCGCAGGAAGGTGCTCTTGCCCGATCCGGAACTGCCGATAATAGCGATGACCTCGCCGGCCGCCGCGGACAGCGTCACACCCCTCAGGACCGCGAGGTCGCCGAAGCGCTTGTGAATGTCCTCGGCGATCAGGGCCGGACCGGCTGTCGCTGCGGGATGTCCTGGCATCCATCCATCCTCTAAAAGGGGTGCGGGCCGTCAAGGCCGGATTCCGTCGGGCGGGGAAACGAACGATGCGTGCTGTCGTCTGCGAACGCCTAAGCGAGGATTTTTCCGGCACGGCGATCCGCGACGTCGCCCTGCCCGAGCCCGGCCCGGGCGACGTGCTCGTACAGGTCCGGGCGGCCGGCATCGGTTTTCCGGACCTGCTGATGTGCCGCGGCGGCTATCAGCTCAAACCGCCGCTGCCGTTCACGCCGGGGATGGACGTGTCCGGAACGGTCGCGGCCGTGGGGCCCGGGGTCACGGCGTTCGGGCCCGGCGACGCGGTGGCCGGCGCGGCGCGCTTCGGCAGCTTCGCCGGTTTCGTGTCGGTGCCCGGGGGCCAGCTCCGCCCGAAGCCGCCCAACCTGTCCGATACCGCGGCGGCGGCCTGCCAGGTCGCCTGCCTTACGGCCTATGTCGCGCTGGTGCGCCGCGCCGCGCTGCAGCCGGGCGAGACCCTGCTGGTCCACGGCGCGAGCGGCGGCGCCGGCATGGCGGCGATCGGCCTGGGCAGGGCGCTCGGCGCGCGGATCGTCGCCACGACGGGCAGCCCCGCCAAGGCCGCCGCGCTCGAAGCGGCCGGCGCCGACCATGTGCTCGAAGTCGGCGAAGGCTTTCGCGAGCCGGTCAAGGAATTGACGGACGGGCGCGGCGCCGACGTGATCTTCGACCCGGTCGGCGGCGGCCTGTTCGACGAATCGGTGCGCTGCATCGCCTTCGGCGGCCGGCTGCTCGTGATCGGCTTCGCCGCCGGCCGGATCGCCGAAATCGCGACCAACATGCCGCTGATCAAGGGCTTCAGCGTCGTCGGCGTCCGCGCCGGCGAATACGGCCGCCGCTTCCCGGACCGGGGGCGAGAGAATCTCGATGCCGTCTGGAAGCTGGCGGCGGAAGGCAAGGTGACGGTGCCCGTTCACGCCGAACTGCCGCTGGAGGACTTCCGGGCGGGTTTCGCCATGCTCGAACGGCGCGAAGCTGTCGGGAAGGTCGTGCTGACGGTCAGCTAGCCGGGGCCACGTCGATCTGGCGATGCTGGTCCTGCTCCATGTTCCTGCGGCGCCGGAGCAGGGCGGGCGCCATGGCGATGTAGAGCAGCGTGCCGGCCACCGCCGCGATTCCCAGAACCGTCTGCAGGCCGAAACGCTCGGCCAGGAAGCCCATGACCAGGGCGCCGAGCGCCGGGCCGCCGACCGATACGGACGAACTCATGCTGATCGTGCGGCCGCGCATGTCCGGCCGGGCGATGGTCTGCAAAAGGCTGTTGGATCCGACCTGCACGGACAGCAGCGACAGGGAGACCAGGAAGATGAACCCGGCCGCCAGCCAGAACCGCTCTGTGAGCGTAAACAGGAACAGCGCGGAACCGGCCAGGAAGGCGCCGGTCAGCATGATCCGCGTGAGTCCTTCGGTGCGCCCGCGGACCAGCAGGAAGAGCGCGCCGACCAGGGCGCCCAGGCCGGCCGCGGCGTTGAGCGTCGCCAGCCCTTCGGCGCCGCGGCCGAAGACGGTATCGGCGAAGCCGGGCAGCAGGTCGTGGAAGGGCCGGATCAGCAGGCCGCCGGCAAACGACATGCCGAGCAGGAACAGGAGCGAGGGCGTTCGGCCGACATAGCGGAACCCTTCGAGCAGATCGGCGAAGATGCCCGGCCCGCCGGGGTCGCGCGGCCGGACGGGATCGCGCCGGATCAGCCAGATCATGGTCAGCATCCAGGCCGAGGTGCAGGCGGACATGAGGATCGAGGCGCCGCTGCCGATCCGGGTGATCAGGATGCCGGCGATCACCGGCCCGACGAAGGCGCCCAGGTGGAAAGAACTGGCGTTGAACGCGACCGCGGCGGAAATGGACGCCCGATCCACAAGCTGCGGAATCAGCGACTGGCGCGCCGGGAAGTCGATGCCGAAGAACAGGCCCTGGAGCAGGGTGAGCGCGACCAGCAGGGGCGTCGTCATATGGCCGGCGAGCGCGATCGCGCCGATGGCGAAGGTCGTCAGGAACAGGCCGGTTCCGGAGCGCAGCGCGACGCGCCGATGGCCGTAGCGGTCGGCCAGCGCGCCGGCGAACGGCCCGATGACCATCACCGGGATCAGCGAGGCGAAGGCGACGATGCCGAGGAAGGAGGGCGAACGGGTCAGTTCCCAGGCGAGCCAGCCCAGGCCGATCCGGTTGCCCCACCAGCCCATGACGTGGACGACATGCCCGCTGACGTAGAAGCGGTATTCCCGGTGCGCGAGCGCGCGCGAAACGCCGCCGAGAGACTTGTAGCTGAAACGCAAGAGGAAAGGGTCCGGTCAGGGCCTTGAAACGGGGCGCAGAGTGTGCCGCGCTGCCCGGCGGAAGCAAAGCGGCGGATTGGCAGGCAGCCCATGCAGGAATGCAGGGCGGCAATCCCGGCCGCCCGTCGGCGGATCATCCTTCGATCAGGTCGAACCACGCGTCTTCGGTAAGGATTTCGATTCCCAGTTCTTCGGCCTTTTTGGCCTTGGACCCGGCGCCCGGCCCGGCGACCACCAGATCGGTCTTCTTCGAGACCGAGCCGGCCACCTTGGCGCCCAGCGCTTCGGCCCGCGCCTTGGCTTCGCTCCGGCCCATCCGTTCCAGCGTCCCCGTGAAGACGATGGTCTTGCCGGCGACCGGCGATTCTGCGGCGACGGCTTCCGCGTCCTCGACATCCAGCTCGCCGGCGAGGTCGTCGAGCACGGCCAGATTGTGCGGCTCGCCGAAGAAAGCGGCCAGATCGTCCGCCATGCCGGGCCCGACCTGGTCGATGCTGCACAGGTCGGCGAAGGCCTCGCCGATTTCGGCCGGCTTGGCCGCCTCCGGGTTGCGCTCCCGTTCCGCCGCCGCCTGGCGCATGGCCGCGCGCCACGCGTCGAACGATCCGTAGTGCCGGGCGAGCAACCTGGCGCCCGCCTCGCCGACCTGCCGGATGCCGAGCGCGTAGATCAGCCGGTGCAGCGGGATCCGCCGCCGGTCCTCGATCGCGGCCAGCAGGTTGT
Organism: Rhodospirillaceae bacterium; assembly: GCA_009840595.1. Classification (GTDB taxonomy): domain Bacteria; phylum Pseudomonadota; class Alphaproteobacteria; order Bin65; family Bin65; genus Bin65. The sequence goes on along the minus strand of VXNK01000022.1, from coordinate 50,856 downwards.
CGACCGATTGCTCGCCCCAGCCTTCCCGTTCCTTCAGTTCGGCCTCCCGGTCGCGCAGGCGGAAAATGCCGGCCGGCGTCTCGATCAGTCCGTCCTCGAGAAAGGCGACGACGTGTTTCGAGCCGAAGCCCTCGATATCGAAGGCGTTGCGCGACACGAAATGCTTGAGCCGCTCGACTTTCTGGGCCGGGCAGATCAGGCCGCCGGTGCAGCGGCGGACCGCTTCCCCCTCGGGCCGGACCGCGTGGCTGCCGCAGGCCGGGCAGGTCTCCGGAAATTCAAAGGGTTTCGAGCCCGCCGGCCGCTTGTCGAGCAGCGCCTCGATGACCTGGGGAATGACATCGCCGGCCCGCTGAATGATGACGGTATCGCCCTCCTGGATTTGCCGGCGGGCGATCTCGTCCTCGTTATGCAGGGTCGCGCGCGAGACGACGACGCCGCCCACGGTCACGGGCTCGAGATTGGCGACCGGCGTCAGCGCCCCGGTGCGGCCGACCTGGATGGTGATTTCGTTCAATACCGTCTGCGCGCGCTCGGCCGGGAACTTGTGGGCGGTCGCCCAGCGGGGCGCCCGGCTGACCATGCCCAGGCGGGCCTGCCAGTCCAGCCGGTTGACCTTGTAGACGACACCGTCGATGTCGTAGGGCAGGGCGGCGCGTTCGGTCTGGACCCGGTCGTACAGCGCGATCATGTCGTCGACCGAGCGGCACACACGGGCGAACGGGTTGACGCTGAACCCCCAGCCCTTGAGCCGGTTCAGAAAATCCGACTGCGTACGGCCGATGTCGGCGGCCGCGCCGCCGTCTTCGAGCACGCCCCAGGAATAGGCGAAGAAATGCAGCTTTCGCTCTGCGGTGACCGCCGGATCGATCTGGCGCAGCGATCCGGCCGCGGAATTGCGCGGGTTGGCATAGAGGGCAAGCCCGGCCTCTTCCCGGCCGGCGTTCAGCGCAGCGAAGTCGTCCTTACGCATGTAGACCTCGCCGCGGATTTCGATGTAGGGCGGAGCCACGCCGTCCAGTGAATCGGGCAAGTCGGCCACGGTGCGCAGGTTGGCCGTCACGTCCTCGCCGACAGCGCCGTCGCCCCGGGTCGCCCCCAGGACGAACGCGCCGTCGCGATAATGCGCGGCGGCCGACAGGCCGTCGATCTTCGGTTCGGCGACGACCTCGACCGGCTCGGCCCCGTCGAGAGAAAGAAACCGGCGGATCCGGTCGATGAAATCCTCGGCATCCTCGCGCGAAAAGGCGTTGGAAAGGGAGAGCATCGGCGCACGGTGCCCGACCTGCGCAAAACCCTCCCGCGGCTTCGCGCCGACCCGGGTTTCGGGGCTGTCCGCGCGCTGCAGCGCGGGGAAGCGCGCCTCGATCGCCCGGTTGCGCCGGCGCAAGGCATCGTATCCGGCATCGTCGATCTGCGGCGCGTCATCGCGATGATAGGCTTCATCGTGCCGCTTCAGTTCGGCCGCAAGCCGCGCGAGTTCGGCCTGCGCCTCGGCCTTGGTCAGCGCCTCGACGGGGATTCCGGCAGTCACGATCCCGTCGCCATCAGGGCCGTGGCGGCGGCGCGCGCCGCGTCGGTGACGGCGGCGCCGGAGAGCATCCGGGCGATCTCCTCCTGCCGTTCGTCCTTGTCGAGCAGGGAGACCGAGGCGACGGCGCTGTCGTCCCGGTCGGTCCGGGTGACGCGCCAGTGCTGCCGGGCCCTGGCGGCGACCTGGGGCGAATGGGTGACGACCAGAACCTGCGCCCGGGCGCCAAGCCGGGCCAGCCGCTCGCCCACAGCAGCGGCGGTTGCGCCGCCGACGCCGGAATCGACTTCGTCGAAAACCGCGGTGCCGGGGCCGTCGTCCTGCGCCAGGACAACCTTCAGCGCCAGCATGATGCGCGCCAGTTCGCCGCCGGAGGCGATGCGGCCGATCGGCCCCGGTTCCGCGCCCGGCGTGGTCGCCACTTCGAAGGCGACCCGGTCCAGGCCGCCGGCGGAGGCGCGGTGCTCATCCAGATCGGAGACCTTGGTGACAAAGCGGGCGCGATCCAGTCTGAGCGGCGGCAATTCGTGCGCGACCGCGGTATCGAGCGCCCCGGCTGCGGCGCGCCGGGACTTGCTCAGCGCCCTGGCGGCGCTGCGATAGGCCATGGTTGCTTCTTCGGCCTGCCTGCGAAGTCCGGCGAGCGCGCCGGAACCGTCCTCGATCGACGCCAGCCGCTGCGCGATCCTGTCGAGCAGCAGCGGCAGCTGGGCGACGTCGCAACGGTGTTTCCGCGCCGCGTCCCGCAAGGCTGCGAGCCGGTCGTCAACGGCCTCGAGCCTTGCCGGTTCGGCTTCGGCCTGGGCAGCGAGGTCGATCGCCGCGCCGTAGACTTCGTTCAGTTCGATCCTGGCGCGGTCGAGCGCGGCGACCGCCGGCTCGAGCAGGTCCGGCGCCAGGGCCGCGGCCTTCTCCAGCGCCCGCTCGGCGGCAGCCAGCGCTTCGTCGGCGCGGCTGTCCGGTCCGATCGCTTCGACCGCCTCCTGGGCCGCTTCGATCAGTTTGCCGCTGTTGGCGAGGCGGGCGCGCTCGGCCGCGAGGGTTTCCTCCTCGCCCGCCACCGGCGCCAGATCGCTCAACTCCCGGTGGACATGGCGCAGATAGTCCTCGTCGCGGCGCGCCTCTTCCGCGTCGCGTTCGGCACGGTCGAGGGCTTCGCGCGCCGCCGTCAACTTCGCCCAGGCCCCTGCGACCGCTTCGAGGTCCGGACGATGGCCGCCGAAACTGTCCAGCACCTGCCGATGGGTTGCGGAATCGAGCAGTCCGGTCTGATCGAACTGGCCGTGAATTTCGGCCAGCCGGGCGCCGATCGACCGGAGCAGCCCGACGCTGACAGGCTGGTCGTTGACGAAAGCCTTGCTGCGGCCGTCGGTGCCCAGGACGCGGCGCAGGATCAACTCGCCGTCATGGCCGTCCAGTCCGTGTTCCGCCAGCAGGCCGCCGGCCGGATGGCGGGCGCCGATCTCGAAACTGGCGGCAACGCTGGCGCGTCCGGCGCCGCGCCGGACGAAGCGCGCGTCGCTTCGGCCGCCCAGCGCGAGACCGAGGGAATCGAGCAGGATCGACTTGCCGGCCCCGGTCTCGCCGGTCAGCGCGGTCAGCCCGGCGCCGAACGACAGGTCGAGCGCTTCGATCAGAACGATGTTGCGGATCGAAAGACCGGTCAGCATCCCCTTGGGCCGGCGGTTGCAGGGCTGCCGCGCGCTCGCCCGGCCGGATCAGAAAATCCGGTCGAACAGCCGGCCCAACCAGGATTTCTTGCCGCTCCCGGCCGCCGCTTCGGGTTGCTCGCCGGCCGCCGGCTTCGCGGCCGTCCCGTTGGTTTTCCCACTGGCCTTTCCACTGGCTGGCGCCTTGGGTTCCGGCGGGCTGCCGAGCGGCGAGGAGCGCTTTCCCTCCAACAGGGCGGCACTGTCGGTGCGCCACGGGCTGCGCGGAAAGTTCCGGCCCAGGATCGCGGCGGTGCGCCCGGCTTCGTCGCGCAGACCCAGGGCGACGTAACTCTCGGTCATCCGGTGCAGGGCTTCGGCCACATGGCGCGATTGCTGGAATTCCTGCACGACGCGCTTGAAGCGGTTGATCGCCGCAAGATGCTGGTTCTTGGCCTGATAGAATCTCCCGACCTCCATTTCGTGGCCGGCGAGATGATCGCGGAGTACGGCGGCCTTGCGCCGCGAATCCTCGGCGTATTTCGTCGTCGGGAAACGCTCGGCGATCAGCGTGAACTCGTTGTAGGCGGCGAAGGTCGGGCCCGGATCCCGCTTCGTGTCGCGCACTTCCTCGAAGAAGCACAGCGCCTTGAGATAATGGGCATAGGGCACATCGCGGTGCGCCGGGTTCAATCTGAGGAACCGGTCCAGACTCAACCGGGCGGTTTCGAAATCCCTGGCCAGGTAATTTGCGTAGGCCACCATCAGCTGGGACCGCGGGGCCCACGCAGAATAGGGATGCTGCCGGTCGACTTCGCCGAACAGCTTGGCAGCGTCCGCATACTGCTTTTCCTGCATGAGGTCGTAGGCGCGGCTGTAGAGCTGGTGGACCGTCCCTTCGGTATAGTCGTCGTCTTCCTGACCGAGCGAACCGCATCCGCCGATCAGGAGCGCCGCGCTCATGGCCAGGGCGATGGCGGACCCCGAGCGGGCCCGGACAGCGGCGCGGGTAATTCCGGCAGTCATGCTGGCGGTTCTCGAACAGTCCACGGTTCCGGTCGCCACGAGCCCGGCCCGGCCGACCCGATGGCGTCTTTCATACCATACGCCTTAACGGCGGCGCCATCCGTCTTTCGCCCGATATTCCGGCGTTCGGTCGAAACGAGTTCTGCAGGACGGGATGCCGGCCGCCAACGGGCGCGGCAATCCGGAACGGCGCCGCGTCAGGCGATCGCCCTGGCGGCGTGCATTCGCGCCTCGGCGCTCTCGCCGGCGGCGGACAGGCCGGACGTCCCGGTGAGGCGCCAGGCGCTATCGTCGGCAAACAGGCGGCGGAGCAAACGATTGTGCAGCGCATGGCCCGACCGGTAGCCGTGAAAATGGCCGAGCAGCCGATGGCCTGCGAGCCGCATGTCGCCCACCGCATCGAGCAGCTTGTGACGGACGAATTCGTCCCGGTAGCGCAGGCCTTCCGGGTTCAGGACGCTGCTGCCGTCGACGACCACCGCGTTGGCCAGCGAGCCGCCGCGCGCCAGCCCCGAGGCGTGCATGGCGGCGATCTCTTCCCTGAAGCCGAAGGTGCGCGCCGAGGCCAGCTCGTCGCGGAAGGCGCCGTTCGACAGGTCGAAGGCGCGGACCTGCCGCCCGATGGCACCCGACGCGAATTCGATCTCGAAACTGTAGGTGCTGCCGGCGCCCGGCATGAGGACGGCGGATTTCTCGTCGTTGCCGACCGATACCGTCTTCAGGATTTCGATAACGCGGCGCGGGGCGTCGAGCGTCCGGATCCCGGCACACTCGATCAGGAAGGCGAAGGGTTCGCCGCTGCCGTCCATCGCCGGCACTTCCGGGCCGTTCAATTCCACCGTGACATTGTCGACCTGAAGGCCCGCCAGGGCCGCTACAAGATGCTCGATCGTCCCGACGACGACGCCCTCGGCGTTGCCGATGGTCGTGCACATCCGCGTGTCGACGACCTTGTCCCACCGCGCGGCGATTTCCGCACCGCGGCCCGCAAAATCGGTCCGGCGGAATACGATGCCCGTATCGGCTTCTGCGGGGAGCAGGGCCATGCTGACCTTTGCGCCGGTATGCAGTCCGCGCCCGGCACAGGAAATCACGTCTTTCAGCGTTGTCTGACAGACGCCTGCCTGGCCTGCGGGCTGCTGCACGGCGCCGCGCGCGCGCAAGGATTTCGGCGTGGCATTCACATCCATGCGGTACTTCCCCGTTTCCCCGGGCGTCTCCGGGCGTCGCAGCGCGATGTTAGTGCCGGCCTCCCGGCCGGTGCGGTTCCGGGACAGGCGGCAGCCGAACAAAGAGCCGGCGACCCGGAAGGCCGCCGACTCATTTACTAACAAGCCGGCGCATAAACGCTCAAATCACGCTTTGTTACGCCATGTTACACAATCGCGTCAGCGCCGGTTTCAGTTCGCCTGGCGGCGCAGGAAAGCCGGAATTTCGAGAAGATCGTCTTCGGCAGACCGATTCCCGTCCCGGTCGCCTGCCGGCGCCTGCGGATGGGGCCGTCCCGCCCGGTCGCCCGCCTCCCGGCGCGAGCGGTCGGAGTCGGTAATCAGCCGGACCGTCGATTCGGATTGCGCGTCCCCGGCCGGGTTCGCGCTGGAAGAATCCTTGTCGTCGTTTCCGCCGCTGCGTCTCGGCGTTTCCTTCCGGCGGCCGCGAAAGAACGAGAACACGGAATCGCGCCTCCCGCCGCCGGCCTCCGGTTCGGATTCGGCGGCCGGCCGGCCCTCCGGCCGCAGCACCGCGCGCAGATCCGGCCGCGGATTGGACGGTTCTTCGGCCGCGACAGGGCGGACGGGCGTCAACATCTCCTCCACCTTCTGCACGAGATCGGCAGGCCGTTCGACGGGGCCCGGTGCGGCCGGCGCGACATCGGCACGCGCAGCTTCGGCCGGGGCCGTTTCCATCGGGGCCGTTTCCATCGGCACCGTTTCTGGCGGCGCATATCCGCCGCGTCCGGTATCCGCGGGTTCGGCCCAGGCGCCTTCGCCCGCTTCCGCTGCCGTCGCCCCGAGCCGGGCATCGCCGGGCGTCCCCGCGGCCGGGTGGTCGCGCCCGGCGGAAGCGGAGAACATCTCGGATTGCGCTACGGCGGCCGCCTCCGGGTGCTGCGTTTCCGCAGGCGCCATTTCCCGGTCTGCGGACACAGGCCCCGGTTCGCTCGCCGGTGCTGCCGCCGCTGCCGATTCGCCGTCGTCCCGGTCGGGTAACGGATCCGGTGCAGTCCCGTGCTGTGCCGGGCGCAGGACCCTGAGTTCGGCCGGACGCTGGGATGCGTCCAACGGGCCGTCGATGCCGGTGGCGAAGACCGACACCCGGATTCTGCCTTCCAGCGTCGGATCGAACGTCGAGCCGAAAATAATGCTTGCGCCGGGATCGACTTCGTCGCGCACCCGGTTGGCCGCCTCGTCGACTTCGTAAAGGGTCAGGTCGGGGCCGCCCGAGATATTGATCAGCAGGCCGCGCGCGCCTTTCATCGAAACGTCGTCGAGCAGGGGGTTCGAAATCGCCGATTCGGCCGCTTCGATCGACCTGCCGTCACCCTCGGCCTCGCCCGCGCCCATCATGGCCTTGCCCATCTCCGACATGACCGAGCGGACATCGGCGAAATCCAGATTGATGAGGCCGGGCATTACCATCAGGTCGGTTATGCCGCGCACCCCCGAATGCAGCACTTCGTCGGCCATGCGGAACGCGTCGGCGAAGGTCGTCTTCTCGTTGGCGACCCGGAACAGGTTCTGGTTCGGGATGACGATGAGCGTGTCGACGACATCCTGCAGTTCCTGGAGCCCGGCTTCCGCCAGCCGCATGCGCTGCGCGCCTTCGAAGTGGAAAGGCTTGGTGACCACGCCGACCGTAAGGATGCCGCTTTCCCGGGCCGCCCGCGCGATCACGGGCGCAGCCCCGGTTCCGGTGCCGCCGCCCATGCCGGCCGTGATGAACACCATGTGGCTGCCGTTCAGATGCTCGGCGATACGGTCGATTTCCTCTTCGGCGGACGCCCGGCCGATTTCGGGGCGCGAGCCGGCGCCGAGGCCCTGCGTAATGTTCAGGCCGAGCTGGATCTGTCGCTCGCAACTGGACTGGGCGAGGGATTGCGCATCGGTGTTCGCCACCACGCACACAACCCCTTCGATATCCGAACTGAGCATGTTGTTGACCGCGTTGCAGCCGGCGCCGCCGATGCCGAAGACGACGATGCGCGGTCTCAGTTCGGGCGGTGATTTGGGCATGGAGAGTTTGAGGGTCATCGTGGCCTCCTTGGTATGCCTTTCCGACGGGCCGCTGCTGTCGCGGCGCGCGGCGAAGGGCGGTTCGCTGAAATTCTCTTGAGGATGGGCGGAAGGGCCCGGTTCATCGGAAATGCTCCTTCATCCAGCCGCCGAACCGGCCGAACCGGCTGCGATTGTCCGCCTGTGCGGCGACAAAGGTACCGAGCGCGCTGCCGATCCCGTCGGCGTTCGCACGGTTTTCCGCGGCGAAGCGGAGAAGGCCGGTACACGTCGTGTAGGCCTGGCCCATCGCAGTCTCGGCGAGGCCGTCGAACGGGATCGCCCGGCCGATCCTGACCTTGCTGTCGAAGATGGTGCTGGCCAGTTGCGGCAGGCCTTTCAGCTGGCAGGCGCCGCCGCTCAGAACGATGCGGCGGCCGGCGCGCGCCAGATAGGGCGTTTCCTGCAGCCGGCTGCGCACCAGTTCCAGCGTTTCCTCGATGCGCGGCCTGATGATGCCGGTGAGCAGGCTCTTGGGCGCCGGATGGGACGGCACATGTTCGTCCGCCCCGATAGCGGGAATTTCGATAATGGACCGGTCGTCGCTCGGCTGGGTGAGCGCGCTGCCGTAGCGGATTTTCAGCAGTTCGGCCTGCTCGATCGGGGTCGACAGGCCATGCGCCAGGTCCCTGGTAACCTGTTCGCCGCCGATCGGGACCGTATCGGCATGGACGATTTCGCCGTCCGCGAACACGGCGACGCCGGTGACGCCGGCGCCCATATCGATCACCGTTGCGCCGAGCGTCCATTCGTCCTCGACCAGTGTCGCCAGGCCGGCGGCGTAGGGCGCGATAACGAAGCGGTCGATCTCCAGATGGCAGTCGCGGACGCAGGCCGCCAGGCTGCGCACCGGGCCGGCCTCGGCCGTAACGGTATGGACTTCGGCGCCGAGCGTTTCGCCGAACAGGCCGCGCGGATCCCGGATGCCGCGCGCTTCGTCGAGCCGGAAACCCACCGGGATCGAGTGGATCAGGGCGCGGTCCAGCTCGTTTTCGATACGCCGGCCGCGCTGCAGGACGCGGCGGATATCGGCGGGTCCGACCTCGCCGTTCGCAATGGGGGCCTCGAACGAAACGATTTCCGATTTCGGCCGGCCGCAATTCACCGAAACGATAACCGATTTGACGGTTTCGCCGGTCATATTCTCGGCAATATGGACCGTGTTCGCGATTGAATCGCGCGCGGTATCCATATTCACGACCGATCCGCGCGCCATCCCCCTCATGTCGCGTCTGCCGATGCCGACGACCCGCAATTGTCCGTTCGGCACAAGCTGCGCAATGATGCAGGTGACCTTGCTGGTGCCGATGTCCAGCGCGGCGATCATCTGGTTTCGGGTTGCGGAGGCGGCGCCGTTCCGTTTCGACATCGGGTTGCCGGTCTCCTATCCTCGATCGCCGTTGCGGTTTGCGGCACTGCGCGTCTCGCCGGTGCCGGCTTCGGTTTCGCCCTGCGGCGTGCGGATCACGAACTCGAAACGGGATCGCATGTCGAACCCCAGGGCGCCCCTGGCGAGCAGGCCGTGCGTGCGGTCGAGGTCCGCGAACCGGTGCCAGGCGGCATCGGGCCGGCGCTCCGGCAATTTCAGGAAAACGCCGTTATCGAAGGTAAGGTCCCAGCGGCGGCGGCCCTGGCGGGTTGCCTGCACGACCCGTTTGGCAAGCAACGGGCGGGTCTGCAGAAGCGCGATCAGGGCAGGGGTCCGTTCGGGCGCTCCGGCGCCCTTTACGAGCAGCCTGCCCCAATGACTGCCGGCGGCGCCCATGTCGACGAAGGCGCCTTTCTGCGAGATCAGCTTCATGCGGCCGCTGTCGTCGAAGCGGGCGATGGTCGTATGTTCGTGCAGTCGAACGTGGAGCGTGTTCGGCCAGCGCCGTTGTACGATTGCGTCGCCGACCCAGGGCAGGGCGAGCAGCCGGCTGCGCAGCGCGGCCATGTCGATGTCCGTCAGGGCGACGCCACGGTCGAGCCCCAGGGCCGACGACAGCGCCCTGCGCGACGTGCGGTGACGCCCTTCCACAAAGATGTGCTCGAGATGCAGGCCGAGCGCGTTGCGCAGGGCTTGGCCCGTCTGTCCCGCGCTGCGGTCGATCAGGGCAAGGGCGGATTCGGTCCGGCCGGTCTGCCACAGCCAGACGGGAAAGCCGAACAGCCCGATCAACACGACGAAGCGCGCGATCGTGGCGGAATGCGTCCGAAGCCCGGCGCCGAGCGCACGCAGCGGCCGCCGCCGGGCGCGGCGGTTCCGGCGGACCGGCGGGTCGGCCGGCAGAACCGGGGCCGGCTGGGGCCGGAGGCTCGGTGGGACGCGAGTCTCTTCCGCCGGCGCGCCGCCGGGCACGGTCGCCGCGGCACGGGCGATGATCGCGCCGGCGCTCAGAGCGGCGCGGTCTTCGAGATCCTGCGCGCGGCGGCTCGTGACGGCGATGTTCAGGCGTCGCATGCCGCGTTCTCCACAAGCCAGGTCAGCAGCCGTTCGAAGGACCAGCCGGCATGGGCGGCGATCTCGGGCGCGAGAGACGTCGGGGTCATGCCGGGTTGCGTATTGACCTCCAGAACGACCAGATCGCCCGGTTCGCCTTCGGTATCGTCGTAACGCAGGTCGACCCGGCTGATGCCCCGGCAGCCGAGGGCGTCGTGCGACCGGACGGCGAGATCGAGTGCCTGCCCGTAGGCGTCGGGATGAATCGGCGCCGGCATGAGATGAACCGATTCGCCCGGGGAATATTTGGCGCGATAGTCGTAGAAACGCCGGTCGGTCCGGATCTCTATGGCGCCGAGCGCCTCGCCGCCCTTGACCAGGACCTGGATTTCCCGGCCGGGAATGTAGCGTTCGATCAGCGTATCCCGGTATTGCGCATAGGTCTGCCTGAGGTCGTCCCAGGACTTGTTGTCGGTCTCGAAAACCAGCTCGACTCCGACCGAACTGCCCTCGCACAGCGGCTTCATCACATAGGGCCGGTCCGGCTCCGGGAAGCCGTCGAGCCGGCACTGCGGCACGACCCAGCCTTCGGCGAGCGGAATTTCCTTGAGCGCGAACATCGCCCGGCTGACGGACTTGTCCATCGCCATGGCCGAGGCCGTGGCGCCGGAGTGGGTGTAGGGAATGCCGAGAATGTCGAGCAGGCCCTGGATCCGGCCGTCTTCGCCGAACGGGCCGTGCAGGGCGTTGAACACGGCGTCGGGCGCCGGGTCGAGCGCCTTCAGGAGCGCGCCCAGATCGCGCGTCACGTCGATGGCCGCGACCTCGAAGCCGGCATTGCGCAAGCCCTCGACGCAGCCCTTGCCGGACGACAGGGAGACCTCGCGCTCGGAGGAGAACCCGCCCATGAGGACCGCGACCCGGGTCATGGCCGGCCTCCCCGGGCGGGATTTTCGGCTCGCCCGCCGCCGGCAAGGCGCTCGCCGATCCTGCGGATCTCCCAGTGCAGGTCGATGCCGCTGCCCGATTTCACCCGGGCGCGGATTTCCTCGCCCAGGCTCTCCAGGTCGCCGGCGGTGGCGTCGCCGGTGTTGATCAGGAAGTTGGTGTGCTTCTCCGACACTTTCGCGCCGCCCCGCGCCAGGCCGCGGCATCCGGCTTCGTCGACCAGCTGCCAGGCCGTATGCCCGTTCGGGTTTCGGAAGGTGCTTCCCCCGGTGCGGGTGCGCATCGGCTGGCTCGATTCGCGATTCCGGCGGATTTCGGACATGCGTGCGGCGATCGCCGCCCTGTCGCCCGGTGTGGCGCGCATTACGGCGCCGGTAAAAATCCAGTCTTCCGGAATGCCGCAGCGGCGATAGCCGAAGCCCATATCGTCCGGACCGAGCCGGTGGACTTCGCCGCCGGGATCGACGGCTTCGCAAGAAAGCAGAATGTCCGCCATTTCGCCGCCATAGGCGCCGGCGTTCATGCGCAGCGCCCCGCCGATCGTGCCCGGTATGCCGGAAAGGAATTCCAGACCGGCGAGGCCGGCGTCCCGCGCCGCCGCGGCGACGGCCGGATCGGGTGCGCCGGCGCCGGCGCAAATCTCTTCGCCCTCGACGTCGATGCCGGCCATCTCGCGGCCCATGCGGATGACGACGCCGCGCACGCCGCCGTCGCGCACCAGCAGGTTGGAGCCGAGGCCGATCACCGAAACCGGCGTGCCCTCCGGCAACTCGCGCAGCAACAGGACCAGGTCGTCCCTGTCCGCCGGCCGGAACAGGACTTCGGCCGCACCGCCGACGCGGAACCAGGTTTCCCGGTCCAGCGGCGCATTGGCGGCAAGATCGCCGCGGACCGGCGGGAGGCGGTCGATCAGATCGTTGCCGGAGGTGCGCAGGCCGCTCATCGGGCGCCCCCGTTCAGGGCTTCCAGCCGGCCGGGGAGGGCGTGCGCCCAAGCGGTGATGTTGCCGGCGCCCAGGCAGATGACGAAATCGCCCTCGCCGGCGATATCGGCGATGACGGCCGGCAGGTCCTCCGCGCAATCGAGGCTTCGGACATTGCGGTGGCCGCGATTGCGCAGGCCGTGCACCAGGCTGTCCCTGTCGGCGCCGGGGATCGGTTCTTCGCCGGCCGGATACACGTCGGCGATGACGACCTTGTCGGCGTCGTTGAAGCAGGTGCAGAACTCCTCGAAGAGATCGCTCAGGCGCGAATAGCGGTGCGGCTGCGCGACGGCGATGACCTTGCCGCGGCAGGCCGCCCGGGCCGCTTTGAGGACATGGGCGATCTCGACCGGATGATGGCCGTAGTCGTCGATCACGGTGATGCCGTTCGCCACGCCGGTCCGGGTGAAGCGGCGGTTGACGCCTTCGAAGCCGTCGAAGGCGCCGCAAATGGCCGCTTCTTCCAGGCCGAGTTCCCAGCCCACGGCCAGGGCCGCCAGCGCATTGCGGACATTGTGCTCGCCGAGCATCGGCAGGGCGATATCCGCAAAGCGCGCCGGCCGGCCCCGGAGCTGCTCAGCGATTTCGACGTCGAAGACCGTCCCGTCGGCCCGGTGCCGGAGATTGACACCGCGAATGTCGGCTTGGCGCGACAGGCCGTAGGTGACGAGCCGCCGGTCCGACAGGCGCGGGATCATTGCCTGAACTTCGGGATCGTCCAGGCAGAGCACGGCGCAGCCGTAGAAGGGGATGTTGCCGACGAAATTCTCGAAGGCGAGGCGCAGCGCGTCGAAATCGCCGTAATAGTCCAGATGTTCCGGATCGATATTCGTGACGACAGCCACGGTCGCCGGCAGTTTCAGGAAAGAGCCGTCGGATTCGTCGGCCTCAACGATGATCCAGTCGCCATCGCCCAGGCGGGCATTGGTGCCGTAGGCATTGATGATCCCGCCGTTTACGACGGTCGGGTCCATGCCTGCGGCGTCCATCAGGGCGGCGACAAGGGATGTCGTCGTCGTCTTGCCGTGGGTGCCGCCGACGGCGATGCCCCATTTCAGCCGCATAAGCTCGCCCAGCATTTCGGCCCGCCGCACGACCGGCGTCCGGCGCGCGCGCGCCGCCGCGATTTCCGGGTTGTCGCCCTTGATCGCGGTCGAAACGACAACGACCGCCGCATCGCCGATATTTTCCGCCGCATGGCCGAGCGAGACATCGATGCCCAGGCCCTGCAGCCGTCTGACGTTTGCGTTGGCCGCGATGTCGCTGCCCTGCACCGGGTGGCCCAGATTGTGCAGGATCTCGGCAATCCCGCTCATGCCGATGCCGCCGATGCCGGTGAAATGGACGGTGCCGAGGTCGAAGGGGAGCCTGGCCATCATGCGGCGGGCCTCCCCTCGGCGACGCCGGCCACCAGATCGGCCAGCCGCTCTGCGGCATCCGGGCGGGCGATCGCGGTTGCCGCCCGCGCCGCTGCGGCCAGCGGCTCCGGATCCTTCAGGAAGCGGGATATCCGTTCGGCCAGCGCCGCCGGCGTGAACGCGGTTTGCGGCATCAGCCAGCCGGCGCCGGCCCGGTCGATATGGCGGGCGTTGTGGGTCTGGTGGTCGTCGGCGGCGGCCGGGTAGGGGACATAAATGGCCGGCACGCCCGCTACCAGCGCCTCGGCGCAGGTCGAGGCGCCGGCGCGGCAGATCATCAGATGGGCCGCCGAGAGATGCTCCGGGATGTTCTCGAAGAAGCTCGCCAGGTCGGCCGCCACGCCGGCATCCCGGTAGACGACCCTCACCGGTTCGATATCTTCGGGCCGGCATTGCTGGGTGACACGCAACCGGGCGCGTTCGGCCGGCTCCAGCGCAGCGATGGCGCCCGGCAGCACCTCGCTGAACACGGTGGCGCCCTGGCTGCCGCCCATTACGAACAGGCGGAACGGACCGTCCGGCGCCGGCGCGGCATAGGGCCGTCCGTACAGCGCATTGATCTCCGGCCGGACCGGGTTTCCGGTTTCGACCGTGCGGGCGCGGGTCTGCGGAATCGCCTCGACGGCCGGGAAGGAGACGGCGATGGCGCTCGCCGCCTTCGCGACCTTGCGGTTGGCGAGGCCGAGATAGCCGTTCTGCTCGTGCAGGACCACGGGCCGCCGTTGCCGCGCGGCCATGAAGGTGGCGGGGAACGCGGCATAGCCGCCGAACCCGACCACGGCGGCCGGGTTGTGCCGGCGCAGCAGCCGGCTGACCGCCAGGGCGCCGCGGGCCATGACGAAAAGGAAAGCGATCTTGCCGACCGCGCCGCCGCGGAACGGCGAGGCCGCCGGGACGACATGGGCCTCGATGCCCGGCGTTCGCCTCGCATAGTCGGCGCCGCGCCTGTCGGTGTAGAGGCGCACGGCGTAGCCGCGCTGCAGCAGCGCCGCGCCCAGCGCGACGGCCGGGAACAGATGGCCGCCGGTGCCGCCGGCGGTCAGGACGATAGTCCGGTTCACCGGCCTGCTCACAGGGTGCCTCCCGCCCGGTCGCGGGTCAGCGCCAGGATCATGCCGGTGCCCAGCGCCAGCGCCATGATCGACGAGCCGCCATAGGAGATGAAGGGCAGCGTCATTCCCTTGGTCGGCATCAGGTGCAGCGTGGAGGCCAGGTTGACGATCGCCTGGAGGCCGAAGGCGGCGAGCAGGCCGACCGTGGCGAACAGCACGAACAGATTGTTGCTCTCCATCGCCCGGAAAAAGCCGCGTATCACGATGAAGGCGTAGGTTGCGACGATCAGCAGGCAGGCGATCAGGCCGAATTCCTCGCCGGCGACGGCAAAGATGAAATCGCTGTGGGCATCCGGCAGCATCGCCTTCACGGTGCCTTCGCCGGGCCCCTTGCCGAAGAGTCCGCCGTTGATGAAAGCGTCGAGGGAGCGGTCGACCTGGTAATTGTCGCCGCTGCCGGGATTGAGGAACACATCCACCCGCTTGGCGACATGGGCGAAGCTGAAATAGGCCGCCGCCGCGGCGCCCGCGACGACGAGGATTCCGGCGCCGATCAGCCACAGCGACAGGCCGGCCAGGAACATCAGGCAGAACCAGATGGAAAACACCACCGACGCCATGCCGATATCCGGCTGGATGGCGAGCACCCCGAGCGTCCCGAGGCACAGGATCGTGGCGAGAACCCGGCCCGGAAACCCGTTGTCCGAATGCGCCGCCGCGCAGAGCCAGGCGCAGACGACGGCGAAGCCCGGCTTGATGAATTCCGACGGCTGGAAGGCGAAGCCGGCAACCGACAGCCAGCGCCGCGCGCCCCTGATTTCCGTGCCGGCGAACGCGACGAACACGGAAAAAATGAGTGCGCCGGCCAGCACGATAAGCGCCGACCGACGCACCCAGGGCGGGGTAAACAGGGATGTCAGTAGCATCAGCGCGATCGCGCACGGAATGAACAGGAGCTGCTGACGGACGAAGTGGAAACTCTCGATGTTGGCCCGCGCCGCGGCCGAGGGGCTCGCGGCAAGGGTGAGCACGATGCCGTAGACGATGAGCAGGCCGACGGCGACGAGCAGCCAGCGGTCGACCGTCCACCACCAGCGGCCGATGACGCTCGTATCGAGGCGGGTCGGCGCGTAGCTCATGCCGAGCCTCCCAACCCCGCAGACAGGTTCCCGGCGAACGTCCGGAAGGCGTCGCCCCGGGCGCCGAAATTCGCAAACTGGTCGAAGGACGCGCAGGCCGGCGACAAAAGGATGACGGAAGCGGCCGGCGCGTCGCCGGCGGTGGCGGCTGTCCAGGCGTCGGCGACGGCATTTTCCAGGCCGCCGGACACGGTCACGGGAAGGGTCGGCGCGGCGCCGGCCAGGAAGCGCGCCAGCGCCGGCGCATCCTCGCCGATCAGGAAGGCGCCGCGCACAGAGGACAGCGCCGGCGCCAGCGCCGCGTAGCCGCCCTGCTTGCCGCGCCCGCCGGCGATCCAGAAAATGTCGTCATAGGCCGACAGGGCGCGCGCGGCAGCGACCGCGTTGGTCGCCTTGCTGTCGTTGACAAAGGTAACCGTCCTGCCGCCGACGGAAATTTCGCCGACCGTTTCCTGGCGGTGGGGCAGGCCGGGGAACGATTCGAAAGCGGCGGCAACGACCTCCGGGGCGACGGCGAGGCTCCGGCACGCGGCCCAGGCGGCGGCCGCGTTCTGGTGATTGTGCGCGCCGTGCAGGGCCCGCGCCCGGGCAAGGTCGACGGACCGGCCGGCGCCGCCTGACGTATCGTCGCGCAGAATTCCGTCCGACACACCGACTCCGCCGTCGATGCGCGCCCGGCCGGAAACGCGGATGACCGTCTGTCCGGCCTCTTCCGCATGGTCTGCCAGGGCGGCCGCCATCGGATCGTCGGTGCCGACGACGACGGTTGCGTCCGGCGCGGTAAGGTCGAAGGACCGGCGTTTTGCGGCGACATAGCCGTCCAGGCCGCCGTGTCGCTCCAGATGGTCCTCGGCGATATTCAGCAGGACGGTCGCCTGCGCCCGCAGACTGTAGGTCCGGTCCAGCTGATAGGACGACAGCTCCAGGACATAGGTTCCGCCTGCGCCCAGCGGCTCCAGGCCGAGCGCGGGCGGCCCGAAATTGCCGCCGACCTCGACCTTTCGGCCGGCCGCGCGCAGGATATGGCCGATCAGCGCGGTCGTCGTCGATTTGCCGTTCGTGCCGGTGACGGTCACGCAGGTTGCGGCCGGAACCGACCGGGCGAGCAGTTCGATATCGCACAGGATTTCGGCATTGGCGGCGCGCGCGGCGGCGGCGACCGGGTGGGGCGCCGGAAACCTGTCCGGAATGCCGGGGCTCAGCACGAGCGGCAGGTCGGCGGTCCAGTCGAGAGCGCCCAGGTCGGTCGCGGCGATGCCGGCGGCGGCGGCGGCGTCGCGCCCCGCCGCCGCATCGTCCCACGCCAGGACGTCCGCCCCGCTCTCCGCCAGGGCGCGCGCCGTCGCCAGCCCGGCGACGCCGAGGCCCATTACGGCAACCCGCCTGTTGGCGAAAGAGGGCACGGGGATCATGGCGCCTACCGCAGCTTCAGGGTCGAGAGGCCGACGATCGCGAGCACGGCCGCGATGATCCAGAACCGCACGACGATCGTCGGTTCCTGCCAGCCCTTCTGTTCGAAGTGATGGTGGATCGGCGCCATGCGGAAGACGCGCTTCCCGGTCAGCTTGAACGAGGCGACCTGGACGATCACCGAAAGGGTCTCGAGTACGAACAGGCCGCCGACGATCGCCAGGACGAGTTCGTGCTTGACGGCGACCGCGATGGCGCCGAGCGCGCCGCCCATCGAAAGCGAGCCGGTATCGCCCATGAACACCATCGCCGGAGGCGCGTTGAACCACAGGAATCCCAGTGCGGCGCCGACCAGGGAGCCGCAGAAGACCGCCAGTTCTCCGGTCCCGGGGATGAAGGTGATTTGCAAATAGTTGGAAAACACGGCGTTGCCGGCCAGATAGGCGATCAGGCCGAAAACGCCGGCCGCGATCATGACCGGCACGATCGCCAGGCCGTCCAGGCCGTCGGTCAGGTTCACCGCATTCGAGGCGCCGACCATGACGAAGCAGGCGAACAGGATGAACAGGAAGCTGCCGAGGTCGAGCAGGTAGTTCTTCAGGAACGGGATCGACAGGCCGGTGGCGAGCGGCACGTCGGCGTCGATCTGGTATTTGAACTGGGCATCCCAGCCGAGACGCATGATCCAGTATGTCGCCGCGACCGAAATCACGATCTGCCCGGCGAATTTGAGGCTGCTCGGCATGCCCTTCGACGACTGTTTCGTAAGCTTCCGGTAATCGTCGTAGAAGCCGAGCAGGCCGAAGCCGAGGGTGACGATCAGCACGCTCCAGACATAGCCGTTGCCCAGGTCCATCCACAGCAGGGTGGAGATCGCCACCGACAGCAGGATCAGAACGCCGCCCATCGTCGGCGTGCCCCGTTTCCTGAAATGCGATTCCGGGCCGTCGTCGCGGATCGGCTGCCCTTCGGCCTGCCGCTGCTTCAGCCAGCGGATCGTCGCCGGCCCGAGGATCAGGCCGATCACCAGCGCGGTCATCAGCGCGCCGCCCGACCGGAAGGTCAGATACTGGAACAGCCTGAGCGGGCTGAACTCGGAGGACAGGGGGAGCAGGAATTCAAACAGCATCGCCGCCTGCCTCCCCGTTGCAATTTCCTCCGGGATTTCCTCCGGGACTTTCCAGGGCGACCAGCGCATCGACCACGGGTTTCATCCGGCTGCCGAGCGAGCCCTTGACGCAAACGACGTCGCCGGCCTGTACGGCTGCCGTCACCGACGGAATCAACGCTTCCGAATCGGCCGCATGGCATCCGCGCCGCGCCGCGGGAACGGCGTCGTACAGGTGGCGCATCAGCGGCCCCGCGGCGAACAGCAGGTCGACATTGGCGTCGACCAGATCGTCGGCGAGCCCGGCATGGAGCGCCGGCCCGCCGTCGCCCAGTTCGCGCATGTCGCCCAGCACGGCGATGCGCCGTCCGCGGCCGCGCGGATTGGCGAGCATGAGCGTCTCCAGCGCAGCGCGGACGGCGGCTGGGCTGGCGTTGTAGCTCTCGTCCAGCAGATCGAAGCTGCCGTCGTCCAGGCGGATCGTCCGCCGCGCACCGCGTCCGGCCGGCGCCTCGAGACCGGTCATGGCTTCGGCGGCGGCATCGGCGTCGGCGCCGATCTCGCGGATCGCAGCCAGCATGGCGAGCGCGTTCGTCACCCAGTGATGTCCGGGCACGCCGACCCGGAAGCCGATCCGCCGCCCGAACACCGACGCCGTCACGTCGCTGCCGTCGGCATCCATGACCGAGGCGAGCAGCCGGACATCCGCTTGCGGATGTACGCCGAAGGAAATCCGGCGCGCTATGCCCGCTTCGGCGGCGCGCGCATCGAGCAGGTCGAAATGGTCGTTGTCGCGCGGCAAGACCGCGGCGCCGCCCTCGACGACACCCTGGAATATCTCCGCCTTGGCCTCGGCCACCGCCTCGACGCTGTCGAAGAATTCGACATGCACCGGCGCGACCGTCGTAATCAGGGCGACATGGGGCCGGACCATCCGCGAGAGCGGCGCGAGTTCGCCGGGGCCGCTCATGCCCAACTCGAAGACGCCGTATGCCGCCGAGCGGGGAAGGCGGGCGAGCGACAGCGGCGCCCCCCAGTGGTTGTTCAGGTTGCCGGCGGTTGCATAGGTTTTGCCCTGCCGGGACAGCAGGGTGCGCAGGCTTTCCTTCACGCCGGTCTTGCCGACGCTGCCCGTCACGGCGACGATCCGGCCGGCGCAGCGCGCGCGGGCGGCGCGGCCCAGATCCTCCAGGCCCGTTCGGGTGTCGCGGACGAGGAGGCCGGGGCCGGCGGGTTCGACCGGACGGTGGACAATCGCCGCGGCGGCCCCGGCGGCAAACGCCTTGCCGGCAAAGTCGTGGCCGTCAAACACCGGGCCTTTCAGCGCGACGAACAGGTCGCCGGTCGCGACCGTCCGGCTGTCGATCGACACGCCGGTCGCGGACCATCTCCCGCCGGCCGATGCCAGCGCCCGGCCGCGGGTTGCGGCCGCCGCTTCCGCGGCAGTCCAGAGCGCCGCGCTCATGCCGCCCCCTCCCCGGATGCGTCCCCGGATGCGCTCCCGGAGTCCGCCGCGGCGATCGCCTCGCGGGCAACGGTCGCGTCATCGAAGGGCAGGATGGCGTCGCCGACGATCTGGCCCTGCTCGTGGCCCTTGCCGGCGATCACGAGGGTATCGGCCGGCGCCAGGTCCGATACGGCGGCGAAAATCGCCTCGCGCCGGTCGCCGATCTCGCGGGCGCCGGGGCAGGCCGGCAGGATCGCGGCGCGGATGGCCGAAGGCGCTTCGCTGCGCGGATTGTCGTCGGTGACGATCGCCCGGTCGGCGAGCCGGTGCGCCGCGGCGCCCATCGGGGCCCGCTTTCCGGCGTCGCGGTCGCCGCCGCAGCCGAAAACGACGCTCAGCGCGCCCGTCGTGTGAGGCCGGAGGGCGTTCAGCACAGTACTCAGAGCGTCCGGCGTGTGGGCATAGTCGACATAGACCGCCGCGCCGTTGCGCCGGGCGCCGACCCGTTCGAGCCGGCCCGGCACGCCGCGCAGTCCGTTAAGGGCGTTCAGCGCGTCGCCGGCATCGACGCCGGTCGCTGTCGCGAGCCCCAGCGCGCACAGGGCGTTCCAGGCCTGGAAGTCGCCGACAAGCGGCAGGTCGACGACGGCGGGTTCTCCGTGCAGCGTCAGCGAGATTCGCTGGCCGCCGGCCGACGGCGTCAGATCGTGCAGGACGATATCCGTCGCTGCACGGCCGTAGCTGACGACCTTGAGGTCCGCCTCCCTGCAGGCTTCGCGAACCGCATCGAAGACGGGGCTGTCGGCGTTGATCACGGCCGTTCCGCCGGCCGGCACGAGTTCGGCGAACAACCGCAGCTTGCACGCCAGATAGGCGTTCGTGCTGCCGTGGTAATCGATATGATCGCGGCCGAGGCCGGTGAAGCCGGCGGCGCGCAGGCGCAGCCCGTCGAGCCGGAACTGGTCCAGTCCGTGGCTCGAGGCTTCGATGGCCAGGCATTCGATACCGGCGCGGCTCAGCGCGGCGAGGTCGCGGTGCAGCGAGACGGGATCGGGCGTCGTCAGCGCACCCGGGCGTTCGAGGCCGAGACGGCGGATGCCGGGGCCGCGGATACCGAGGGTTCCCATCGTTGCGGCCTTGAGGCCGGCGGCCGACCAGATCTGCTGGAGGAAGGCGGCGACCGAGGTCTTGCCGTTGGTCCCTGTTACGGCAGCCTGGATCGCCGGTTGTGCATCGAAGAAGCGGTCCGCCATCCAGGCGAGTTGCCGGCGGGGCTGGGGGTCCGTGATCAGTGCCGCCGCCGCGCCGCCCAGCTTTTCCCGGGTGATGTCCATCGTCGACAGAATGGCCGCTGCGCCTGCGCCCAGGGCGTCGGGAATGAAACGCCGGCCGTCGCGATGCGTGCCCGGCAGCGCGGCGAACAGGTAGCCCTGCACAACCTGGCGCGAATCGGCGCTCAGGCCCGCGATGTCGATATCGCCGGCCGCCGGATCCCAGTGCGCCGTGGCGGGGCGGCCCGGCCTTTCGGCCATCAGCGCGGCGAGCTTCATCGGCCGCTTCCGGCCGGAGCCGCGCTGCGGCGGGCCCGTTTCCGGGGCGCCGGCGCTGCGCTGGCCAGGACCTGCTTTCGGGATTTCCGCGGCTCCTCGGCCTGGGGCGCGATTCGCAAAATCGGCGCGATCCGTTCGATGATCTCCTTTGCTGCCGGCGCGGCGACCCAGCCTGCGGTCGCGTAGCCGTAGCTCTTCTTGTTGCCTTTCGGCTCGTCGAGCGAAACGAGCAGCACATAGCGCGGCCGGTTCATCGGGAAGGCGGCAACGAACGACGAGAGCAGCGCCTTGCGCCGATAGCCGCCGCGCCCGACCTTCTCCGCCGTGCCCGTTTTGCCGCCCACCCGATATCCCCTGGCGTTCGCCCGTTTGCCCGTGCCCTCGAGGACGACGCGGCGCATCAGCTCCCGAAGAATGCGGCTGGTCTTCGACGATACGATGCGCCGCCGCCACTTGGGCCGGCCGTTCGGGCGCTTGAGCAGCGTCGGGGCCACCATCACGCCGTCGTTGACGATTCCGGCAACCGCCGCCGCCAGATGGACGGGTGTGACGGCGATGCCGTGGCCGAAAGAGATGGTCAGCGTGTTGACCGGCCGCCAGTGCCGCGGATACAGCGGCTGGCCGGCTTCGGGCAGTTCCAGCGGGAGCTTCGCGAGCATTCCGGCCCGGCGCAGGAAGGCCTTCTGGCGCTTGGCGCCGATCTGCCGCCCGATGAGCGCAGAGCCGATATTGGACGATTTGACCATGACGGTGCCGGTATCGATCGGCTTTGCGATCGGGTGCGTATCGCGAATGAAGCGCCGCCCGGCCGGAACCGGTTTGTCGACCCGGTACTTTTTGCGCAGATGTGTGACGCCGTAGTCGAGCGCCATCGCCGTATTCAGGACCTTGAAGACCGAGCCGAGTTCGTACACCCCCAGCGTATTGCGGTTGAATCGGGCTTTTTTGGGGACGCCCTGCAGATTGTAGGGGTCGTAGTCGGGCAGCGAGACCATGGCCGGGATTTCGCCGGTCCGCACATCCATGACCAGCGCCGCGCCGCCGATGGCCTTCCAGTAGGCGATCGACCGGGCCAGGATCTCGCGAACGGCGACCTGGACGCGCAGGTCTATGGACAGCCCGACCGGCCGGCCGCCGGAGCGTATCCGTTTGTCCAGGCCGGCCTCGACGCCGGCGGTTCCCCGGTTGTCGACATCGCTGGTGCCGACAACGTGCGCGACCAGCGCGCGCTGGGGGTAGGCCCGGCGCAAATCCGGGCGCGCGTGGATGCCGGCCAGCCCGAAGCGCAGGATCTGCTGATAGGCTGCGGGCGAGGCCTGTCTTTGAATCCAGACAAAGCGCGATTTGCGCTGCAGCTTCGCCGCCAGGGTGCGGACGGATTGATTCGGAAAGATATGGGCCAGGATGCGGGCCGTGCGGCCGGGATCGCCGACATGGGCGGGATCGGCGTAGATCGACCAGGCGCGGATGCTGGTCGCCAGCACGATTCCGTTGCGATCGACGATATCGGCCCGATGGCCGGGCGGCAGGGTTTTGCCGGCTGCGCGCTGGGCCTTTTCGGCCTCGACGCCGGCCCGGATCACGCTCAGATCGAACAGCCGGTAGCCGATGGCGCCGAACGCGAGCAGAAAGACCGCGCCGGTGACGAACAGCCGGCGGCGCGCCAGGGAAATCGCCTTGCCGGCCGCGCCCTCCAAATGCATTTCGCCCGGACGGCACCGGGCGGTTTCGGCGTGCGGACGGCACAGGTCGCGCAGGCGGCGGCTCATCGCGGCCTCCCCGCTTTGACGGCGCCGCGTCCGGGGGTGCTGTCCGGCGCCCGGCCTTCGTCCGTTGCGGCGTACTGCGCCAGGAACGTGTCGGGCAGGTCCGCGAAGCGCTTGAACTGGTCGCCGGAAAGCGGGGCAAGGCCGCCCGGTGGCGGCATTCGCCCGAGGCGCTGCGGCGAGGTCAGCAGGGTCCACTCGGCCTGCAGAATCCGGATGTTGTTCCGATAGGACCGCACGTCCGCTTCTACCGCCGCCACCTGCTTTTCGAGCGTCTGAACCTGGTGCTTTACCAGGAACAGCGCGCCGGTCAGCCCGCTCAGCAGGACGAGCAGGACGATCGTGGTCCGGCGGATCATGCCGCGCCCCCGGCCGGAATACCGGCGGCATTGTCGGGCCATGCCGGATTATCCGTCCTCTCCGCCGCGCGCAGCCGGGAGGAACGGGCGCGCGGATTGGCGGCGAGTTCGCCGGCCGAGGGCGCGATCGCCCGGCGATGCAGCGGCCGGAACGTCGGCAACCGCCGTCCGGCGGGGTCCGGACGGTGACGCGAGCCGCGCGGCGCCTCGACGCTGCGGTCGCGCAGAAACCGCTTTACGCGCCGGTCCTCGAGCGAGTGGAAACAGACCACGGCGAGCCGCCCGCCCGGCCGCAGCAGCCGCTCGGCGCCGCGCAGGCCGCGGTCGAGTTCTTCGAGTTCGCCGTTGACGTACAGCCGCAGGGCCTGAAAGGTCCGGGTCGCCGGATCGATGCCGCCGGCCGGGCGGGGTACGACCGCCCGGACGATTTCCGCCAGCTGGAGCGTCCGTTCGACCGGTTCCGTACGGCGCGCGCGGACGATGGCCCGCGCGATGCGGCGGGCGGCGCGTTCCTCGCCCAGGGTGAAAATGATTTTCGAAAGGTCCGCCTCGGCGGCGCGGTTTACGACATCGGCCGCGGTCGGGCCGCAGCGGCCCATACGCATGTCGAGCGGGCCGTCGTGGCGGAAGGAAAACCCGCGCTCGGGCGTGTCGAGCTGGGGCGAGGACACGCCGATATCGAGGGCGACCCCGTCGACCGGCGCGTCGGTGACCGCGCGGACCAGGCGTTCCATGTCGCCGAAGCGGCCTTCGATCAGGGTCAGCCGGCCGCGATACCGGTCGCGAAGCGCGCGGCCCCGTTCGATGGCGTCCGGATCGCGGTCGATGGCGGTCACCCGGCAGTCGGCGGCGTCCAGGATTGCCGCAGCGTAACCGCCGGCGCCGAAGGTTCCGTCGACATAGGCGCCGCCCGGCCGCGGCGCGAGCGCGCGAACCGCCTCGTTCAGCAGGACGGGGATGTGGGCGGCGGTCATGCGCCGCCTCCGGCCCCGAGCGACCACAGATCCTTCAGGCCGATCTTGCCGAGCGGCCCTTCGGACGCTTCGGACTTCCAGGCTTCCCGCCGCTCCGGCGACCAGACCTGGAAGACCCTGCCGATACCGACGAAAACCGCCTTGTCTTCGATTCCGGCGAGCGCGATCAGGCGCTCGGGCAGGATGATCCGGCCCTCGCCGTCGAAAGGCAGCTCTTCGGAGTCCGAAAGGACGAGTTCGATTGCCTCCTGCTCTTCCGCCGTCAGGCCGTCCCGGGCGTCGAGCCGGTCGATCGTGTCCTCGATGCGCTGGCGGTCGCAGGCGTCGATGGCGCCGAGGCCGCCGTTCGGGGACACGACGACGCCGTTGAAGGCGCCCGCGGCAGGCGGCGCGGCGAGGGCGGCACGAAACCGCGCCGGCACGGAAACCCGCCCTTTCCTGTCGATTCTGTTCGTAAACGTGCCGATAAACGACGCCATACGAACCCCATCCCCGCGAAGGCATCGCCGCCGGATTCGCGGCTTGCCCGGATTATCGTTTCCATGCCGTCGGCCCGGTCACACTGTCAGGTCACACTGCGCCGATCATCCATGGCCGATTATGGGATATCATGGGATTTCATGGAAGTCAACGCCGTTTCAATTGGAATTTCTTGGCAAATCAAGCGTTTGACCTGCCCCGAACCGTATCGGCAGCGCCGCGATGTGCCGAGGGCGGCGCGCGATCCGAAATGCGCCGCTCCGACTCTTTCCTTCCGGGTTCCTTCCGGGGGCCGGCGCCAGACGGCCTGTAAGCCGGGTTCTGTCCCCCGGAAGCCGGGGGGATGGCCATTCATCTGGGACAGCCGTCGCCGGCTGCCTCGCGCGACCCACCCGGACGGCGGCGCGGAAACCCGCCTGGACGCGCCTGCCGTAAACGGAGGCGGTCCGCGCCGTCCCTATTCGGTCTTGCTCCCGGTGAGGCTTGCCGTGCCGCGCCCGTTACCGGCCGCGCGGTGCGCTCTTACCGCACCCTTTCACCCTTGCCCGGCCCGAAGCCGGGCGGTTTGCTTTCTGTGGCGCTGTCTCGGGGGTCGCCCCCGCCGGGCGTTACCCGGCACCGTGTTTCCGTGGAGCCCGGACTTTCCTCACCCGGCCGGGTTTCCCCGTTGGCCGGGCGCGGCCATCCGGCCGTCTGGCCCGGTCTAGATTGGCGTCCGGCCAGTCCGGGTCAAGCCACAATGCAGATTTCCGTTTTCGGCTCTATCCCGCTGCCGTCGCGACCGCCGTGGCGAGCACCGCCGTTTCAGGATCGACGGTGCCGGTAATCGCTCCCGGCCGGAAATGGCGCTGGAAGGCTGCAAGGACCGCCGCCTGCCCCCGCGCGTCCGCCGCCCCTGCGCTGCCGGGCTCTTCCGGCCAGCGATACCCGATGCGCTCAAGGTTCCGGCCGATCGTTTCCCGTTCGGCTTCCGGCTGCGCTTCGAGCCTTGCCCGGACGGCCTCGGCATCGGGCCAGAAACCGACTCCGGCCGCCGCCAGCATGGGCCAGTCGAACAGCTCGCCCGGGTCGGTCTTGCGCTCCGGCGCGACGTCGCTGTGGCCGACGACGCGCAACGGGCGGATGCGGTAGCGCTCCACGATCGCCTTCGACAGGGCCAGCACCGCCTGCATCTGCAATGCGGGAAATGGCCGGTAGCCGAACTCGTGACCGGGGTTGACGATCTCGATGCCGATGGAGGCCCCGTTCACGTCCGTCTCGCCCTGCCACCAGGCGACTCCGGCGTGCCACGCCCGCCGGTCCTCGGGCACATGGGCGTAGACGGTGCCGTCCTCGTCGACCGTATAGTGGGCGCTGACCTGCGCAGCCGGATCGCACAGCCGGTCCAGCGCCTCGGCGGCGGTCCGCATCCCGGTATAGTGCAGCACCAGCATGTCGGGCGGCCGGCCGCCGGGCCGCTCGTTATGGTTCGGGGACGGTCGCTCGACGATTCGCATTCCGCCATTCCGGGCGCGTCAGGACTTGAGCGGCGCTTCGGCCGTGGCCGGGCGGCGCAATACGATAACCGCCACGCCGGCGACCGTCAGCACCGATCCCAGGATCATCTGCCAGGTCATCTGCTCGCCCAGGATCCAGACGCCGCCCAGGACGCCGAACACCGGCACGACGAGCGTGAAGGGCATGACCTGGTTCACCGTGTAGCGCCGGAGGAACGAATACCAGATTCCGTAGCCGATCAGGCCGACGCAGACGGTCATATAGGCCACCGCGCCCCAGCCGTAAGCGCCGGCCGCCTGGAAGTCGCGCCAGTGGTTGTCCTCGAAGATCAGCGACAGCAGAAACAGTTGCGGCGCCGCGAACAGGCTGCTCCAGCCGAGGACGCCGAGCGCCGGCGCATCGCCCATCGCCTTCACCTGGATGTTCGAGGTCGCGAAGACCAGCGAGGCGGTGACGACCAGGCCGAGATGGAACAGGCTGGATTCCATGCGCGGTTCGCCGGCGATCAGCACGATGCCGGCGAAGGCGCCGGCCATGCCGAGCATGCGCCGCCAGCCGAGATAGTCCTTGAACAGGAGCGCCGCGAGGATCGAGGCGAACGGCACCTGAAGCTGGATGGCGATGGCCGCGACGGCGGCGTCCACGCCGGCGACCCCGGTGAACATCAGGCCGAAATGCAGCGAGCCCAGGGTGAAGGACAGGCCGACCACATGGCCCATCTTCGCCCGCGGCATCTCGACGAAGGGAACCAGCACCAGCCCCATGATCAGGAAGCGGAGGCTGAGCAGGAACATCGGCTCGAAATCCCGGAAGCCGAATTTCGCGGCGACGAAATTCAGGCCCCAGAGCACCATCACGCCGAACAGGATGGCGGCGTGGCTCAGCCGCATCGGACCGGCCTCACGCCGCCGTGGCTCCCGCCGCACCGCCTCGATTTCTTTGCGCCGCTTCGGCTTCCTCCCGCCGCGTTTCCAAGATCAGCCAGCGATCCTCGGCCGCCGACAGTTCGGCCTTCGCCGCTTCGAGCCGGGCCGCAGCCCGGGCGAAACGGTCGGGGTCGGCGCCGTACAGGCCGCGGTCCGACAGTTCCGCTTCCAGCGCAGCAATTTCCCGCTCGAGGGCGGCGATCTCGTCCGGCAGCAGATCGAGCGCGCGCCGGTCCTTGTAGCTGAGCCGCGTTGCCGGGCGGGCCCTCGGCGGCGCTTCGGGCGCCGCCCGGCTATCGCCCTTCCTCGCCGGCCTGACGGCGGCCCTTGCCGGGCCGTCCGGGCGCTGGATCAGATAATCGGCATAGCCGCCGGCATATTCCTTCACCCGGCCGTCGCCCTCCAGGACGATGGTGCTGGAGACGGTCTTGTCGAGGAAATCCCGGTCGTGGCTCACCACGATCAGCGTGCCGGCATAGTCGGCGAGCAGACCCTGGAGCAGGTCCAGCGTGTCCATGTCCAGATCGTTGGTCGGCTCGTCGAGGATCAGCAGGTCGCTCGGCGTCGCCAGCACCTTGGCGAGCATCAGCCGGTTGCCCTGGCCGCCGGAGAGCGTCGCCACCCGCGCCTCGGCCTCGCGCGGATCGAACAGCCAGTCCTTCAGATAGCCGCGGACATGGCGCATCGAACCGCCGACGCGGACCAGATCGCCGCCCGATTCGCACAGCGTGCTCTTGAGCGTGGCTTTCGGGTCGAGCAGGCTGCGCTGCTGGTCGAAATAGGCCAGCGTCAGGGCCTTGCCGACCCGGACATGGCCGCTGTCGGGCTTCAGTTCGCCGATCAGCATCTTCAGCAATGTCGTCTTGCCCGCCCCGTTCGGGCCGATGATGCCGATGCGGTCGCCGCGCAGGATGCGCGTCGTGAAACCCTCCACGATGGTGCGGGTATCCGCCCCGTCCGAATCCGCCCCGCCGGAATCCGCCCCATCCGGGCCGAACCGCTTGGCGATGTCCCGGGCCTCGACGACCAGCTTGCTGCGCACCTCGCCGTCTTCGATCTTCGCGCGAATGCGGCCGGTATCGGCAAGCAGGGCGGCGCGGGCGGCGCGCATCTCCTCCAGCTTGCGCAGGCGGCCCTGGTTGCGCCGCCGCCGCGCCGTCACGCCGCGCAGCAGCCAGCGCGCTTCGTCTCTCAGCCGGCTGTCGAGGCGATGCGCTTCGCGCGCCTCTTCCTCCAGCACCCGTTCGCACCAGTCGTCGAAGGCGCCGAAGCCCTGGCCGGTCCGGCGCAGCCGTCCCTTTTCGAGCCACAGGATGCTGTTGGTGACGTTGGCGAGGAAGGTGCGGTCGTGGCTGACGACCAGCGCGGCGCCGCGGAAGCTCTGCACGGCCCCTTCGAGCCACTGGATGGTGGCGATGTCCAGATGGTTGGTCGGTTCGTCGAGCAACAGCAGGCCGGGCGGATCGACGAAGACCTGGGCGAGCGCAGCCCGGCGCTGCTCGCCGCCGGAAAGGCCGGCGACGTCGCGCTTGCCGTCCAGTTCGAAGAGCGAGAGCGCGGCCTCCACGGCGTGGCGCGGGTGCGTCGCCTGCGG
Organism: Rhodospirillaceae bacterium; assembly: GCA_009840595.1. Taxonomy (GTDB): domain Bacteria; phylum Pseudomonadota; class Alphaproteobacteria; order Bin65; family Bin65; genus Bin65. The sequence continues at coordinate 22,306 of VXNK01000022.1, read as the reverse complement.
CCGGCCCAGCGCGATATCGGCCGACACCCAGTCGAACACGCTCGTGCCCGCTGTCATGGCGGGCTCCTGGGCCAGGTAGGCGACGGTGAGGCCCGGCTCGGCATAGCGTTCGCCGGCGTCGAGCTCCAGCTCGCCGGCGATCAGCTTCATCAGGGTCGATTTTCCGCAGCCGTTGCGGCCGACCAGACAGGCGATATCGCCCCTGGCGATATGCAGGGTCAGCCCCGCGAACAGCGGCGGGCCGCCGAAACCGATCGCAGCGTCGCGCAGGGAAAGCAGGGGCGGCGGCGCCATGGGTCAGGATTCGCCGTGACTCAGCCGCGGGTCGAGACGAAGCGGCGCTTGCGAAAGGACAGTGATCCGGCCGGCGTCGGCGTGGCGGGGGTTGATGAGAACATTCTCTTCCTCCGGTACGACGGCCGACGGGACCGACAGCACCGCCGACCGGGCGTCGGCGGCCCAGCGATCGCCCACGGACTGCGTGCTGCGGGATGCGCCGCGGGCCCAGCGCGCCGGCAGGTCCGAAGCGGCGCGGGCTTCCCGGCGGACGTCTTCGGGGATCGAGATTTCCAGTTTGACGAATCCGTCGGGCATGAGGTCCGGTCCGGTGTGGACGAGGATTTCGAGAATGGCCAGCGAGAGATGACGCGAGGTGTAGACCAGCCGGGTCCCCGGCGAGTTCCAGCGGCCGCCGTAGCGGAAGGCGCCTTCGCCGTCCAGCGCTGCATGCCCGGCCCGGCACAGGCGCCAGACAATCACTGCCGCAAAGTCATCCGTAAACGCCGTGCGCCAATCGGCCCAGAACCGTCTCCACCAGCCGCGCGCCCTCGCCGGTGGAACACAGGTCGAGGGGGCGATGGCCGCCGCTCGCACCGTTCGGGGTTCGCAGCCACCGTTGCGCCTTCGCCGGTTCGCCGAAGGTTTCCTCGGCCAGTTTCAGAATGTCCAGCACCCGCGCCAGCCGATCCGATTCCCCGGGCGTGAATCTGCCGGACCGCTTGCGGCGCATCAGGGTTCTCCGCGGGGCGATCAGCGCTTCCGCCTCGTCCGTCGATATCCGGCTGCGGTCCAGCAGGTCCTGCAATACCGACCAGCGCAGCCCTTCGGCGATTTCGAAGTGGCGCGCCAGCGGCTGCGACTCCGCAGCCTGCATCATCGATCCGTATTGTGCCATTTGCCCGTAATTTTATCGCAAATGGCACATATGTCAATATGCCCGCCCGTCATGCCCGCCCGTCACGCCAGCCCCCGTTCCTTCCTGATCGCGTCCCAGGCCGCATTGATTTTGGCGATATGGTCGTTGGCGGCGTCGACGAATTCCTGGGGCAGGCCCTCGGCGATCAGCTTGTCCGGATGATGCTCGCGGATCTGGGTGCGCCAGGCGGCCCGGGCCTCGTCGTCGCCGGCGGACGGGTCGATACCGAGGATGCGGTACGGGTCGTCCTGCGGCTGGACCGTATGCTTCGCCTCGATGCGCCGGAAATCGGCCTCCGAAAACCCGAACAGGGCGGCGACCTCTTCCAGCCACGCCTTCTCGCCGGGATGGTACTGGCCGTCGGCCTTGGCGATGTGGAACAGGGCGTCGAGCAGCGCCTCCAGGATCGCCGGCTCGTCGCGGAACATGTCGCGGAGCTGGCGGGCGTAGGGCTCGAAGCCGGCGGCGTCCTGCTTGGCGATATCGAACAGGCGCGCGACCTGTTTGACGTCGCCGGGCGGCACCTGGAACACTTCCCGGAAGGCCGCGATCTCGTCGCGGGTCACGACGCCGTCGGCCTTGGCCATCTTGGCGCCGAGTACGATGACGGCGGTGGTGAACGCGATCTGGCGCGCCATGCGGCCGCCGGGCGCCCGGCCCGACAGGGTCTGGATCGTCCGGTCGGCGACATGGCCGGCGCCGACGCCGATGATCGCGCCGATCGGCCCGCCGATCGCCAGGCCGGCCGCGCCGCCCAGGATTTTGCCCCAGATGCTCATGGTGCCGGTGTAGGGGGCCGATATGGCGTGCGCAAGGCGGTGCGCCGCCGCAAGCGCCGGGCGGCGGCGCGCGGCCGGGCCGCGACCTGTCATGAAATGTCATGTTTTGTCATGCCGGCCGGCTCTCCCTCCCCTTGGGAGTCCTCTGCCAAAGGCTGTGCCGGCCGGGGCCGGCCGCCGGACCGGCTGTTTTTGAATGATTGTTTAAGATCGAGCCTGCCAAGTCATTGAAATCGCTTGATTTTTGAATTAGACAGACCGGTCTTTCTTACATGCTTTTTTCTGCACCCGCCAGCCCTAACCCTTTGAAATCGTTGGAAACACGCCGTCCGGAAGTGCACAAAAACAATCTTGATAGGAATTTTTCCAGTCCTCTGGCCGAACGGGAGCGCCGCTCGACACCGGGGCGGCACCGCCGGGCAGGATCGGGGGCAGCATGGCCCGGCGGAATCGGAGAGTCGAACCGGACGGGATCCGGCCGTCAAGCCCGGTGGCGCATAGGATGGCGGATCGGCTGGCCGATCGGCGGCGGCGGGCCGGAAAGCGGGCCGGAAAGCGGGAAGGCTCCCGCCGGTTTCTTCGTTTGCTTCTCTTTGAGGGGACGTCGGCCGGCCGCGGCAGGCGCACTTCGGGCGTTGACGGGGGCGATATAGGGCGCGAGGCTTGCCGTTTCAAGGAATATTGTCTAGAAAAAGGAAAAATTATTGAAAGACCGACCCGGCGGCGCCCGCCGGACTTTTGCCCGATCCGGACCTTGAACCCATCCCGTCATTTGGACCGGAGCACCCCCAACCGTCATTTCGACCGAAGCGTACCCCCAACCGTCATTTCGACCGAAGCGAAGCGAGTGGAGAAATCCGGCTGGCGACGGACGCCGGCCGAATGCCGGAACCTGCGGCGTCGACGGAGCGCCCGCCAGATTTCTCCACTCCGCCCCGGATTAAATCCGGGGCTCCGGTCGAAATGACGGTGGGGAGAGGCGGCGCGCCCGGCCTTACTCTTCCCCTTACTCATCCAAAGTTTGTTCGAACAGCGCCCAGACCCGCTCCGGCGCCTCGACGTGGCAGTTGTGGCCGAGGCCGGGCAGCAGCGCGGCCTGCGGATCGAGCGCCTGCATCTCGGCCAGGCCGACCATCGGGTCGGCTTCGCCCGCGGCGAGCCGGACCGGCGCGTTGGCGGCGCGGTAAAATTCGGCGACCGCCGGCCCGACGGCGGCGTAGACGCCCTGGTCGGCGGCGAGGCGGAAGCCGCCGTCCGCTTCGGCGACGCCGGCCCGGGCCTCGGGCGACCCGGGATCGACCAGCCCGATCAGGCCGGAGACCCTGAGATAGCGCCCGGCGGCCTCGGCGTAGCTGCCGAAGACCCGCGCCGGCCTGGCGGCCAGCGCGTGCATCTGCGCGACCTCGTCCGCCGTCCAGCCGATCTTGACGCCGAAGGCGAAGACGCGACGCACGGCGAGGCCGAACCAGCCGGTCGCCAGCGCCATCGCCACGACGCCGCCCATCGAATGGCCGAGCAGGACCGGTGCCTCGTCCGGGCTGCCGATCGCGCCCGCCACGTCGGCGGCGAAGCCGGCATAGCCGTAGGGCGGCGCGTGGGCCGAGCGCCCGTGGCCGCGCAGGTCGGCGGCGATCCAGCGCCCCGGCCAGCGCCGCTCGACGACCGGCAGCATCCGGTTCCACACCGCCGCGTTGGCGCCGATGCCGTGCAGCATGACCAGCACCGGCCCCCCGCTGCCGCCGGATTCGGTGTGGATTCGGATGGAACTCACAGGATCGTCGCAGGCGGCGCCGGGCGATGCAGGCCGGCCCGGCCCGGGCAGCGTGCGAATACGGAAACCGGGTACTTTACTGGCGGCAGGCGGAGCGTGGCGGAGGGAGGGGGACTCGAACCCCCGGTACCCCTTCGGGTACACGGATTAGCAATCCGCCGCATTACCGCTCTGCCATCCCTCCGGAACCTTCTCGTGCCGGGTCGCCGGCCGCCGGGCCATGGGGCCGCCCGGTGTGCATCCCACGAGGCGCCGCATTCTGGAATGTGGCGATTCGGCCTGTCAATGCGAGGGCTCGCAACCACCGAGACCGACATATGATCGAAATCCCGGTCTAGCTTGTCTTAACCCTTTGAAAAACAGCAAGATAAAAGCAATGGATCCATGCTGGCACGAAGGAAACGAACCAACCTGACCTGAGAACTACTTCCCCGGCCGACGAACCCGCCAGCGTTTCGTGCGTCCCATATTCTTCACGGTTCCGCCAATCCCCGCCTTCCGCATGGCCTTGACCGCACTGCCCATGTCTTTCTGAGGAACCTGCAGAACCTTTTGCGGTGCGCCGCTCTTCTTCAGACGTTGGGCGGCGGCACTTAGTCCCGCCGATGATCCGCTGCGCTCGACTTCCGTCGCTCGTCCGCCGCCTTTGGTGAGAGCATCGAGGCGCTGCTTGCCGCGCAGCGGAACCTCAGTTCTGCCTCCAGGGCCAGCGGCCCGATTCTTGGCACGACGATGCGTGGATTTCTCTGGCATTGCCCGATCCCTCCTCTCGACCCTAGCTATCGTCCTGTATATAGGGGCCTTGAACCGAAAAAAACTAGATATGGTGGTCACCCGTCAGGATGCAAGCACTGCCGAGAGCGCAGCGGCGAACGACGTGACCACTATCGCCTTAGACAGTGGCACCGATTCCGCCTGAATTCTCGGTTCAGACTGCTTCCTTCCAGGAGTACGATTCGATGGATTTTAACCTCGTCTCCTCAACCATTGGTGCCATCCGCGAGTTCATCGACTCGCAAACTTCTCGTGGGGACCTCAAGAGCCTGGCGCTCAAGGCAGGCGCCAGCTCCGAACGAGTCATGAGAATCAAGATTTCGAGCAACATGAGAGATCCGAATTACAGGTCCAAGACGCAATTGATGGGCGAGATCATCGACGCCGTATACGAAGACTTCGAGAAACCCGAGGCTGACGGGATATTCCTTCGAATGACCGAACATCTGCTTCGCGCCCGGGCGGAGTGGATACCCGCAGAGGAGATCGAGACTCTTGAACGAGGGCTCGCGGCGAGCAACCTCAGCATTGCCCAGGTCACAGGTCCTACCGGCGTCCAGGCATTGTTGGAATCCACGGCCGACCGCACGCGCATCTCGGAGCTGAAGGAAGCAACGGACCTTCTCACCAAGGGACTGCTTCGCCTTTCGACTGACAAACCTGGAGCCGTTACGGCCTGCACCAGCGCTTGTGAGTCGACCTGCCGAATTGCACTCGAACGGCTGGGACTGCCGCTCCCTGCGCGGAAACAGTTACCCGACTACCTCGACACGCTTTGTGATCAGACCAACATTATGGCCCTCGCGCGCGTCAGCGGCGAGGAGACCAAAAGCCTGTTCGGCTCATTGCGAGGTCTCGCGCGACACACCTACCGAGCCGCGCACGAGCTCGGCGACCGGCACGCGCAGGGAGAGCGTGCAACCGATCCCTCCGCCATTGGTGCCGCTCTGGCCGTCGTTTCCTGCGCCGCGCTTGCCACGGTCATCGCCGGGACCATCGAGCGCGGAGAACTCGAACCCGTCCTTCCTGGGTAATCTGCGAGGCCCCTTCCAATCGGCCGGGTATCAAGTTCACCCTGGGCAATTCTCCCAACCCGCAGGAGACTACAGAGTTGCAGAAATCCAGCGGCATCACGCCGACCGAGAAACACCTCGCCCGCCTGTGCGAAAGGGCCTTTCTCCGCCTATGGAGCTATCCCAACCTCTATCGCGACCAAGGGGGCGGAAAGGAACTGTGCGACGTCCTGATCGTATTCGGGCACGACGCCATCGTTTTCTCGGACAAGTCCTGTGCCTATCCCGACACCGGCGAACAGGTCCGGGATTGGGCTCGTTGGTTCAAGAGGTCGATCTCGGCGTCTGCACAGCAGGTCTATGGCGCAGAGCGCTGGATTCGCCGTCACCCCGATCGCATCTTCCTCGATACGGGGTGTAAGCACCCCCTTCCCCTGAGTTTGCCTCCTTCCGACGAGTTGCGCGTCCACCGTGTCGTCGTCGCCAGGGGCGCCGGCGAACGCTGCAGCACCTTTTTTGGCGGAGACAGCGGTAGCCTCATGGTTCGCAGCGACTTGGTCGGAACCTCCCATATCAATCCTCCTGCCGGTCCTTTCGGGCTGTTTCGAATCGGCCAGCTCGATCCTGACAGGGGCTACGTCCATGTCCTCGATGACGAAAACTTGGATATCCTGCTCTCCGAGCTCGACACGATCGCAGACTTCGTTGCTTACCTGTCGCGCAAGGAAGCACTTCTATGCTCGGAAAAGGTCGTGTTGGCGACCGGCGAGGAAGACCTGCTCGCCTACTACCTCACGCACACGAACGCCAAAGACGAGCACGACTTCGTTGTCCCACCCGACGTAAACATAGTTCAATTCGACCACCTCTACCGGGAGATGCGAGACGATGAGCGGTACATCGCCAAGAAATCAGCCGACGAAGTCAGCTACCTTATTGACCAGCTCATTGACCATGTTTCCGGCAACGTTATCGATCGCACGCTGATCGATGGTAATGAGCTACCGTTCCATGACCAAGAAAATGCGCTTCGCGTTCTTGCCTCGGAAGACAGGCTGTCGCGGAGGCATCTCGCCCGGACCCTCGTCGACCTCTGGACTACTACAAGTGCGCGCGGGCCAGCCAGAAGCAGGTGCGTCGTGACCAACGAAAAATCGGGTACCGGCTATTGTTTTCTTGTAAGCCCTATCCCCGAAGACAGGGACTATTGCGAATATCGACACTCCAGATCGGTCCTCTTGGCTGCTTGCAGCAAAGTGATGAAGTTGAAATTCCCTGCACTGCAGCACGTCGTGGGTTATGCTACTGAGCCTCTAGACGGAGAGCAGCGTTCGCAAGACTTGGCATATCTCGATGCGACCAGCTGGACCGAGACAGACGCCCAGGAAGCTCGCAGACTACAGGCTCGAACTGAACTCCTGGACTCTCCGACCATCACTCATTTCCGCGATCAAGAATATCCGACCTGATGGAATTCAGGGTAGAGCCACCGCCGTACTCCTCCTGTGTCCCTCTGCATAGAGGACAACCGTCGTGAGCCGCTCTTACCATCGTTACTCGAACTGCGTCGGCGGGGTCTTCTCGCATTACACGCGAAACACCACCTTCGTCCTGGATCCAGATAGTGACGGAATTCGCACCGATGTGCAGGTTCGGTCCATCCCCGGTATGGGACACGATTTCCGGAAGGCGCTCGCATTGGGCGGGTTTGATCGTTTGAACGAGAGCCTGCTCGGTTCATCGTTCCGAGGCTTCAGATTCAGCGACGTTTCCGCAATCCATCCTCACCAAGCAGACAGATCATAAGATTCGAATGGGTATCACTCGTCCACAGATTGTTTGATTACAACCAACTCGCCGATTGGCCCAACCTCGCCCTTCAATTGTTCGATTAGTGTGCCGCGCTCTTCTTCTGGCGCCGATAGTAATCTTCTAACGTACCCAGGCGGCTCGTCCCGTAGCCGATTAGGTTCTATGACCCTCAAGTCGGATTCAACCATCTGGATCAAACGCTCTAAAGCATTTGTGACTCCGTTGACTGTTCCGGGCAGTGAACCATCAGGGTCGCCTAAAATGCTACAACAAACTAAGCACTTCATTGGAAGGGATATATTGCTCATTTTGGAGAAACCGCGGCCTCCGGCATTAACAACTGACTCTACGGCCGCCGCATGGGCCACGGTACAGCCTAATTGAGATTGATCGAAAGGCGTACTCCCGCAATTCCATGCAATTCCCTTAGGGGATGCCTTTGTGAAGTTGTAAAAGAAATATAGTGGAGAGATTCCCTTTTTTCTTGCCCATTGAAGCAAATCGCTCATTTGCGTCTTGTAAACTATCTTGCTGTATTTGTTTGTTTTTGGATTTAGCTTTTTGGCTTGAATTAGCAAGCCAACCCACTTGCTTCCGTTGGTCAACCACCATTCCCAGTCGGCACCGATTGTTCCCTCTTCATACTTGTTGAGTTGAAACGTAATCACTTCTCGAGAATGCGCTGTTTGGATGTTATATAGCAAATTCTCGGTAATTGTCTCCTCAGAACGGCTCAACCCGAATTGAAGTGCGCTTTCTAAGTTTAGCCACACCTTTTTCGACTCACTTTCAAAGGTGTCGCACAGAGTCCGAGACGGAAGTCTTGGTATTCTTGCCATGACGCTGCTCTTTGTTGCTACCGCGTGCCCTAGATCGCATTGGGCACGCCGTCGCCGGCTTCTTCATTTGACCTCGGGGTCGCTCCCGATTGGACCCTCATTGGACCCTATAGGTCAAATCATTGCTGCCCTTCAGGTACCCGACCAAATTTGTGCGGCTCGTGCGCAGCGTGCTCGGTTCCGCGCCCGACCGCGGTATCTTGATCGACGAGCTCTGCGGCCAGTCCGGCCTGGTGCCGGCGCGGTTTCGCACAGACGTGCCACAAGGCCGGTCACGCCAGGACACTTACGTCCTCTTGCCCGAAGCCCTATTCGGTTTTGACCCAACATAGGCTTTGCATCGTGGCTCGACGCCAAAAGTCTGTTCTATAAACAGATCATGGGTCTATTTCACGGTCGATTTATGCAACATAGGCTTTCCAACTCACCTGAAATCTGCTAGAATGATCCATAAATGGGACGAGATGTCTCCTCGTGATCCATTCATGGAGCGCACAGAGCAATGGCGAAGCCCGCAAACAGAAGCTATTCCCGCTATGCCCGCGAAGCCGCAGAGCTTCTCGGGCTGATGATCCACAACGCACGCATCGAACGCAATTCCACGGTCGCCGATGTCGCCGAACGCGCCGGGATTTCGCGCGGCCTCGTGCACCGCATCGAAAAGGGCGAAATGGGCTCCTCCATCGGTGCGGCCTTCGAGGTGGCCGCCCTTGTCGGGCTGCGCCTGTTCGAAGCCGAACCGACAACGCTGACGCGCCATCTGTCGATGGAACGCGACAAGCTCACCCTGCTGCCGAAATCCGTCCGCACGGGAAGGACGAAGGTGAAAGATGACTTCTGATCGCCGCCGCACGAAAGCGCCGGAGGAAGCCTATGTCTGGATTTGGCTACCCGGCGCGACGGCACCGGTCGTCGCCGGCCGAATCGCGCGTGACGGCGAGCGGTTGAGCTTCAACTACGGCCGGAGCTATCTCGACCGGAATGACCGCATTCCGATCTACGCGCCGGAACTGCCGCTTCGCGACGGAGCGATTGCGCCCGAAGCCGGGCTGAGCATGGCCGGGTGTCTGCGCGACGCCGCGCCCGATGCGTGGGGCCGTCGCGTCATCCTGAACCGGACCTTCGGCCGTAAGGGCCGGGATGTCGACACTGCTGCGCTCGACGAGCTGACCTATCTGCTGGAGTCCGGCTCCGACCGGATCGGCGCTCTCGACTTCCAGGACTCCCCTACCGTATACATGCCGCGCGACGCTCGAGCCGCGACGCTCGAAGAGCTGCAGAGCGCGGCCGGGAAAGTCGAGAAAGGAGAACCGCTGACGCCCGACCTCGATCGGGCGCTGTTGCACGGCACGTCGCTCGGGGGCGCGCGCCCGAAGGCGATGATCCAGGACGGCGACACAAAGCTGATCGCCAAGTTCTCGTCTTCGACCGACACCTGGAACGTGGTGAAGGCGGAATATGTCGCCATGCGCCTTGCTGCCAGGGCGGGGCTCGCCGTCGCTCCCGTGCGTCTTGCGCATGTCGCTGGCAAAGACGTGCTGCTGGTCGAGCGTTTCGACCGCGTGAAGACCAAAGACGACTGGACGCGCAAGGCGATGGTCTCGGCGCTGACGCTGTTCGGTCTCGATGAGATGATGGCGCGCTACGCCAGCTATGAAGACCTCGCGGAGATCATCCGGCACCGCTTCACCGCGCCGAAGGCGACGCTGCACGAGCTGTACGGACGGCTCGTGTTCAACGTCCTGTGTGGCAACACCGACGACCACGCCCGCAACCATGCGGGCTTCTGGGACGGCGAGTACCTGACCCTGACGCCTGCCTATGACATCTGCCCGCAAAGCCGTTCCGGCAATGTGGCCAGCCAGGCGATGCTGATCGTCGGAGACGATCGGACGAGCACGCTTGCGACCTGCCTGGAGGCCGCGCCCAATTTCCAGCTCGGCGAGAAAGCGGCGAAGGACACCATCGCCCGGCAGATCGGCATCATCCGGGACGCATGGGACGACATCTGCGAGGAGGCCGCATTGACCGAGGTCGAACGAAACCTGTTCGGCCAGCGCATCTTTCTGAACGACTATATCTTCGAAGGCATGCCAGAGGGCCTGTGGTGATGGAGAACCTCTACGTCAACCCGCCGCTCCTGGCGCTGCTGGCCGAGCGCGAGTGACCATGAGCAAGGCGGCAGCATCTTGACGGCGCCCGCATGCTGTCGATTAGCGCTTGGTCAGGATGCCAGTCAGGCGCGTAACGCTTTGGTTTTTCTGGATCGACTCGGATGGAAAACGGAAGGCTGAACAACATGCACGACACGCATCTTCCGCCGCACCCGGTTTCCTCGTCCCGAATCCAGGCAGGCGAGATCTACCGGGTCTCCGTCGTCGGCACTATTGATCTCAGTGCATGATGGTCTCGATGAATGGTTCTTCACCGTGTAGCCAATGATCGAGTTGCAACGAAGTTCGCTTCTCCCGCCCGGCGCGGCGCGCCATCCCCCGGTCGCTCCTGGCACGTAGGCGAACCATGGTTCCGCTGCCGGCACACGTCGCTGCCAAGAATTCGCTATACGGCGCGACGCGTGCCCAGGGCGTCGGAAACACCGCGGTGGCGATGTGATCCGGCCTTCCAGAAGGCGCGTTGCGGTGGCTGATCGACCTCGACCACCGTTCACACATCCGTCAGATCGAAACGGTGCTTCAGGCGTTCGGGTGGCGGCTGAAGGTCAGTACGCGGGCAGTCTAGACCCGACTTGGCTACCACACTGAGTGTGGCTACGTTGGACAATTGGGGGCGGACGCAACTGATGCCAGCGGCATACGAGACATCATGACATCGGTCTATCTCGACTATAATGGATCGGCGCCGCTTGACCCGCGCGTGGCCGAAGTCATGGTGCCGATTCTGAAGGAGGGGATCGGGAACGCGTCGTCGGCACACCGCTTCGGTCGCCGGCAGAGCGCCACAATCGATGAAGCCCGCGAACACGTTGGAGCCATGGTCGGAGGCCGCGCTTCCAACGTGGTGTTCACGGCCGGTGCGACCGAGTCCAACAATCTGGCCCTTCGAGGGGCGGTGGAAGGCGCCGCTGTTGATCGGCCCCGAATACTGATTTCCGCAGTCGAGCATGCTTCCATTCGACAGACCGCCCGGTGGCTCCACGAACACGGATTGACCGAGCTAGGTGTGATCCCCGTGACCAAGGGCGGCTTCGTCGACCTCGATGCGTTGGAGTCGATGATCGACGCGGACGTGCTGCTGGTGTCCGTTATGGCGGCAAACAGCGAGACAGGGATATTGAACCCGATGGAGATGATTGCCGAGCGGGCTCACTCCGTCGGTGCCCTACTCCACTGCGATGCAACGCAGTCGGCGGGCCGTTTGCCATTCGAGCTTGAACGGATCGGGGCTGACCTCGTATCCCTGAGCAGTCACAAGATATGTGGTCCGACCGGTATCGGTGCCCTTGTGGGCACACGACACGGTTTGCGGCGGCTGCGGCCCATCATCCACGGTGGCGGGCACGAACGCGGCTTGCGGTCGGGATCACTCAATGTTGCCGGCATCGCCGGATTTGGTGCCGCCGCGCGGATAGCCATCGAAGAGCGAACGTCGGAATCGGCGCGAGTCGCAAAGGCCCGTGACCGATTGACGTCTGCACTGAAATCGCGGCTCCCTGCCGTACATGAAGTCGGAGACATCGCGCGGCGGCTCCCCAACACGGCCAACATCCGATTTGAGGGTGCGGATGCGGAGGCAGTCGTAACCAATATGGATCCTGTTGCCGTCTCGACCGGCAGTGCGTGCGGCTCCGGCTCGATCGAACCCTCGGAGGTTCTCCTCGCCATGGGCATCTCACGTGAATCGGCATTCGAGTCGGTCAGATTCAGCCTAGGCCGATTTACTACGATCGAAGACGTCGATCTCGCAGTCGAAAGCGCTGTCGCCGCCGTAGAGCATGTTCGAGGTATGGCTAGGAGGAGTGCGTGATGCGTCCGCTCGACGCAGCCAAGCCGATGTTTGCTCGGCACGAAACGTTTCATCCTCGCTATGGCTGGTTCAGGAAAGCGTACAGATTCGCAGCCGCAGACCCTCATATTTTCAACCGAGAAGATGCACCGGTGCGGATCGGGGTCGGCAAGAACATGGTCCGGGCGATTCGCTTCTGGGGTCTTGCCGCCAAGTTGATTGAAGAGAAGAAACGAACTTCCAAGAGTCGAGCTTCCGAGTGGAGCCCCACCGCGTTGGGCGATGCTCTTTTCGGTGAGTCGGGATGGGACCGATACATGGAGGATCCGGGGACACTATGGCTCTTGCACTGGTTGCTGCTGGCTCCACCGTCGCTCTTGCCGGTGTGGTGGATCGCCTTCAACGACTTTCCCGCGATTGAGTTCGACGACGACGATCTCGCGGGGGCAGTCGCGGCACAGATCGAGGCCATCGCGGAATGGAATTCGCCGCATCCGTCGTCATTGAAGAAGGATGTCGGGGCCATGCTGCGTACCTACGCGCCGGCAGAGCGAACCGGGCGCAGCAGTGTCGACGACATCCTGGATTGCCCGCTCCGCGAGCTGAACCTGATTGGCCGCTCGGTCGGCACCAATCGGTACCGATTCGCGTTGGGGTCGAAGCCTACTCTGCCGAGCGCGATCCTCGGTTATGCTGCTCTAGACTACTGTGCTCGTGCTTCAGCCGGAGGAAATACCGTTACGCTCGGACGCCTCGCCCATGAGCCGGGCGCTCCCGGCAAGGTCTTCAAGTTGACCGAAGGCGAGCTTCTCGCCGCAATCGAACCACTTGCTCAAGAATCCGACGCAGTTTCTCTGACGACGAGTACGGGGTCTGTTCAGCTTTCGTGGTCTGGTGAACCGAACGAGGTCGCAACCGAGATTCTCGACCGTTACTATGGGTGCAGTGTCTCGGACAGCGGAGCAGATCGGGCGATTCGCGACGACGCTCGATCACTGCTGGTTCCATCGGCATTGGGGCAATAGATGACCGTGCTTGCCGACCATATCTCGGTTCTAGACCGTTTCGCCCGTTCGACCAATCTGGAGCGGGACGTAGATCGGCTTGAGCCGCTTGACGGATACATCGTCACTGCGCGTGCATTGGATGTCGTGGAGAGGGTCGCTGCCGTTGCCGCATCGGAGGCGGCGGGCGGCGCATGGTCGCTGACTGGACCCTACGGTTCGGGGAAGTCCTCGCTTGCTCTGTTGCTTGACGCCGCATTCGGTCCCGCCGGTCCGACGCGAACACGCGCCTGGAAGCTGATCGACGAAACTTCGCCAGCGGTGGGCGAGACCATTCGACGGGCCCATGAACACCATCGCACGATGGATTCCGGATTCCAGCGCGGTCTGATCACCGCCAGCCGAGAGCCGATCAGGCGCACGCTGCTTCGGGCGCTTCAATCTGCGGCCCTTCGGCGGTACGGCAAGTTGCCCTCATCCGGCACGTTCCGGGCGGCCAAAGCGCTTAGCCGAGCTATTGAGGACGCGGCGACGAAGGACCGGCGACGAGCCGGGCCGACTGCGACCGATGTGGTCGAAATAGCACGGTGTTTGGCAGAGAATGGGCCGCTCCTGCTGATTATCGACGAGTTCGGCAAGAACTTGGAAGCAATCGGAGACAGCGCCGAAGCTGATCCCTACCTGTTGCAGCAGCTTGCCGAGGCAGGACAGGGCTCAGGCTTGCCTATCTTTCTGCTGACCTTACAACACCTGTCTTTCGAGAATCATCTGGCCGATGCGGCGGGTCCTCGACGCCGTGAATGGGCCAAAGTGCAGGGCCGATTCGAAGATATCGCCTATGTCGAATCGACCCGACAGTCCCGCGCGCTGATTGGAACCGTCTTCGTAGTCAGGAATGAGAGTTTGCGAACGCGGATCGCTCGCTGGGCGCGGCCTTATGCGAGTGCGATGCGATTACTCGGTATCGCCGAAATGGCAGATCCGGAGATCGTGGCATCATGTTATCCCCTGCACCCTTTAGCCGCCATGCTGCTGCCGGAGCTCTGCAATCGCTACGGGCAGCATGAACGAACGCTGTTCTCGTTCCTGGCCGGGCTGCACTCGGCTAGCGCTGCTTCATTTCTTGGGACCACTAAGTTGCCGAGCCGCGGCTCCCTTCCGTCGTTAGGTCTCGAGACCGTGTATGACTACTTCGTCTCCAGCGATACGCAGGCGGAAATTGCATCGGATCGTCTGCGCCGATGGAGCGAGATTGCGCTCCGGCTTCGCGACCTCCACGGGCTCTCTCCGAGACAGACCCGCCTAGCAAAGGCCATCGCTCTGTTGAATCTGGTATCGGTCGGCGGAACCGTTCGGGCGTCTTCTGGGGTACTGTCGCTCGTTGACGCCAATTCGGCCGATCATTTGACACGTCTCGACGAGGCCGGAGTAGTCACGTTCCGAGAGTTCGCCGACGAGTACCGGATCTGGCAAGGAACCGACGTCGATATCCGTCGCCTCATGGAGCTTGCGCGGCAGAAAGTCGGGCGCCAGCCGCTCCTTGAGGTTCTATCCGGCATGGATCGGCCGGTGCCGATCGTGGCAGCGCGACACAGCGCGAAGCACGATGTTTTTCGAGTGTTCGTCAGGCGCTACGCCGCCGGTGGCGAACATATGGAACCTCTGGATGCATTCGCTCCCTGTGACGGCGAAGTGCTGCTCGTCGTCGGTGCTGACCGCCGGTTGCCGAAACTGTCCAGTCCGGCTGCGGCAGGCAAGCCGACGGTGGCGGCAATCCCGTACGACTTGAGCGCGCTCGACAGGGCCGCCAGAGAAGTTGCTGCTGTCACCATTGTATTGAACGATCCCGTCGTCGAGTCCGATTGGGTGGCTCAGCGCGAACTCGCGGAGCGACTTGCGGAGTCACAGGGCGCTTTCCGAGATGCCATGATGGCCACGTTTGGTACCGGCGCATGCCAGTGGGTCCTAATCGGAGATTCTGGAGCGAAGGAGTTGCGCACAGGACGAGGCAGCGCAGCACTGTCGGAGGCAGCCGACCTAGCGTATCCGTTTACTCCTGCGGTCGGCAACGAAATGCTCAACCGAACCGACCTCACCTCCCAAGGTGCCAAAGCTCGACGCCTCCTGCTCGAAGCCATGATCGAGCGCCGTTCCGAGGCGAATCTCGGGCTGGACGGTTACGGCCCGGAAGTGGCCATGTATCGAGCATTCCTAGCTCGGACGGGGCTCCACGTCCGTGTCCCCAGTAGCCAAACCTACGACTTTTGCACGCCAACAGACACATCGCTGCTTCCAGCCTGGAAGGCGCTGGAACGCGAATTCGAACGTGCCAAGACGCGTCGTGTCAATCTCAAAGAAATCCATGCGGTCCTGCTCCTGCCACCGTTGGGAATGAAGGCGGCCGTTATTTCCGTGTTCGTGACGGCGGCGCTGCTCGCATTCAGGGACGAGATCGCGATCTACGAGCACGGAACCTTCAAACCCCTGTTAACTCCCGATTTGTCGGAAAGGATGGTCCGCAACCCTTCCCACTTCGAGATCAAGCACTTCGCGAACGCCACCGGAGCTCGCCGCCAAGTCATCGACGCACTTGCGGGACGCCTTGGGGAGTTGAGGAGGTTGGGCAACTACAGGGTCGGGAATGTCCTCTCGGTAGTTGGTCAATTGATCTACCAGGTCCGGAACCTTGACGGCTACACACGGAGGACCCGCAATTTGAGCACTACTGCTCAAAAGGTGCGGGATGTGATCGGGATGGCAGTTGAGCCGGACGAGTTGCTCTTCGATACCCTCCCGAGGGCTCTCGGATTCCGGCCCGTGCCTGTCGACACGAAGACATATGCGAAGACCTCAGAATACACTGATGGCGTGGGTGTCGCTTTGGAGGAACTCGTCGGGTGCTACGACCGACTTCTGGCTGAACTCCTTCGGTTTCTGCTCGACACAAGTGCGGAAAGCAGCCGGCTCGCAGTCATGGGACAAGCGGCCGCCCTCGACAATGAAGTCTTGAACCCCACGGTCCGGGCGTTTGTCGGAACGCTCGCCAACGATGTCGTTAATGCGGATGCCGACTGGATCAGCGCCGCCGCTACCGTCGTGGCCGGGAAAGCGCCCGAGGAGTGGGACGACGACGACCTGTCTAGGTTCCGCCGCGAGCTTCCCTTGCAAATCGCTGCCTTTCAGCGCCTTGTCGCGCTTCACGCCGCGCGACGCGTCGACGGAGGCGGCCCTTTCGAAGCGCTTCGCGTTACCATTACTCGCCCGGATGGCAGCGAACATGTTGGCTTGGTAGACATCGACCAGCGCCAACGTGGCCTGGTAGACAAGGCAATTGATGAAATCCTGAAGGAGTTGGGCGAAACCATCGGTACGTCTCATCGAGTCCACAAGGCATTGTTCGCCGTACTCGGTGATCGGATTCTATCCGAGCAGACCCGCAGCGAAGACGAAGCGGTCCTTGTCCTCCCCGAAAGGAAATCTCGATATGGCTAACACAGATCGCCACATCTGCGGGATCTCGGGAGGCAAGGACTCTAGCGCACTTGCTGTGTATCTCCGGGATCAGGTGCCCAGCATGGAGTACTTCTTCTGCGATACTGGAGCGGAACTTCCCGAGACCTATGAGTATTTAACTCGTCTCGAGGTGATTCTCGGCAAGCCGATCGTTCGCCTGAACGCACACCGTGGCTTCGATCACTGGTTCGAGGTCTTTCGCGGGGCGTTGCCGTCCCCGCAGATGCGATGGTGTACCAAGAATATGAAGATCAAGCCGATCGAGGCGTGGATCGGCGACGTGCCCGCGGTCTCCTATGTTGCGATCCGCGCTGACGAGTCGAACCGGAAGGGCTATATTTCCACGAAACCAAATATCAGGACCAAATTCCCGTTCATCGAGGATGGAATCGAACGCGATGGGGTTACGCGGATCCTCGAGGAAGCCGGCATTGGTCTCCCGAACTATTACGAGTGGAGGACTCGTTCGGGCTGTTATTTCTGCTTCTATCAGCGCAAGGCGGAGTGGGTGGGTCTTGCGGAGCGCCATCCTGAGTTGTTCCAGCGGGCGGTCGCCATTGAGCGGAAGGTGTTGCGAGACGCCGGGGTCGAAGGCGATGCCGACTTCCGCAGCCAAGCCATGCGGGGCCGCCAGTACACTTGGTCCAGCGGTGAAACTCTCACCGAGTTGCTGTCTCGCCGGAACGAGATTCTTGAGCGGCATGAAGCGGCCAAGTCTCGTGCCGCTAAGGTGCAGGCGAACGTCCCCCTGATCGAAGTACTCACCGAAGCCCTCGACGAAGACGACGACACCTTACCCTGCACCGTGTGCGCATTGTGAGCGCGACGGCGGTGGCACCGCCCGGCGGACCGGGTCTTTCAGTTGCTTGGTTTCTCGATTCGCTCCCGGATCGAGAACTCAGAATGTTCTTTGATCCTGCTGTCCTGTCGGTACTGGACGCTCTCTTCGGCGGTAGAATCGACGGCGAAAATCTCCGGCGAGTTGCTCGGACCCTGATCGACCTTGATGTCCTTCTCGGGGAGCCCGATGGCCGAAAGCTTGTCCTCAGCCTAGTCCCTAATGAAAAACGTACCGAGCTGGAGGCCCGCGTTGGGCGGACCATCACCGCGAGTCCCGCAAGCGAATGGACGGAATCGCAGGTGCGCCGGCTTCGTGATTTCTTCGGTTTGGTTGAAGAGCGGATCCTACCACCAGCGGTGCCGCCCACGGAGACGATTACGCCGATCTACGGCCTGTTCGATCATCAGAGGAACGCTGTTTGCAGGCTGGCGCCGTTGCTGGACGAAGATGAACGCCGAGCTGTTCTTCATCTGCCGACCGGGGTGGGCAAGACGCGGACGGCTATGCATGTGGTGGCAGATGCGTTGCGAGCTCACGAGCCGTCGGTCGTGGTTTGGCTGGCCTCCGGCAAGGAGTTGCTGGAGCAGGCGGTTGTAGCGTTCAAGGAAGCCTGGATGCACTTGGGCACAAGGCCGCTCCAAATCGGGACCATGTGGGGCGACCGGATGCCAGATCTCGATCGCTTCTCCGACGGGTTTCTTGCCGTCGGACTCGCGAAGGGCTGGGCCGTGATCTCGCGCACCGACCCGGATTGGGCGGTTCGGCTTTCCCAGCGTGTGCGACTGGTGGTCTTCGACGAAGCTCACCAGAGTATCGCGAGAACCTATCGTCAGGTTACCGAGGAACTCACGCTGGACTTCAGATGCGCGCTGCTGGGCCTCACTGCGACGCCGGGGCGAACATGGGCCGATATAGACGAAGACGGTGAACTCGCCGAGTTCTTCGCCGGAAACAAGGTGACACTCGAAGTGCCCGGCAAGAACCCTATCGAATACCTTATCGAGAACGGATATTTGGCCCGACCAAGCTTCCGGACACTCCTATCGCGGCCGGGACTTGCGTTCAGCGAAAGGGAGATCTCCCGCATTGCCGGAGGATTAGACATCCCAGAGGAGATTGTGGCTGCGCTGTCGATGAGCGAACAATACGTGGCCGCAGTTCTGGATGCCATCGACGAGTTACTCGGCGTCGGACACAACCGTGTGCTCGTCTTCGCGGCCAGCGTCGACCACGCTCGGATACTGAGCGCGATCCTTGTCGCGCGCGACGTCCGCAGCAATGTGGTTACGGGTCTGACGCCTGTGCGCGCGAGGGAGCACGCTATCAGGACGTTCAGGTCGGATGACGAGGTACCTATGGTCCTGGTCAACTTCGGAGTATTGACAACAGGGTTCGACGCCCCCAAGGCCAGCGCAGTCATCATCGCCCGCCCTACTCGGTCTCTGGTGCTGTTTAGTCAGATGGTAGGTCGGGCAATTCGTGGCCCCAAGGCCGGCGGAACCGAAACATGCGAAGTCGTAACTGTCATCGATCCTAGCCTACCGGGTTTCGGCGATGTCGCGGCAGCGTTTCTGAACTGGGAGGACGTATGGCAGTGAGCACATCCGGGGTTCAACTGAGCTTCTCCATCATTGATTCGGAGATGACGGTCAAGGCGATGCGTGACAGCGGCTACAAGTCCACGACGCATGCGCTGGCTGAGCTCATCGACAACTCAATCGAGAGTCATGCGACTGCAATCGAGGTGTTCGGGATCAGTCGCCGGGATGCCCGTACTGGAAGATTCACACTCACGAAGTTGGCGGTCCTCGACAACGGTGAGGGGATGGATGGCGCTACCCTTCGAGGGAGCCTTCGCTATGGTCACGGTACACGGCGGGAGCGGCAAGGAATTGGCCGGTTTGGTCTAGGTCTTCCCAACTCTTCGATGTCGCAAGCGAAAAGAGTCGACGTGTGGTCGTGGCAATCGGGCGCCACGAACGCTCTTCATACGTATTTGTCCCTTAGCGAAGTAGAGGCTGGGAAAAGAGAGATTCCTCAGCCGGATCAGCAGGCGATTCCGAAAGTGTTTCGCAAAGCGAGCCGCAACGTGTTTGGTGACTGTGGCACCCTCGTGGTGTGGAGCGATCTGGACCGTGTTGAGTGGAAGCAGGCCTCCACGACATTCAAGCACACCGAACTACTGATTGGGCGAATATATCGACGCTTCCTGGCGAAACAATCTGAACGTCTGCATCCCGATGATCCGAGGGGGTCTGAGATCGGATCGCGACGCACCATCACAATGATTCCCATTCGGGAAAACGGAGAAGAGATTGAAGTTCAGGAGGATGACATTGTCGAGGTGAGGCCAAACGATCCCTTGTATCTGATGACAGGCACCTCCTGCCCGGAGAGTTTTGGTCCGGGGCCCATGTTCACGGAACTTGAGGGAAGTCCGTTCCAGGTACCCGTAAAGTACCAAGGACAGGACTTCGAAGTTCGCGTGCGGGCGACCTATGCACGCGCGCACGTCCGGGATTCCTCCGCCTCCGAGGCAGATTGGCCCGAAGAGTGGGTCGGCAAGGACGCGGGACGCGCTCCGTGGGGAAAACATGCGGATCAGAATATGGGGGTCTCGCTGGTTCGGGCGCACCGAGAGATTCAGCTCGATGATTCTTGGGTCAGTGGCGACGACCCAAGAGAACGTTGGTGGACTGTGGAAGTCGACTTTCCGACAGCACTCGACGAAGTATTCGGAGTGACAAACAACAAGCAGGGCACGATGACATTCCAGCGTCTTGCCCGATTTGACTGGAAGAGAGAATCTCTTCCCGATGAAGAATCGAGCGGTGATGTTCGCCGCCGGATGGAAGAGGAGGGAGATCACCGAAGCCACCTTCTCGATCTTCGCAAACAGATCACGAACGCGATTGAGCTACTCCGACGGCGGTCCCGACAAGCCAAGCAGCCGCGCGGTAAGCGGCACGTTCTCGATGAGGATCAAAAGGCCGATGCCAAGGCGACCGCTGCGATAACGCGCCGAATGCAAGAGGGGCACGAAGGCGAGTCCGACAAGGCGGGCGAATCAGGCTCCTTGGAGGAACATCGAGAAGCGCAAGTTGAATCCCTCACACGGAAACATCATTTCGACCAGACGGGTGCGTTGCAGGAGATTGACGAGACGATTCGGGCGGGAAACCGCGTACGTTGGATTCAATCGGCACAATCCAGCCCTGCGTTCTTCGACGTCGAATCACTGCCCAACGTGATTCAGGTCGCTCTCAATACGGACCATCCGGTGCACTCTCACCTTTACGACGTCATGCACCCGGACGTGGAGGAGATGTCTGAGGACGAGGTTCGTGAACGACTCGCGCAAGCCGCCGCCGCTTTCCGCATCCTCATTTATTCGTGGGCCCGTTATGAAGAGGAACAAAGCGAACGGGATCGCCGCCGGGTCCGAGACGCCCGGTTGGAGTGGGGCAAATACGCGGAGGAATTCTTCGACGAGGACGACGATTCGGTTTCCCCGACGGATCTCGTGTAGGAGATTCTGGTGATTGCTGGCTATACTCAAGGAGCCCGAATCCGGGCGCTCTTTGAGTATGCGGACGACGATGTCGCCGTGATTGCGCCATTCATCAAGGTCGATGCGCTGCGGTCACTGCTTGAAATCATCCCCGATGCCCTGCATCTGCGTTGCGTCTCCCGCTGGCTCCCGAGAGAAATCGCTGCAGGGGTCTCGGATCCGGAAGTCCTGGACCTGCTTGAGGTGCGCGGTAACTTCAGCCTCTCACTCGTGGACCGATTGCACGCCAAGCTTTACATCGCCGGCGACCGGTGTCTCGTGGGTTCGGCTAACGTTACTGGTGCCGGTTTCGGAGAAGGCGGCGCCGGCAGCAATATTGAGGTCCTGGTGGAGTCGAGTATCGATGACCCTGGAATTGCAGCGACACTCGAGGCAATTGCTCAAGCTGAGCGCGCGGCGACGCGCAGTATGGCGCGAACGGCTCGGCGCCTTGCCGACAGCCTTTCTATTTCAATGAAATTGGCCGATGCGTCGGATGTCCGCTGGTTCCCACGAAGTCGCCGTCCCGAGCAAGTGTACCGATTCTACATCGACCTACCTACTGGTTTCGTAGGCGCTGCCGATCGCATTGTCCTCACGGATCTGGCGAGTTCCAACCTTCCACCAGGCCTTGAGGAGCACAAGTTCAAGGATGCGATACGGTCGTTGCTTGCCGCTATACCACCCGCCGAAACCCTTCTCGAATCATCGGACGATACGACGCTTACTCGAGCCGACGCGAGTTCGTGGCTTGAAACGATCAGCGGAGACGAATTTTCCGCGAACGACTTGTGGATCGCATTCGTCAACTGGATGGCGTATTTCTTTCCTGATCGTGTCATGAAGCAGGAGATAGCCGAAATCGCACTTCGACGCGCTCGGGTGTTAGGATGAGAGTCATAGAAGCTGAATCGACTTATTGATTCCGGTCGATCGGCGGACGACGTGCCGCCTACTGTCATCTGTTCTTAGTCGGTTATGGCACACAGGAGGTTTTCCGTGTTCGACTTCCACACGACTGCACTACTTTATGTGCCGGATACCGGACGCGGGTGCATCCGGGGCGCGCGCTGGCCTCAATAGAGCACAGTCAAGTCCTCTCAGCCTGTTCGCGCCCGGAGCCTTCGGGGCTCAGGCCAAGTTTTTTTCACCGCTCTGAGGGGGCATGCGGCGCCTTGCGGTGCCTGACGTATGATTCGTAAGCATCCGTCATAGACCGCCTGTCGGCTCTGTCCCGGATCGGCGAGGGTTC
>VXNK01000116.1 GCA_009840595.1 Rhodospirillaceae bacterium | reverse complement strand
GCGCGGCAGGCGGGGAGTGGCGGATCGCCTTCGCGTTCGATCCCGTGCGCCGCGCCCTGCTTCTGGTGGCGGGCGACAAGTCGGGAGGCAGCGGGCGGCGGTTCTACCGCGAGCTGATCCGCAAGGCCGACGAGCGGTTCGACCGGCACCTGGCCCGGCTCGCCGACGAATAGACGAGGAGAGATAATCATGGCACTGGATGTTGAAGACGTGATCGCGGGGCTCGACCCCGCCGAGCGCCGCAAGGTGGAGGAAATGGCCGCCGAGTTGATCGCCGAGGAAATGACGCTGCGCGAGCTGCGCAAGGCCCGCGCGCTGACCCAGGCGAGCGTCGCGCGCGAGCTCGGCATCAGCCAGGACGCCATCTCCCGGCTGGAGAAGCGGAGCGACCTGCTGCTGTCCACGTTGCGCCGGACGGTGGAGGCGATGGGCGGCAGCCTGTCGCTGATCGCCCGCTTCCCCGACCGGCCCCCGGTCGAGCTTGCCGGCATCGCCGAACACGACGCCCGCGATTGACCCCGCTCGATTCATCGCAGGCGGTTCGAGGTCCGGTAATGGTTCCGTCGAGCCGTGGATGAGGGCCTTCGAGGGTCATCATCCAGGTCGAATAGAGTGACTGACTCCATGTCCTGCCATGCATTATCATCGCTCGCACATTTCTTCTCGACGAGGGTGATCGACAGCTTGTGACCTCACCCGCATTCAGACTCGGCAATGCACAGCTGCGAACCGCGTTCGTGCTATCTGCCCCCGGGAAAGCCGAATGCAAAGCGCAGCGACCGGCAGCAGGTCAGACTGGGATTACCCTGACATCTGCGTTGTCAACATTCCACGGTGCCGAGCCGGGCATATTCCCTTCTCTGTGTCTTGACGATTACACATTGGTGAATGCCTGGGACAAAGTGGAATACAAGGCGCGCACGGGGCGGACCGAAGCAACGAACGCTGAGATTTTGGGCGTAGCGAACATTTGCCGACTCGCACAGTGCTTTCAGTACATGGATGCCATCGTCGCACTCGGTGACAAGGCACAACTCGCGGTCGATACAGCGTGGCCCGCTGGCACTATCTTTACCGGTGACCATCCGTCCTTGCAGCGGTTGAACAGAGCCTATCGCTCCTGTGCGAACGCACCAAGCAAACGGCGAATCGGTAGAACCCGTCAATGGGCCATATGCGTATTGAATTCTAAGCGACGTAGGTAATTCGTGGAACTTCAGCAAGGGCATTACGTTACTGTGGGTCAGCGGCGGCCCGGTCACCGACCTGATGCCGACGGCTGGGTTTCTATCGATTGAGGGGTCGAACTGTTCGATGCGCATGGCCATCGATCGGAGCGTGACGACCGCCGCCGAGCCACCGCGTCGGCAGCGGGAGCCTCCCAACTCCCCGGTCGCTTCACGCGACGAGGCCGATGCCGTACCGCTTCACGATATCCGGCAGTTCCGGATGATCCTCCAGCAGTCCGGTTTCCGCCGAGGCAAGTTTCTCCGTGGAGCGGTCGAACACCGCGTAGACATCCTCCCCGGTGAGGCGGGAGCCGTAGACGATGCCGTCGACATCGGCATGATCCGCATGGATGGCCTTCGCGAATGCCCGGCCGGCCGCGTGGTTTCTTGCATTCACCGTATCGGTCGGCGCGCCGATCCGGGTGCAGCCGTCCCCGCGCAGATCGACCAGCGTCAGCACCGCATCCCGCTGCATCGAAATACGCGCCCAGACCCGCGCCGTGATTTCCCTGACCGCGACCTCGCAGCTCTGGCGTCCCCGGAACCTGTCCCTCACCACCGTCTCGACGAACGCCGTGGCGAATTCGGGCGCCGCGTAGAGCACCGTGAAGCCGCCGCTTCGCGTGCAGAACCGCGAATCGGCCGGGGTCGTCCCGAGCGGGTCCGGCCGGTGGCGGCGCGCCATGATCCGGCAACTCGCAGGCATGGGCGCCGTTATCAGGACAGGCGCGATCCGGCTTCTGCGATAGGGGCCGCCGCTCATGTGAACGTGGCGCCGAAGCCGGGCGCCGCGTCCAGCACTTCGTCGATGCGGCCGTCCTTGAGCAGATCGAGCGGCAGCGCGACCGTCTTCTCGAATGGCCATTCCTGGGTCAGGAACGCCCAGGCCAGTTCAGGGTCGCCGATCGCGCCGACAACATCCCCGATACCCGGAACGACCCGTCCCGCACCGAGAATCTGCGCCGCCGGAATGTGCAGACCGCGCTTCGTGGTCTTCCACGCGACCAGCCTTCCCGTCCGCGCCCACTCGTAGACCGTCGTGCGGGATACTTCGAGCCGCGCCGCGGCCTCGGAAACGCCGAGGATGCCCTCGTCGGCGCCCCGCCGGACCACGAACGGCCGCAGCCGCTCCGGCACGTCCGCAACGTCCTCCAGTTCCCGCTGGGCGGCGACCGCTTCCAGCGCGGCCGCGACGGCCGCGCGCGCCTCCCGGGGATGGCTGCGAACGAAGTTCCTGGCGGCGCCCGACAACACCGGAAGTTCTTCAAGGAGAAGCCCTATCGTCCCGCCCGCCGGTCCGCTCGCGCTGGCCATTTCAACCCCCGTCCCCGATGTACCCTCGGCACCACGATTGCACAGAACGTCCAGTTTGTAAATTGCGCCGCCCTCTCGACCAGTTTGTTCTTGAGCGGGGCGACGGCGTAGAATGAGGTGCCCCTACGGGTCTCGGCTTCAACATCCCGTTGTCTCGGACGTTCCCTGCAAACTGGACGGCCTGCTTGCCACACCGTATAGGTCCATGCGCCACCTCGCGAATGGCGTTACGCCCAAGGAGCGTCTCAGGGTGGGTTCGGGCTAAGCGTTCCGCCAAACCGTGCGGGCACGATGGCTCGGAGGAATCGATCATTCGGAGTCTCGCGGAAATCGGTTACCTCGACGTACAGCACGGACGGTAGGTGGCTCGGCTCCACGGCCTGGCGGAACGCTTACCGGTTCGGGTCCGAAAATCCGCAATTCAGCGTCTCGCGCCGCCTGGGGCCGTCCTGGCTTTGAAAAAATCTGCATTCGTTTTGATGACTGATCCGGTGTTCCCAGCTGTATGCTGTCTGATACAGAGAGAATTACTCAATGAATATAATTACTTAGATGGAATTTCCCCAAATACATCAAAACTTGATCCGGGGCCCAGTAGCGACCCGAAAGGCCTTTTCCTGTGGCCCCTGGGCCCCGGATCTTCGCTTCGCTCCGTCCGGGGAAACAATGGGGGGTGGTCGGGAGCCTGCCCTGAGCAGCGCCGAAGGGGAAATTTGGCGGATCGGGCAGTTCCGCTCCGCCTCACCCGCCCGCCAGGGTCGGCCATAGCGCGTCCGCGCCGGCTCGGCAGACCTGCGCGCCGAGGCGGCGGCTCCACCAGTCCTCGTTGCCGCAATCCTCGCGCCATTGCCAGATCGCGCGGGTCAGCCGGTGCAGGGGATATTCCGCGGTGTAGCCCATGGCGCCGTGGAACTGGTGGGCGGCCTTCGCGGCGAGCGTGCCGGCCCGCCCGGTCGCGACCTTCGCCGCAGCGGCGAGGAACGGGCCGTCGCCGTCCAACTCCCGATCAAGTGCAGCGAAGGCGGCGCGCGCCATCTGCGCCGCGGCAGCGACCTCGGCCGCGGCGACCGCGATATGCTGCTGCACGGCCTGGAAGCGGGCGAGCGGCCGGCCGAACTGGCGGCGTTCGCGGACATAGTCGGCGGTCATTTCCAGCGCCGCCCCCGCTGCGCCGGCAATCTGCACCGCCCGGGCCGCCGCCATCGCCTGCCGGAGGGGCGTGAATTCATCGATCGCGCCGGGCAGCGCCGGTGAAGCCGGGACGCCGTTCAGCAGGATGCCGCCTTGTCCGTCCGGCGGCGCGGCGGCGTTACCGGCAGGATCGACGGCGCGGGCGTCCTCCGGCCACGGCACGCGGCAACCCGGTTCGGCCGGCACCAACGGCCCGTCCGGCGCTTCCGCGCCCTGCCGCGCCAGCAGCCACGACAGCACCGCGGTATCGGCCGCCGGCGAGGGGTCGCCGAGCGCGCCCAGCGCCTCGATGGCCGCGGCGCCCTCGGCCAGCGCCGCGCCGGCGCCGCCCTGGGCTTCCGGCACCAGCAGCTTCGGCAGGCCGAGCGCGGTCACCGCCTGCCAATGCACGTCGGACCATGCGAGCGCCCGGTCCGCCGGGCCGTCGTAGGCCGTGGCGTGCGGCGTCAGCGCTTGGCGGACGGCGTCGGCGAACGCGCTGCCCGCCATATCGGCGTTCGCGCCGGTCATCCCGTTTCCGCTCATCGCAGGCCCAGCCCGCGGGCGATGATGCCGCGCACCACCTCCCGCGCGCCGCCGCGCAGGGTAAAGGACGGCGTGTGCAGCACGTCGTAGGCCAGCAGGTCCTCGATCAGCGCCGCGCGGTCGCCGGCGGAAGTCTCCGCCAGGATCCGCCGCGCGATCTCCGGCGTGTCCTGCTCCAGCGCGGTGCCGACCTCCTTGACCAGCGCGGCCTCGGTGTTCGGCGTCCCGCCCCGGTCGAGGGCGCCGGCGACCTGGATCGACAGCAGCCGCACCGCCGCCAGCCGCGCCACCAGCGCGCCGATCTCGCCGGCAACCAGCCGGTCCGGCGCCGGCCCGGCGGCGCGCACCAGTTCGACGATCAGGCGAAAGGTCGAGAGGAAGCGGTCCGGCGCGCTGCGCTCGAAGGCCAGCTCGCTCATCACCTGGCGCCAGCCGTCGCCGGGGCTGCCGACGATACGGTCGGCCGGAATCTCGTGGCCGTCGAAGAACACCTCGTTGAAATGATGGTCGCCGGCGAGGTTATGGATCGGGCGGATGGCGATGTCCGGCGCCTTGAGGTCGATCAGGAACTGGCTGAGCCCGCCGTGCCGGTCCTCGCCCGTGTCGCCGGTCCGGCACAGGGCGATCATCCAGTCGGCGCGGTGGGCGTTGGACGACCAGATCTTCGCGCCGTCGATACGCCAGCCGTTGCCCGACGGCGCGGCCTTCGTGCGCACCGCGGCGAGGTCGGAACCGCTGTCCGGCTCGCTCATGCCGATGGCGAAGCTGTATTCGCCCGAAGCGATGCGCGGCAGGAATTGGCGGCGCTGTTCCTCCGTGCCGAAATGCAGCAGCAACGGCGCGGTCTGGCGGTCGGCGATCCAGTGGGCCGCGACCGGCGCGCCACCGGCCAGCAGCTCCTCCAGCACGACGTAGCGTTCGAGCAGCCCTTTTTCCCGGCCGCCGTAGCGCTCCGGGATCGCCATGCCGAGCCAGCCGCGCTGCGCCAAACGGGTGCTGAAGCCGCGGTCGAAGCCCTCCCACGAGCCGACCCAGCTTTCGATCCCGGCGCGCGCCCTCTCTTCGGCGAGGAAAGCGCGCACCTCGGCGCGCAGCCCGGCGAAGGGGGCGAGATCGGGCAGCGGCGTATCGGCGAAGAACTGCATGGCCGGGGTGTTACGGCATCGGGCGGCGCGAGGGAAGGCGAGCGCGCGGTGGTGCGTATGCGCAATCGGACGCTCCCCCGCCGGCGCGGGCGGGCTATCATGGACGATACGCCCACCCCCGCGAGCGGAGCGATTGCCATGCCGCCATCCCGCGAAACCGTCGGCTTCGTCGGCCTCGGCAACATGGGCCGGCCGATGGCCGCCAGCTTGGCCCGTGCGGGCTTCGAGGTTATCGGCTACGACGCCGATCCTCTCGCCACCGAAGCCTTTGCCGCGGAGACCGGCTGCCCGGCCGCGCCGACGCTGGCCGCGCTCGCCGAAGCCGCGACCGTCGCCGTCACCATGCTGCCGACCGGCGCCATCGTCCGCCGGGTGCTGCTGGAGGAAGAGGGCGGCGCATTGGCAAGCGGCCTTGGCGCCGGTCGGTCCGGGGGCGGGCTGGTCGTCGACATGAGTTCCTCCGAACCGATGGGCACGCGCGCGCTCGGCGCAGCATTGGCCGACCGCGGCGTCGCTCTGGTCGACGCGCCGGTCAGCGGCGGCGTCGAAAAGGCCCGGGACGGCACGCTCGCCATCATGATCGGCGCCGACGACACGGCGGCGGCGCAGCGGGCCGAACCGGTCCTGCGCGCCATGGGCGACCGGCTGTTCCGCGCCGGGCGGCTGGGCGCAGGCCACGCCGCCAAGGCGCTGAACAACTACGCCGCGGCGGCGGCCTTCACGGCGGCGGCGGAGGCGCTGATCGTCGGCGAAGCCTTCGGCCTGGAGCGGGAGACCCTGCTGACCATCGTCAACAACTCGACGGGCCGGAGCTTCAATTCCGAACTGCCGATGAAGCAGGAGGTCCTGCCCCGGACCTTCGCCACCGGCTTCAAGCTGGGGCTGATGGCCAAGGATGTCGCCATCGCCGCCGACCTCGCCGAAGCGGTCGGCATCGACGCGCCGCTCAGTCGCGACATGAAAACCCGGTGGGCCGCGGCCGGCGCCGCCCTCGGCCCCGACGCCGATTTCACCCGGGCGGTGACGCTTTGGGAAGGAAGGCCGTCGGCATGACTGCGCGCCGGCCCATCCCGGTTACCGTGATCGGCGGCTATCTGGGCGCGGGCAAGACGACCTGCCTCAATCATCTGCTGGCGGCGGACCACGGGCTGCGGCTGGCCGTGCTGGTCAACGATTTCGGCGCGGTTAACATCGACGCCGGGCTGATCGCCGAGCATGGCGGCGACACGGTCGCGCTGACCAACGGCTGCGTCTGCTGCGCCATCGCCGACGATCTCGGCGCGGCGTTGCAGGCCCAGACCGAGCGCGATCCGCCGCCGGACCGGATCGTCGTCGAGGCGAGCGGCGTCGCCGACCCGGCGCGGGTCATGCGGCTCGCCGGCAACTGGCCGGGTTGCCGGCCGGCCGGGACCGCTGTGCTGGCCGACGCGGCGACGGTCCGCGCGCGGGCCGCGGACAAGTTCGTCGGCCGGCTGGTCGTGCAGCAGATGCAGGCCGCGGACCTGCTCGCGCTCAACAAGCTCGACCTGTTGCCCGAGGGGGACATTCCGGCATTGCACGCCTGGGTGCAGGCGCAGGCTGCGCCGGCCGATCTCGTCGAGGCCCGCTTCGCGCAGGTCGATCCGGCGCGGCTGCTCGGCATCGGCGGCGCAGGCCCGGCATCGTCAGTCGGCGACCTGGAGGACACAGCAGCCCCCGGGCACGGCCTGTCCTCGGTCGTCTGGCGGCCCGCCGGCCCGGTCGATCCCGCTGCGCTGGAACGGCTGCTCGCCGGCCGGAGCGACATCCATCGCGCCAAGGGCGCCGTCGCCACCGGTGCGGGGTTGCAGCGGATCGACTGGAGCGGCGGCCGTTTCGCCCTGTCCGCGGCCCCATTGTCCGCGGCCCCATCGGGTGCGTCCCTATCGGGCGCCGCGCGCGTCGTGCTGGTCGGCCCGTTCGGGCCGTCGGCCGGCCCCGCCCTGCTTCGGGCGCTGGACGGCTGCGCGGCAGCAGGAAGCGCAGTCCGGGAGACGGCCGGATAGGGAGGGGCCCCGTCCGCCCCTTACTCCGTCAATCGACCCGTCACTCGCGGCGGCCGTCAACGATCATCACCAGGGTCGGCAGGATGAACAGGGTGAAGATGCCGGCGGCGACCATGCCGCCGAGCATGCTGACCACGAACGGCACGAAGCGGATCAGCTCGTCGCCGCGCACATAGAGCAGAGGCGAAAGGCCGAGGACCGTGGTCAGGCTGGTCAGGAAGACGGCGCGGAAGCGGTGGCGCGTTGCCGCGGAAGCCGCGGCGATCGCCGGGAGCATGTCGTTGTCCCGCCGGATCGCGTTGTAGCGGTCGAGCAGCACCAGCGCGTCGTTGACGATGACGCCGGCGACGCCGATGACGCCGAACAGCGACATCGCCGTGATGTCCCAGCCGAGGATCCAGTGGCCGAAGACGGCGCCGGCAAAGGCGATGGGCACCCCCGCCATGGCGACCACCGGCTTCCAGTAGCTGCGCAGGAATCCCGCCATCAGCGCGTACATTGCGATCAACACGAAAGGCACCAACAGGCTCAACGTCTCGAACAGGTGCCTCTCCTGCCGCACCCCGGCATCGTCCGAAATGACGAGGCCGGGATATTTCGCGATCAGGCCGGGCAGGAACTCCCGGTCGATCTTCCGCCGCGCCTGAATGGGGGTGACCTGGGCCAGTTCGGCGTGGGCGTTGACCAGGACGGTGCTCTTGCCGTCGATCCGGGTGAGTGCGGCAAGCTCGCGCTTTTCCTCGATCCACGCCACGGTGGACAACGGCACCTCGCCGCCGCCGGGCCGGCGGATCCGCTCGCCGGCGAGTTCGCGCAGACTGCGCCGCCGTTCCGCTGGATAGCGCACGACGACCCGTATCTCGTCGCGGCCGCGCTGGATCCGCTGCACCTCGATGCCGTGGTAATTCGCCCGCAATTGCCGGCCGATCCCGGTCGGCGTCAGTCCGGCGGCCTTGCCGGCCGGCGTGACCCGGACGACGAAATGCCGTTTGCCCGGCACCAGACTGTCCGAAAGCTGGTAGATGCCCGGGATGGACGCGATGAACGCCCTGAGGTCGCGGGCTGCCTGCTCCAGCTTTTCGGTATCGTCGTGTACCAGCGCATAGGCGACGGACGGCATGATCTGGAACCGGGTGGTCCGGACCGAGACTTTCGCCAGTCCCGGCAGATTGCCGATATTCCGGCGCCACAACCGCTCGATTTCCACCGGCGATGCCTGGCGCAGTGGCCGGTCGCGCAGATGGAGCCGGACCGAGGCCAGATGGCTGCCGTTGCGTGGCTCCTCGCCGCTGCGCGAGCGGGCGGCGTCGCCGACATTGCCGACGATCACGCTGATCGAATCGATGGCGGTCCCTTCGAGATCCTTGTCGACCGCCTCGGCCGCCCGCACGAATCTTTCGGCGATGGCGGCGCTGGCTTCGAACGGCGCGCCGACCGGCAGTTCGAGGTTCGCCTGGACCGTGTTCGAGCGGCTCGCCGTGTTGTCGAGGATGACCACGCGGACTTGTTCGGACCGCAACAGGGCGAGCGCGGCGACGAAAAACACCAGACCGAAGACGATCGTCAGCCAGACATGGCGGACCGCCCAGGATACCGCCGGCGCCACGATCGAATCCCGCATCCGGTCGATCGCGTCGCGCGCCCAGGCCTGGATTTCACGCAGCGGGGAGAGGCTCCAGCGCCGCTCGTGCGAAAGATGCGACGGCAGGACGAAAAAGGCCTCGATCAGCGATACGGCGAGAACGAACAGCGCGACCCAGAAAAACGGCTGGACGACCTGAAGGCTGCCTTCGGTCACGAACAGGAACGGCACGAATGCCAGCACGGTCGTGGATACGCCGACAAAGATCGGGCCGGCGACGATCCGGGCCCCCGAAACCGCCGCCTCCAAGGCATTCTTGCCCCGCTCGCGTTCCGCAGCGACGCTTTCGCCGACCACGACCGCATCGTCGACGACAATGCCGATCAGCAGGAAGAACGCGAACAGCGTCCCCAGGTTCAGCGTCAGGCTCGCCAGATCGAAGAACATCAACGACCCGACGAACGACAGGGGAATACCCAGGGCGATCCAGAAGGCGAGGCGGAGGTCGAAAACGAAAACCAGGCACAGGAAGACCAGGATGATGCCGATGACCGCGTTGCGGACGATATCCGACAGAACGTCGAAAATCGGTTCCGCCGTATCGTTCCAGACGCGAATGTCGATCCCCGGCGGCGGTGTATATGTTTCGAGGCGTTTCCTGATGTTGGAGGAGATTTCGAGCAGCGATTGCTCTTTCGAGGCTTCGACCCGGACGAAGACCGCCGGCTTGCCGTCGACCGTCGACAGGATGTCCTCGTCGACGAAGCCGTCGCGGATCGTGGCGACGTCGCCGAGCGTTACGATGGTGCCGTCGACCCTGGTGATGAGCGGTATGTTCCCGAATTCCTCACCGACCTGCCGTTTTCCGACCGCATGGAGGACCACGCCACCGGCGCGGGTGCGCAGTTCGCCGAAGGTCGCGTTGCGCGATACCCGCCGGACGATTCTCGCGACCTTGGCGAGCGTCAGGTTGTGGCGGCGCAGTTCCTCCTCGTTCATCTCGATGGCGATTTCGCGGTCGCGCGTGCCGCGCAGCTTGACCTGGGAAACCGACGGCAGCGCCAGCAGGTCGTCGCGCAGCGCCTCCGCGGCCCGGCGCAACGCGTCCTCGGGC
The DNA here is from genome assembly GCA_009840595.1 of Rhodospirillaceae bacterium. Taxonomy (GTDB): domain Bacteria; phylum Pseudomonadota; class Alphaproteobacteria; order Bin65; family Bin65; genus Bin65. The sequence goes on along the minus strand of VXNK01000116.1, from coordinate 44,997 downwards.
ACGGTCGACGACGCCACGGCGAGCGTCATCACCTCGATCGCCAGTTTCTTCAGTTCCACCCTCGGCCGTTCGGCATTGGCCGGCGGAAAATTCTCGATGCTCTCGACGGCGCTGCGGACATCGGCCAGGACCTCGCCGGCATCGGCGAAGGTTTCGAGCTCGACGTCGAACCGGGCGAATCCCTGCGAGGCGGTGCCGACGACCCGCGCGACGCCGGGCAGGCCGACCACGCTTTCCTCGATCCGGCGGTTGACGTCCTCCTCGACCTCCTTCGGCGACGCGCCGGGCATCCGCACGGTCACGGAAACCGTGCGCAGATCGATTTCCGGAATGTGCTGGACGGTAAGCTGAGCGCCGGAAAAGACGCCGCCGACGATCAGCAGGATCAGCAGGAACTTGGCGGCGACGGGATTGCCGACGAAATAGGCGATCGGTCCGTTCTTCACGATTGTCCCTCGCGATGGCGCGCCGGGTGTGCGCAGCGTCCGTCCTCGGGCCGGGCTATTCCGGCGACCGGAATGCCCTGGCCGTCACCTGCATTCCTTCCCTGGCCTTGGCCACCACGCCGACGACAACGCCCTCGCCGGCATCGAACGGCTCGACGATCCAGCCGTCCGCCGTGCGGCCCAGCGATTTGGGCGTGAGCGATGTCAGGGCGCCTTTCCTGACGACCCAGACGCTGTCGCGGTCGCGCGCCGCCGCTTCCGGCAGGACGAAGGCCTTGTCGCGCGTCGGCCCGGTGACGGTAATCTCCGCGAAGGTGCCCGGCGCCGGCAGCGTATCGGGCGGCGTAGTCTCCGCGAAATTCAGGAACATCGAGGCCAGCCGCGTGCGCGCGGCAACGACGGACGACACGCGGACCACCTCGGCGTCGAATGTTCCGGACCAGGTCGCGATCCGTGCGGCGCGCCCGACCATCGGCGCGAAACGCTTCAGGTCTTTCGGCTCGACCGGCGCTCTTACCTGCAACCCGCCGGGCCGGTAAACGACGCCGAGCACCGACGCACGGCCGACCTTTTCGGCCGGGCCGACCAGTTCGCCGACCTCGACGTCCGAGCGCACCACGCGGCTGTCGTAGGGCAGCGATATGGTCGTGCGCGCGAGCTGGAGCCGGGCCAGCGCCAGCGCGGCCTGCGACCGGCCCAGCCTGGCTTCCGCCCTGGCGATGGGCGAGACGCGGCGGACCCGCTCCGGAATCTCCGCTCCGGGATTGGCCTGCGCGAACTTCTCGGCGCCTTCCCTGGCAAGGGCTTTCTGGATCTGCAGGCTGGCCTCGGCGGCCCTGACCGACATTTCCGCGGCCCGGACCCGGATTTCGAATTCGGCCGGATCGATCCGGATGAAGGCCTCGTTCGCCCGGATCGTCCCGCCATTGGTGAAGTCCGGCGACACCCAGACGACCCGGCCGACGACCTGGGAAACGACCCTGGTCTTGCGCTCGAGGGTCACCGTTCCCGTGACGCGGGCGGTGAAGGTATATGCCTTCGGGCTCGGCCGGACGACGCGGACCGCCGGTTTGTCCGATCCGGTCGTCGCGGCCGCCGTCGCTCCGCGCTCGACCCGGTCGGGGGCGCGGGCGAAATACAGGGCGACGACGATCGCGGCCAGGATCGCCGCCAACTGGGCGTAACCGAGCCATCGCGGCCTGTCGGGGCCGCTGGCGGAATCTGCTGTGTCCTGGGGCATCGGCGCGCTCCCGTTCGCCTGCAGGGTCTGCCGGCGGAGACGGGAACGGTCGGCGCAAGTGGCGCGGATCGCATCGCCGTTGCCCGGTCGCCCGTCCCGTCGCCGGCTGCGTTGCGGAATGTATCGGTTCCGTCGGGCGGCGCAAGTCTATGTGACGGGCTCCGGGGATTTTTCGAACGGCCGCCCCGCGGCGGCCCGCCGGCGCCGGCCGCTTCAGATCAGCCGGGCGCCTCCAGAACGGCCGCGAATTCCCGGACAGCGGCGGCCGGGCCGTCCGGATGGTCCCAGACGCCGCCGACGACGGCGAGGAAGTCGGCCCCGGCGCGGACCAGCGGGCGGCAGTTCTCCACCGTGATGCCGCCGATGGCGACGCAGGGCACCACGGTGGCGGCGGACCAGCTCTCCAGCGTTTCCGGCGACGCCTGCGATTTCGGCGCCTTGGTCTGCGTCGGGAAGAAGGCGCCGAAAGCGACATAGTCGGCGCCGGCCTCCGCGGCTTCCATCGCGAGATGCAGCGAGTTGTGGCAGGTCACGCCGACGGTCGCCCCGTCGCCGACCAGCGCGCGCGCCTCGGCATAGCCGGCATCCTCCTGCCCGATATGGACCCCGTCCGCCCCCAGTTCGCGCGCAAGGTCCGGCCGGTCGTTCACCAGGAAGGCGGCATCGCGGCCGTGGCATACCGGCATCAGGATTTCCGCGGCCCGCCGCACGGCATCGTCCGGCGCATCCTTGAGGCGCAATTGCAGGCAGGCCGCCGGCCCGCCGTCCAGCGCCGCCTTCAGGTCCTCTGCGAAGGCCGCGGGCTCGAAGGCCGGCGGGGTGATCAGGTAAAGCTGGCAGCCGGGACCGCTCATAACGCCCGCCGCCGCCCCGGCGCTAGAGCTGCCCCCTGTAAATCCGCACCGCCTTGTCGAGCAGCGCGAGGGCGTCGTCGCGCGGGCGCTGGAAGCTGTTGCGGCCGATGATCGAGCCGGAGGCGCCGCCGTCGCGCAGCGCGCGGATTTCGTCGAGGAGCGCGTCGTCGCCCTTGGCCGCGCCGCCGGAGAAGACGACCAGCCGGCGGCCCGCGAAGGCGCTCTGCATGACATGGGCGACGCGGGCGGACAGGCTCGATATGTCGATGCCCTGCGCTTCGTAGACCTTGCGCGCCTCGTCCTGTTCGATATGCGCGGTTGGCGGTTTGACCTTGATGATGTGGGCGCCGAGCAGCGCGGCCATGTGGGCGGCATAGGCGCAGACGTCGATCGCGGTTTCGCCGTCTTTCGACAGGCCGCCGCCGCGCGGATAGGACCAGATGACGACGGCGAGGCCGACCGATTTCGCCTCCGCCGCCAGCTCACGGATTTCCTCCATCATCTCGAACTGGCTGTCCGAGGCCGGATAGATGGTGAAGCCGATGGCGGAACAGCCCAGGCGCAGGGCGTCCTCGACCCCGCCGGTGATCGCCTGGTCCTTGTCCCGGGCGTGGCTGTTCGAGTTGTTGACCTTGAGGATGGTCGGGATCTGCCCGGCGAACGTATCGGCGCCGGCCTCCAGCAGGCCGAGCGGCGCGGCGAAGGCGTTGAGCCCGGCGTCGACCGCCAGCCGGTGGTGGTAGTGCGGATCGTAGCCTTCCGGGTTCGGCGCGAAGCTGCGCGCTGGGCCGTGCTCGAAGCCCTGGTCGACCGGCAGGATGACGACCCTGCCGGTGCCGGCCAGGCGGCCGGTCATCAGGATGCGGGCCAGCTGGCCCTTGGTGCCCGGACAGTCGCTTTCGTAGTTCCTGAGAATCTGACGTACTTTCGACGTCATTTTCATGGCTCGTCCCTTCGCTTCGTTCGGCCATCCGCCGGAATCGGGGGCCGCCCGGCGCGTTGTGCTTAGACAAGGCGGTGCCGGGTTTCAACGGGCGGATTGGGCGCCCCTCTCCTGCCGCCGGGCCGGTGCTGCCGTCAGGCCGGCGGACCGTGTGCATGGCGCAGCGCAAAACGGCACGAGGCCGCCGGATCGAGCCGGTCGCGCAGGTCGAGCGCCGGCGGCGGGCCGGGATGCAGGGCCGCGCCGCAGGCCTCGGCGACCGCCGCCAGCTTCTCGCGCACGTCGTCCCGGACGGTGACGTGGACGGCGTGCAGCCCCTCGCGCAGCGCGGCGAGCGCAAAGCCCGGCGCATCGCCGCAATCGAGCACGGTCACGGCCCGGCCCGGTCCCGTGGATTCTCGGGATTCCGGGGTTTCCGCAATCGCCCGGTCGAGCGCCGCCCAGAAGCCGACGCCCAGGCTGGCTGCGCCGTCGGGCGGGCTCCACAGTTCGACGGTGGCGCCGGCGGCGGCAGCCTCCCGCACCGCGATCCGGGCGAGCCGCAGGTCGGCGACGATGCAGGCGAGATGCGGGCGGTCCGGCACCGGGGACCGGGCGGGTCAGCGCCGCCGCTCGGCCGCGGCGGGCAGGGTCTCCAGCCGTTTCATGGCGCCGGTTTCGAGAATGCCGGGATCGGCCAGGTAGGCCAGGGCGAAATCGGTGCCGTCGACGCCCCAGAAGGCCTGGCCGTCGATCGCCAGCGTCGGCACGCCGTAGACCCCGGCCGCGACCGCCGCCGCCGTATTCGCCTTGAGCGCCGCTTTCACGTCCTCCGCCGCAATCAGGGCGTCGGCGTCGGCGACGCCCAACGCCGCGGTCAGGGCCGGCCATGCCGCGTCGGGGTCGCGGCCCTCGGCCCAGATGAAGCGGAAGATGGCGTCGATGGCGGCGAGATCGCCGTCGAGCGCGATGGACAGGCGCAGGATGCGCAGCGGGTTGAAGGGGTGGGCCGGCGGCATCCGGAAGGCCACGCCGAGGCGGCCGGCCGTGAACTGGCAGAAACGGTAGGTCCACAGCCGCTTGGCCGGAATCTCCGCCGGGCCCAGCGTGCCGGTCGCGTTCAGCAGCCCGGCGAACAGCACCGGGACCGGCCGGATTTCCGCGATTCCTGCGAACTCGCCCAGCCGCTGCGACTGTAGATAGGCGAAGGGCGAGATATAGTCGAAATACCAGTCGATCCGTTTCATGCGTCCGCGCTCCCCGCGGCGGCGGGCGGTTTCCGGTTGGCCAGCCGGATGCCGGCCAGGACCAGGACCGCCCCAGCATAATGATACCACGCCAGCGCCTCGCCGAGCAGCAGCCAGGCCATGAGGGCGGCGGCGACCGGGATCGCGTAGAGGATCAGGCCGGCCCTGCCCGGGCCGAGCCGGTCGACGACGAAGGCGTAGGTCGCGTAGGCGCCGATGCCCGGCACGACGGCGAGCAGGGCGATCCAGCCGGCGGTCTCCCAGGTCCAGTCCACCGCATCGCCGGCCAGATGCTCGGCGACGGTGAAGGGCAGCAGGATCAGCACGCCGGCGAGGCAGATCGCGAAGAAGCGCGGCAGGGTATCGAAACCGGTCGGCCGGTGCCGGAGCAGGACCGAATAGACCGCCCAGCCGCTGGCCGCGGCGACGATCCAGAGATCGCCGACCACGAAACGCGCGGCGAGCAGCGTACCGGGGTCGCCGCGCGCCAGGATCGTCAGGACGCCGGCGAGGGCGAAGGCGAACCCGAAGCCGGCGGCGCGGCCGATCCGCTGGCCGTAGAACAGCGCGGCCAGCGCCAGGATCAGCACCGGCGAACTGGAATAGATCAGCCCGATATTGGTCGCGCTGGTGGTGTCCGCGCCGATATAGACGAAGGCGCCGCACACCCCCATGCCGAGCGCGCCGAAGACCAGCAGGTCCGGCCATTCGCGGCGCAGGCAGGCGCGCTGGCGCCAGAAGCGCGGCCACACCGCCGGCGCCAGCAGCAGCAGCGCGCCGAGCCAGCGGAAGAAGGCGAGGGCGACCGGCGGGATCAGGTCGGCGGTCGCCTTGGCGACCAGCATGTTGGTGGCGAACAGGAACGGCCCGACCGCGAGCAGGGCATAGGCGACGCCGCCGGCGGCCCCGGGCGCGGGAACGGGCGCGGTTTCGGCCGTCGCATCGATGGAAGGGCGGATGGGCGGCATGGCCGGGTGCTCCTGTCCCGCCGCCGGGGCCGGGAAGTCCGGGGGCGGCGCCGATGCCGGAGAGGTAGGCGAAATGCGCCGCCGGCGGGGCGATTGCAATGCCGCACCGCCCTTCGAGACGGCCATTGCGCGCCGCCGCCCGGTCGGCTAGGCGTTGGCAGGTCCCAACGGCACCGGCGCGCGCCCATGCTGCCCATCGTCTTCCATCCCGGCCACGCCCGCCACGATCCGCAGCGCTATTTCAAGGCGGGCGAATTCCACCCCCACCCGGAAATGCCGTCGCGGGCGGAGTCGATCCTGGCGGCCCTGCGGGCGGAAGGCGGCGAGATCGTCGCCCCGGACGATTTCGGCCCCGGCCCGCGGGCGGACGTCCACACGGCGGAATATCTGGATTTCCTGTCGGGCGTCCACCGGCGCTGGACGGCGGAAGGCCAGGCCGGCGACGAGGTCGTGCCGAACATCCACCCCGGCCGGCACATGGCGGCTCGCCCGGCGAGCCTGCTCGGCCAAGTCGGTTTCCACACCACCGACCTGTCGAGCCCGGTCGGCCCCGGTACCTGGGCGGCGGCCTGCGGCAGCGCGAATACGGCGCTCCACGCGGCGAAGCTGGTGCTCGACGGCGCGCCGGCCGCCTACGCGCTGTGCCGCCCGCCGGGGCACCACGCCTATGCCGATATGGCCGGCGGATTCTGCTTCCTCAACAATATCGCGATCGCCGCCCAATATGCGGTGCGCCGCGGCAAGCGCCCGGCGATCCTGGATGTCGACGTCCATGCCGGCAACGGCACCCAGGGCATCTTTTACCGCCGGCCGGACGTGCTGACCGTGTCGCTGCATTGCGACCCGGCGGACTATTACCCCTTCTTCGCCGGCCATGCCGACGAGCGCGGCGCCGGCGACGGCACCGGCTGCCATCTCAACCTGCCTGTGCCGCCCGAAACCCGCGACAACGCCTATCTCGCGGCCCTCGATACCGCGCTGAACCGGATTACGGCCTGGGGAGCGGATATCCTGTTCGTCGCGCTGGGCGTCGACGGCTACGAGAAGGACCCGCTGCGCGGCATCTGCCTGACCACCCCCGGCTTCAACCGCATCGCCCGGGCGATCGGGGAGCTGACGCTGCCGACGGTCCTGATCCAGGAAGGCGGCTACAACGTGCCGGACCTGGGGCGGAACGTCCTTTCCTTCCTCGAAGGCTTCGAAACGGCCCACGGCTAAGCCCGGTCTCGAAGGACGGCGGCTTCGTCAGGCGGCGGAGTCCAGCGCCTCGCCGCCCAGATTGGCGTAGACCCGGACCAGCATCCGCTTGAGCGCGTCGGCTTCGTCCGCCGTGAAGCCGGCCAGCGCGGCCGTCTCGTAGCGCCGGGCGACCGGCACGATGGCGCGCGCCGTCGCGCGGCCGACCGCGGTCAGGGCGACGGCGACGACCCGCCCGTCGGCTTCCGGGCCGCGCCGGCGGGCCACGAGGCCCCGCTTCTCCATCTTGCCGATCAGCCGCGACAGGGTGGAGATGTCGATCGAGGTCAGGTCCGCCAGGTCGCTGATCCGCAGGCCGTCGCGGTGATGAAGCGCAGCGAGGACCCGCCACATCTGCAGGGTGACGCCGTGCGGCGCGATCTCGCGCGAAAACGCCGCCGCCAGCTCCACGCCCGTGCGGTTGATGAGATATGGGAGGTAGGCGGTGAGGTCGAAAGACAACGGACTCACGCCGCCTTGAGTTGCGCCCGGCGGGCGTTGTGCTTGCCGTCGAAGTGGGGCGCCACCTCGTCCATGAACAGGTGCATCTGCTCCTCGACGACCGCCTTGTCCTTCTTGCCGACGTTGAAATAGAGGATCACCTCGTCGATCCCGGCTTCCTCGACCTCTTTCAGCTTGTCGATCACCTTCTGGGGCGGGCCGAGCAGGATGGATTTGTCGGTCAGGTCCTCGCCCTTCATGTTCTCCAGGATGTCGACGATCTTGCGGAAATAGTGCATGGTCGGCGGCGCCTTGGCCGGGTCGCCGGTGAAGGCCGGCAGGGCGCAGTGTTTGAAATAGTCCATCTGGCTGCTGCGGCCGTAGCTGTCGTCCTCGTCGATATAGATGAAATAGCTGCACATCTTGCGGCCCGGCTCGGTGCCGGCGCGCGCGCAGGTCTCGCGATAGGCCTCGGCCGCCTTGTCGAGCCCGCCATACATCATGCCGGCGGCGAACGGCGCCCAGATGACGTTGGTGCCGTGGCGCGCGGCGATCTCCAGCGAGGTGTTGGAGAAGGACGCCGTGTAGAAGGGGATCGGGTTCTGCACCGGCTTCGGCGTGATCTCCATTTCCGGGATGTCGTGGAATGCGCTCTTGTGCGACCACGGTCCGTCGCCCCACGCCTTGAGGATGATCTCGATGGCGTCCTCGAAATACTCCGCCGATTTCATGTAGTCGGCGCCGAAGGGCGCGTATTCCCGGCGATCGTAGCCGCGCCCGGCGGCGAAATCGACCCGGCCGCCCGACAGCAGGTCCAGCGTCGCCCAGGTCTCCGCGACATGGACCGGATGGTGCAGCGGCAGCACGGCGACCGCCGGCGCCAGGCGGACGTGCTGCGTCTCCGGGATGATGCTGGCGAGCAGCAGGTCCGGCCGCGAATTGACCCCGAGGGAATCGAAATGGTGTTCGCCGATCCAGACCGAATGGTAGCCCAGCCGGTCGGCCAGGATCGCCTGCTCCCGGATATCGAGCACGAAATCGTTCGGCGTGCGCGGATTGTCCGGATAGTGGTTGTCGCTGAGCGTGAAATAGCCGAATTCCATGACCGCCGCTCCCTGTTGCAGCACGGTATTTGCATTTGCAAATATCCTGCATGTATTAGGGAGCTGTCAAGGGCGTCCTTCGAGACGGCCATTTCGAGACGGCGCTGGGGCGCCTCCTGAATGGCCTCCTCAGGATGAAGAGTTATTTGCAGCTTCATCCTGAGGGGCTGCGTCTCGAAGCCCCGTCCCGAAGGACGCCGACCTGAGGAGCGCACCGCCATCGCCGACCGACCTGCCGCCGCCGATATCCTGCTGCCGCTCGCCTTCGTGCCGCTGTGGTCGACCGGGTTCATCTTCACCAAGCTGGGCATCCCCTACGCCGAACCGCTCTCCTTCATGGCGGTCCGCTTCGCCATCGTGGTGCCGCTGATACTCGGCCTGGCGCTCGTCATGCGCGCGGCCTGGCCGTCGCGGGCCGAAGCGGGCCACAGCCTGGTCGTCGGCGTATTGCTGCACGGCTTCTATCTCGGCGGCGTCTTCATCGCGTTTGCCGAGGGGGTGCCGGCCGGCGTCGCCGCGCTCATCGTCTCGCTCCAGCCGGTGCTGACGGCGACCGCGGTCGGCGCAGTGCTCGGCGAGCGGGTCCGGCCGGTCCAGTGGCTCGGGCTCGCGCTCGGCCTCGCCGGCGTCGCCATGGTGCTGTGGCGCAAGATGGGGCTGGACGGCGGCGCGGAGGCCGAGGGCAGCCTCGTCGGCTACGGCTTTGCGGCGGTCTCGCTGCTCGGCATCACCGCGGGCACGATCTACCAGAAGCGCTTCTGCGCCGACGTCCATCCCGCGTCCGGCGGCGTGTTCCAGTATGCGGCGGCCGGTGTGCTGGTCGCGATCGGCGCGGAACTGACCGAGGCCTGGCGGGTCGATTTCACCGCCCCGGAATTCCTGATTTCGCTGTTCTGGCTCGCGGTCGTGCTGTCGATCGTGACCGTCTGGCTGCTCATGATCATGATCCGGCGCGGCGCGGCCAGCAAGGTCGCCAGCCTGTTCTACCTGGTGCCGGCCTTCGTCGCCTTCTTCGCCTGGCTGCTGTTCGGCGAGACCCTGGGCCCGCTGGCGCTCGCCGGCATGGCCGTCGCTGTGCTGGGAGTCGCGCTGGTGAACCGCTGACCGGAGCCGGCGTCCCGACGCAATATGGCCGCGACGGTTCCGCCCGCTTCCGGTACATTGCCGGCCGATAAGCCGGACTTCGCAAGATCGCCGGAAAATTCGACCATGTACCGCTTCGACCTCACCGACTCCTACATCCCGGCCCAGACCGACGATGTCGTGCTCGAAACCACGGTCGGCGGCATCCTGCGCGAGGCGGTGGCGCGCTTCGGCAATACCGTGGCGATGGTCGAGGTCGACGAGCGGGGCGACAACCGGCGGCGCTGGACCTTCGCCGAACTGCTGGCCGACAGCGAGCGTCTGGCGGCGGCGCTGGCCTCGCGCTACGCGCCGGGCGAGCGGGTCGCCGTCTGGGCGCCGAACGTGCCGGAATGGGTGCTGATGGAGTTTGCCTGCGGCTTCGCCGGCCTGGTCCTGGTGACCGCCAACCCGTCCTACCAGACGGCCGAGTTGCGCTATGTCCTGGAGCAGTCCGGCGCCTCGGCCCTGTTCTCGGTGGCGAGCTTTCGCGGCAACCCGATGGCGGAGATCGGCGCCGCCGCGGCCGCCGGCCTCGACGCGGTGCGCGAGATCGTCGACCTGGACGATCCGGCGGCGCTGTTCCGCACCGGCAGCCGGCCGGCGGGCCTGCCGGAAGTTGCGCCGGGCGATGCGGCGCAGATCCAGTACACCTCCGGCACCACGGGCTTCCCCAAGGGGGCGGTGCTGTCGCACCGGGCGCTCACCAACAATGCGCGCTTCTTCGCCCGGCGCACGAATACGCGGCCGGACTCGGTGTGGGCGAATTTCATGCCGATGTTCCACACCAGCGGCTGCGGCATGATCACCCTCGGCGCGCTCCAGGCCGGCTGCCCGGTGTTCCTCGTCAAGCAGTTCGATCCGGCGGCCGTGCTGCGCTTGTTCGAGCGCGAGAAGGTGACCGCGGTTCTGGGCGTGCCGACCATGCTGGTCGCCATGATGGAGTGCCTGGACGCGACGCCGTTCGACGTGTCGTCGGCGGAGGTCGCGGTCTCCGGTGGCTCGATGGTCGCGCCCGAACTGGTGCGCAGGACCGTCGAACGCTTCGGCTGCACCTTCCAGACGGTCTACGGCCAGACCGAATCCGCGCCGCTCATCACCCAGCACCACGAGGGCGAGAGCCTCGAGACCGTCTGCAACACGGCCGGCCTGCCGATGCCGCAGACCGAGGTCTCGATCCGCAGCGTCGACGGCGGGAACCGGGTGCTGCCGGTCGGCGAAGTCGGCGAGATTTGCGTGCGCGGCTATTGCGTGATGATCGGCTACCACGACAACCCCGCGGCGACCGCCGACGCGATCGACGGCGAGGGCTGGCTGCACACCGGCGACCTGGGCACGCTGGACCGCCGGGGTTATCTGCGCATCACCGGGCGGGTGAAGGAGATGATCATCCGGGGCGGCGAGAACCTGTTTCCGGCCGAGATCGAGAACACGCTGCTCGAGCATCCCGACGTGGCCGAGGTCGCCGTGGTCGGCCTGCCCGATGACAAGTGGGGCGAGATCGTGGCCTGCTTCGTCCGCCTCGAACCGGACCGGGCGTTCGATCCGCAGGAGTTGCACCGCCATTGTCGGGCCCGTCTCTCGCCGCAGAAGACGCCGGCGGTGTGGCGCGCGGTCGAGGCCTTTCCGCTCACCGGGTCGGGCAAGATCCGCAAATTCCAGTTGGTCGAGGACTATCTGGCGCAGGAGGGCTGACGGCCCGGAAGCGCCTCGCTCCGGGCGGCCTGTGCGCCCGCTCAGGCGCCGGGATCGAAGCCCGGTCCGAAGACCGTCAGCATGAAGGCGTATTCCTCCGCCACCTCGTGGAGCGCCTCGTAGCGGCCGGATTTGCCGCCGTGGCCGGCGCCCATGTTCATGCGCAGGAGCAGCAGGTTGCCGTCCGTCTTCGCCGCGCGCAGCTTCGCGACCCATTTGGCCGGCTCCCAGTAGGTCACGCGCGGGTCGCTCAGCCCGCCGGTGACGAAGAGGTGCGGATAGTCCTTTGCCTCGACATTGTCGTAAGGGCTGTAGGCCGCGATCCGCCGGTAGGCCTCCCCGCTCTCCGTCGGGTTGCCCCATTCCGGATACTCGCCCGGCGTCAGCCAGAGCGTTTCGTCGAGCATGGTGTTGAGCACATCGACGAACGGCACATGGGCCGCCGCAGCGCGGAACAGCTCCGGCGCCATGTTGATCGTCGCGCCGACCATAAGGCCCCCGGCGCTGCCGCCGGCGAGCGCCATGTTGCCCGCGCGCGCATAGCCCGCCGCCGCCAGATGCCGGGCGACGGCGATGACATCGTGGAACGTGTTCTCCTTGCGCTCCAGCCTGCCGGCCTCGTACCAGTTCTTGCCGAGTTCCGAGCCGCCGCGCGGGTTGGCCAGCGCGAAGACGAACCCGCGGTCGAGCAGCGACAGCCGCGCCGTGCCGAACCCCGGGTCCATGTTCATGCCGTAGGAGCCGTAGGCGTAGAGGTAGAGCGGCGCGCTGCCGTCCTTCGGCGTGTCCCGGCGCCGGACGGTCGTGACCGGCACGAGGGCGCCGTCGTGCGACGGGGCCATCTCCCGCTCCGAGACATAGAGCGACGCGTCGTAGCCGGAGGGGATTTCCTGGACCTTGCGGACGGTGCGTTCGCGCGTGACGACATCGTAGTCCCAGACCGTCGGCGGCGTGACGAGCGACTGGTAGGCGATGCGCAGATGCGCCTGGTCGAACGCGGCGTTGCCGGCGGGGCGGACGGCATAGGCCGGTTCCGGAAAGGCGATCCGGTGCTCGCCGCCGGCGCCGAAATGCCGGATGCGCAGATGCTTGACGCCGTCTTCCCGCTCCTCGATCAGCATCCAGTCCCTGAAGACGTGCAATCCGGTCAGGTACACGCTGTCCGAAGCGGCGATTTCCTCGCGCCAGTTCTCCGCGTCCGGGTTTTCGGCCGGCGCGGTGACCAGCCGCTGGTTCGGGTGGGTATCGTCGGTGAGGATCCAGAGCACGCCGTCGCGATGCTCGGCCTCGTAGAGCCGTCCGGTCCGGCGGGCGCTGATGAGTTGCGGCGCGGTTTCCGGCGCGTTTGCCGGCAGAAACCGCACTTCCGAGGTCTCGTGATCGCCCGCGGCGATGAACAGATGGCGTTCGTCCCGGCCCAGTCCGACCGAGACTCCGAAGCCCGGATCGGGTTCGCGGTAGACTTCGGCATCCGCTTCGGCGGGCGTGCCCAGCCGGTGCCGCCACACCGACGACGGCCGCAGCTGCGCATCGAGCCGGACGTAGAACAGCGTCCGGCTGTCGGCCGCCCAGGCCGTCGCGCCGCTGGTGTCCGGGATGACGTCGGGCAGGTCTTCGCCGGTCGCCAGGTCGCGCACGCGGATCGCGAACCGCTCCGAGCCGTCGGTATCGGCCGAATAGGCGAGCAGCGCATGGTCCGGCGACGGCTCGACGGCACGGACCCGCAGATAGTCCAGACCCCCGGCCAGCGCCGTCTCGTCCAGAATCGTCCGCGCCGCGCCGTCCGGCCCGTCCTCGAAAGGGATGCGGAAATGCGTGCAGTACTGCGCTTCCGGATCGAAGCGCCAGGAATAGAACCACGGCCCGCGTTTCACCGGCACGCCGCTATCGTCGTCCTTCAGGCGGCCCTTGAGTTCCTGGAACAACTGCGCCTGAAGCCCGGCCAGCGGCGCCATGACCGCTTCCCGATAGGCATTCTCCGCCTTGAGATAGTCGAGAATTGCCGGATCGCGGACGTCGGGATAGCCCGGATCGCGCAGCCAGGCATAGTCGTCGGTCCGGCTGTCGCCATGATGGTGCGAGACGACCGGCCGGCGCGCGGCGAGCGGCGGAACCGGCACAGTGCTGTTCGGCGCGTTCATTGTGCCGATGTGGCCCGGTTGCTGCGGCTTGACAACCGCCGTGCCGTGCCGGGAGTTATGCTGGCGGGCTCACTGACACGTGATTCCAAGTGATTCGTGTCGCCGATTCGGCCGCCATAGGGGTAAGTCATGACCGGATTCGCCAAGACTGTTACCCGTGCGCTCGCCGCGATCGCATTCGTTGCCGCGCCGGCCCCGGCGGGCGCGCTGGCCGACGCCGCAAAGCCCCCGGTGGTCGTCGAGCTGTTCACATCGCAGGGCTGCTATTCCTGCCCGCCAGCGGACAAATTCCTCGGCGTGCTGGCGCAGCGCCCCGGCGTGATCGCCCTGTCCTTCCACGTCGACTACTGGAACTATCTGGGCTGGCGCGACCCCTATTCGAGCGCGGAGGCGACGCAGCGCCAGCAGACCTACGCCTCGGCCATGCGCCGCCGCACCGTCTACACCCCGCAAATGGTCATCGATGGCAAACTGCAGGCTATCGGCAGCTATACCGGTGTGGTCGACGGGCAGATCCGGCTCCGGCAGCAGGCGGCGGACGACCGTGTCGTCGTGTCGATTTCCGGAGACGCAAATGCGGAGTCGCTGACCGCCGCCCTCAAGGGCGATGGCGGGCGGACCGGGGATTGCGCGGTATGGCTGGTCTATTTCGACAAGCAGCACACCACGGCGATCCCGCGCGGCGAGAACGCCGGCAAGACGCTGACCTACTACAACGTGGTGCGCGAAATCCGCCGGGTCGCCGAATACCGGGGCGCGGACCTCGAAATCGATCTGCCGCGCACCGGCGGGCAGGGCGCCCGATACGACCGGGCCGCGATCCTGGTTCAGGAGCCGGACGGCGGCCGGATCGTCGGCGCGGCCTGGGCGCCGCTGAAATAACGCCTGCGCGGATACGGTAGGGCATTCGCACCGGGCGATGCCGCCCCGTCTGCCGGCGGCCGCACCGGCCCCGGACCCTTGCGTTTCGCGCCGTCCCGGACGACCATGCGCCCCATGAGGCCGAAGCCCGACGTTTCCGGCTCCGCGAACCGGCGCATTACCGCCGTCCTCGGGCCGACCAACACCGGCAAGACGCATTTCGCCATGGAGCGCATGCTGGCCCACGGCTCCGGCATGATCGGCTTTCCGCTGCGCCTGCTCGCCCGCGAGAATTACGATCGCGCCGTGCGCGCCGCCGGCGGCCATGCGGTGGCGCTGGTCACGGGCGAAGAAAAGATCGTGCCGCCCACGGCGCGCTATTTCCTGTGCACCGTAGAGGCCATGCCTGTGGACCGGGACGTCGAATTCCTCGCGATCGACGAAGTCCAGCTCGCCGCCGATCCGGAACGCGGCCACGTCTTTACCGACCGCATGCTCCAGGCGCGCGGGACGGCGGAGACCGTGCTGATCGGGGCCGATACCGTCCGGCCGGTCCTGAACCGGCTGGTGCCCGAAGCCCGGATCATCGCCCGCCCGCGCTTCTCTCGCCTCGCCTATGCCGGCCCGAAGAAAATCACCCGCCTGCCGCCGCGCACCGCCGCGGTCGCGTTCTCGGCCCAGGACGTCTACGCGCTGGCCGAGGCGATCCGGCGGCGGCGCGGCGGTGCGGCCGTGGTGCTGGGCGCGCTCAGCCCGCGCACCCGCAACGCCCAGGTCGAGATGTTCCAGGCCGGCGAGGTCGACTATCTGGTCGCCACCGACGCCATCGGCATGGGCCTCAACATGGATGTGAGCCACATCGCCTTTTCCGACCTGGTCAAGTTCGACGGGCGCATGCGCCGGCGCCTGAACCCGGCGGAAATCGGGCAGATTGCCGGGCGCGCCGGCCGGCACATGCAGGACGGCACCTTCGGCACGACCGCCAACGCCGGCGAGTTCGACGCCGACCTGATCGAAGCGATCGAATCCCACAGCTTCGATCCCCTGCCCTTCGTCTTCTGGCGCAATCCGGAGCTGTCGTTCGACACGGTCGATGCGCTGATCCAGAGCCTGGCGCTGCCGCCGTCGTCGCCCGATCTAGCGCCGGCGCGCGAAGCGGAAGACTTCCGCACCCTCGCGGCGCTGTCGCGCCAGCCCGGCCTGCGCGCCCGCCTCGACGACCGGGCGGCCGTCGCCCTGCTGTGGGAATGCTGCCAGATTCCCGATTTCCGCAAGATTCTGGGCGAGGCGCACAACAGCCTTGTCAGCCGTATTTTCATGGACCTGACCGGGAGCAAGGGGCGGATTTCGCCGGCCTGGATCGAACGGCAGGTCTCGCGGATCGACCGGACGACCGGCGATATCGGCGCGCTGGCCGGCCGGATCGCGGATATCCGCACCTGGACCTATGTGTCCTACCGCAGCGACTGGCTCGATGAGCCGCTGCACTGGCAGGAACGGACACGGCGGATCGAGGACCGTCTCTCCGATGCGCTCCATGAGCGGCTGACCGAGCGCTTCGTCGACAAGCGCACCGCCATTCTGGTCAAACGCCTGCGCAGCAAACAGGAGCTCGAGGCCGCGGTCATGGAGTCCGGCGAGGTCGTCGTCGAAGGCATCGCCATCGGCCGGATGGACGGTTTCCGCTTCGCCGCCGCGCCGGCGGCCTCCGGCGAGGACGCCCGCGCCATGCGCAACGCCGGCTGGCGGGCGCTGCGCCCGGCGATCGAAGAGCGGCTCGCCCTTCTGGAGGCGGCGAAACCCAAGGCCATAAAACTGCAGCCCTGCGGCGACTTGCGCTGGCGGGGTGCGGTTATCGGGCGGCTGGTCAAGGGAGACCACCTGCTCAAGCCGCGGGTCCGGCCGGTGGTCGGCGACGGTCTCGACCCGCCCGTCCGCAACCGGGTTGCCGCGAAGCTCGACAGCTGGCTGGCCGCCTATCTGCCGTTTCGCCTGGGCGCCATCGCCGGCCCGGCGCCGGAGGGCATCGGCGGCCAGGCCCGGGCCCTGCTGTACCGGCTCGGCGAAGCGGGCGGCCACCTGCCCCGCCGCAGCCTGCGGACGGAAATCGGCGGGCTCGCCAGGGCGGACCGCAAGGCGCTGGCCGCGCATGGCGTGAAGCTCGGCGCCCAGCGCATCTACTACCCGGATCTGGTGCGGCCCCGGCCGCAAGCCCTGCTCGCCCTGCTGTGGGCGGTCCATCGCGGTCTCGAGGGGCTCGAACCGCCGCCCTTCGCGGCCTGCCTCGACGGGATCGGCGAACTGCCGCGCGGCCTGCTGCCGGCCTGCGGCTACGTCGTTGCGCAAGACAAGGCGGTGCGCGCCGACCGGATCGAGGCGCTGTGGCGCGCGATCAAGCGGCTGCCGGAGGGCGCGGCGGTGACGGCAGACCCCGCGCTCGCCGAGGCCGCCGGCATTCCGGATGCGTATCTTGCTCCGGCGCTGTACGGTCTGGGCTACCGGCCCGGCCCGGAGGCCGGCGGCGCGTGGCGCAAGGCCGCCGGCCGGCCGCGCAAGCGCAAGGACGTGCGCCCGCCGCCCAACCCCTGTTCGCCGTTTGCCATCCTGCGCGAACTGACCGCCAGCCGCTGAGGCCCGATGCCGGTATCGCCGACCGCCGCCGCCGGGCAAGAAGAAATCGGGCAAGAAGAAATCGGGCAGGACGAAATCGGGCCGCGCCTCGACAAGTGGCTGTGGTACGCCCGCTTCTTCAAGACCCGGACCCTGGCCGGCAAGCTGTGCAACGCCGGCAAATTGCGGGTGAACGGCGACCCGATCGCCAAGGCGCACTACCGGGTCCGGCGCGGCGACGTGCTGACCTTTCCGCAGGGCGGCCGGATCAGGGTCGTCGAGGTCCGCGCGTTCGGCGTTCGCCGCGGACCGGCCGCCGAAGCGCAGACGTTGTACGAGGATCTGGCGCCGCCGGCGCCGCGGCCGGCGGCTGCGGAGGCCGAGCGGGACAGCGCGCCCGCCGCACCGCATCGGGACGCCGGCGCCGGCCGGCCGACCAAGGCCGAGCGCCGGGCCATCGAACGGCTGCGCGGCCGGCCCTGAACCGGAACGGATAGCGCCACAGGAACGGCAAGCATGATCGACCTTCTGGCCGACCCGGACGTCTGGATCAGCCTGGCGACGCTGACCGCGCTCGAGATCGTGCTCGGCATCGACAATCTGATCTTCATCGCCATTCTGGCCGACCGCCTCCCGGAGCGGCAGCGCCCCGCGGCGCGCCGGCTCGGCCTCGGCGCCGCGCTGGTCACGCGCCTCGCCCTGCTGTTCGTCATCACCTGGCTGGCCGGTCTCAACCAAGCGCTGTTCGCCGTCTTCGGCGAGGAAATTTCCTGGCGCGATATCGTGCTGATCGCGGGCGGCCTGTTCCTGATCGGCAAGGCCACCATGGAGATCGACCACGACCTTGAAGGCGGCCGCAAGAGCACGCCGACCAGGCTCTGGGGCGGCTTCGGCGTGGTCATCGCCCAGATCGCGGTGATCGATATCGTGTTCTCGCTCGATTCGGTGATCACCGCGGTCGGCATGGCGCGCCATATCGAGGTGATGGTCGCCGCCATCGTCATCGCCATCCTGGTGATGCTGCTGGCGGCCGAACCGGTCGGCCGCTTCGTCGCCGCCCACCCGACGATCAAGATGCTGGCGCTGTCCTTCCTGATCCTGGTCGGGGTGATGCTGGTCGCCGACGGCGTCGGCCTGCATATCCCCAAGGGCTACCTGTATTTCGCCATGGCCTTCGCGCTCGGCGTGGAGACCCTCAACCTGCTGGCGCGCAAGGCGCGGGCGCGAAAGCGCGGTTGAAACCGGCGGACCGGGTCCGGACCGCTACCGGTAACGGCGCGGCGGATGGGACAACGGCAGGACGACCGTGACTCCGCCATGGCAGCGGATATGGCGGTGGCGCGGAACCCGGTGGCGGTGGCCCCGGACATGGCGATGGCGATGGTTTCGCCAGTGCCCCCGCGGCCAGGGCGTCGCGGCGAAGCAGGCAAGCGGATAAGTGAAGCTCCAGTAGGGCGTGGCCCGGTGCGGATAAGACCGGTGCGGATAAGGCCGGTGCCGGTGCCGCCAGCGCGGCGGGTAGCCGTGCCGGCCGCGCCAGCGGTCGTGGCGGGGACGCCAGCGGTCGTAGCGAGGCCCCCGCCGGTCGTGGACGAGGATCGCTTCCGGCCCGGCATGGCTCCAGGCTGCGCCCGCGCCCGCCGTCCGTGCCGGCGCGCCCGGCCCCGCCTGCAGCGGTGCCGCCGGCATCGTCAGGAACAGGGCGAGCGCCCCGGTCGCGAAAACGGATTGCAGCATCGGTTTCATGAAGCTCTCCTTTCCGTGCGGGCATCTTCCGCGGAAACCGCGGGACGGCGGCCGCTACGGCCTCAGCCGGTCCATAGCGGCGTCCGCTCCTTGCTCAGCACCAGATCCAGCGCGACGGTGCGGTTCTCCTCCTCGGCGGCGAGCAGACCGGCGGTCAGGTCGTCGAACCGCACAAGCCGAACGGTCTCGGGCGCCTGGTCGTCGGCCAGCAGGGCGGCGTATTCGAAATGGCGGCGCACGGCGGTAAACAGCGAAGCCGGGTCGGTGCCGAGACGGCGCAGGCCGTAGGGCCAGTATTCCAGCAGGGCGAGGTCCGCCCGGCCGAGCAGGGCCGCACCGCCGGCCAGCGCCTGCGCTTCCGCGCCCTGGACATCGGCCTTGACCAGCACCGGACCGGCGAGGCTGCCGGCATCGATCAGCGCGTCGACCGGCCGGGCTGCCACGGCGATGGTTTCACGCGCCGCTTCGCCGTAGGCGCTGTCCGGGCCGGGCGCCTTCGTGCGCAGCCGGTGATCGCCGAGGTTGGACGGCGCGATCTCGAACGTCAGTGCGGCCGCCTCGTGCCACGCCGCCGCTTCATGCACCGTGACGCGGTCCGCCACGCCGTTGCGCGCGATGTTGCGCCGGAGCAGGGCGAGGTTCGACGGCTCGGGCTCGACGGCGTGGCAAACCGCGCCGGCGTGCGCCGCCGGAATCGTCATGGCGCCGATGTTGGCGCCGAGGTCGACCCAGCTGCCCGGACCGTGCCCCGCGAAGATCGCCTGCATCAGCCGGATGGCTTCGACCGACCAGGATTTATTCTTGAGGTATTTCAGAATGACCGTGCGGTCGGCCAGGCTGCCTTCGATTTCGCCGTTCGCGCCGGGAATGACGATGCCCGTTGCGCCGGCTTCCGCCAGAAGATCGAACAGCAGGCGATTGCGCTGCCGGACCGGGAGCGCGCGCATAGCGGCCGCGGCCGCCTCGGCGGAACCGGTCTGCCGCTCAGCCATGCGCGGCGTGTTCCGGGGCGCTGTCGCGCAACGTCAGGAAGGCCGCGCCGACCAGCAGCAGGACAACGGCGCAGACGACAGTTCTCGCGATATTCCACAGCTGCCAGTCTGCCGAATAGTCGACCCAGATCGTCCGGGCCGCCGCCGCATCCGCCGGAATGCGGACCGCGGCGAGCGCCTCGTTCATCGGCACGCTGGCCATCATCGTCAGCGCCAGGCCGCCCGCCAGATAGAGCGCGCAGGCGAGGCCGAACAACAGCGCCGCGCGCGGCGTCCGGGCCGCCCAGGCTACCGAAGCCGCGGCGGCCAGAAAGACCGGCGTCCCGAAAAAGGCCAGCGCGAACACCGGGTTGCGCACCGAAGCGTTCATCGCCTGCATCGCCGCGATCGCGACCCGGGGGTCGGTGCTGTCGAGGCCCCACATGGTGGAGCACACCCAGGCGAAGAAGAAGCCGAAGATGGCGCCCGCCGCCAGCAGGGCGAGAAGCGCCAGGGGCAGCAGGATGTCTCTCGCTGTCACAACCGGCTCCGTTCCGGTTTGCCGTCTCCGCTGGTTGTAGAACGGCGGGGCGGCCGGTTTCCGGCGCGCCTACTTCAGCGCCGCGCAGAAGCGCGCGATCCGGGCGCAGGCCTCCTTCAGCGCCTCCATGGAGGTCGCGTAGGAAATGCGGAAATAGGGCGACAGGCCGAAGGCTGCTCCCTGTACGACCGCGACGCCCTCCGCTTCCAGCAGTTCGGTGACGAAATCCCCGTCCGTCTCGATCACCCGGCCGCTCGGCCCGGTCTTGCCGATCGCCCCCGCGCAACTCGGAAAGACGTAGAAGGCGCCGTCCGGCCGCCGGCAGGTCAGCCCCGGCACCGCATTGAGCGCTTCGACCACCATGTCGCGCCGCGCCATGAAGGCGGCGTTGCGCTCCGGCAGGTAATCCTCCGGCCCGGTCAGCGCCGCCAGCGCCGCCGCCTGGCTCACCGAGCTCGGGTTCGACGTGCTCTGGCCCTGCACCTTGGCCATCGCCTTGATCAGCGGCTCCGGCCCGCCGGCGAAACCAATGCGCCAGCCGGTCATGGCGTAGGCCTTGGAAACGCCGTTCACCGTTAGCGTCCGGTCGTACAGGCCGGGCTCGACCTGGGCCGGCGTCACGAAGGTGAAATTGCCGTAGACCAGCTTCTCGTACATGTCGTCGGACATGACGTGGACGTGGGAATGGCGCATCAGCACGTCGGTCAGCCCCTTCATGGCGTCCCGGTCGTAGGCCGCGCCGGTCGGGTTGGACGGGCTGTTCAGGATCAGCCATTTGGTCTTCGGCGTGATCGCCGCCTCCAGCGCCTCCGGCGTCAGCAGGAAGCCGCTGTCGGCCGGGCAATCCACCGGCACCGGCGTGCCGTCGGCGAGCAGCACCATATCGGGATAGGAGACCCAGTAGGGCGCGGGGATGATGACCTCGTCGCCCGGATCGAGGGTCGCCATCAGCGCGTTGTAGAGCACCTGCTTGCCGCCGGTGCCGACGGTGATCTGCTCCGGGGCATAGTCCAGGCCGTTGTCGCGCCCGAACTTGGCGGCGATCGCCGCCTTGAGTTCCGGCGTGCCGTCGACATTGGTGTATTTGGTCGCGCCGCCGCGGATCGCCTCGATCGCGCCGTCCTTGATCGGATCCGGCGTGTCGAAGTCCGGTTCGCCGGCGCCGAGGCCGATCACGTCGCGCCCGGCGGCTTTCAGGTCGCGCGCCTTCGCCGATACGGCCAGGGTCTGGGACGGCTTGATGCGCGAGAGGCGCGAGGCGATGAGCGGCATGGGACGGGGCTTTCGGATGGCGGTTTCAGGCAAGGCCGGCCTGCCGGGGCCACGCCGGCGGCCGGGCGAACGCTAGGCCCGCCGCCCGGCCGCGGCAAGCGAAACCTGCGTCGCCGCAGACCCGCCCGGTGCGGGTGTTGCGGAATGTCGCGATCCGGCACCGGGGCCGCGGCCTTGCCGGTGCGGCGCCGCCACTCCGGCGATTGCGCCTGCCCGGAACGGCCGACCGCCGGCACCTCTTTGTCCGGCCGCTCAGGCCGGTCGGATATGGTAGCCGAAGCGCGGAAAATGGTTGTGAACCGTCCCGACGCGCGCATCCTCGCGCCGGACGACCACCGCGTTACGCCGCACGGCGACGACTTCCCCGATCACCGCGTCCGGCACCCTGTCCGCCGCCAGCACCGAGACCCTCTGCCCAAGGGCCGGCCCGGCATCGTCGGGCGCGCTCTCGCCCGGATCGGCCGGGTCGGCGGATCTGGCGATGTCCAGCGCCTCCTGCGCATCCAGTCCGGTCGGCGACCCCGTGCCGAAGGCCGCGATCCGGTCGAGCCAGTCGCGGATGTTGGAGAACGGCTCCAGCAGTGCGGCGTTCTTCCGGCCGGTCCGGTTCAGCATCCAGAAGGGATGGAAGATCGAGAAATCGGCCAGCCCGGCGGCGTCGCCGAGCAGGAAGGGCCGGCCGTCGGCCAGCCAGCCTTCCACAAGATGCATCGTGCGGTTGAGTTCCGCGACCAGCCGGGGCGCGGCGGCCATGATCTTCTCCGGCGGCGCCGGTTCCTGCCCGCGCATGGCGGCCCGGTCGGCGAAGAAGGCCGGCGGCATCCGGTCGGCGATATGGGCGAAGGCCGCACCCGTAGTCGCGCCGAACAGCGCGCCGTCGGCCCAGAAGGTGAGCGCATGGGCCATGCCCTCGCCGCCGTTCGGATACAGGGTCGGCGCCGGGTGCCGGCGTTCCAGTTCGGCGGCGATCAGCTGGGTGTCGTGATAGATGTCGGCGCCGGCCTGCATCACCGGCGTGCGCCGGTAGCCGCCGGACAGCGGCATCAGGTCCGGCTTCGGCATGATCATCGGAATCTCGACCGACCGCCAGGCCAGACCCTTGAAGCCGAAGATCGCGCGGATCTTGTGGGCGAAGGGCGAGCCTTCATAGTGATGCAGGATGAGTTCGGTCATCGACGTGGATTCCCTTGGGGCGGCCTCAGGCGCCGGTCGTTCGATTAGCGGTTCTTGAATTTCGGCTCGCGCTTCTCGATGAAGGCGGCCATGCCCTCGGCCCGGTCGTCGGTCGCGAAGGCGGCGTGGAACATCCGGCGCTCGAACAGCACGCCCTCGCGCAGCGGCGTCTCGTAGGCGCGGTCGATCGCCTCGACGGTCATGTAGACCGCCGGGCGCGACTGCTTCGCGATGACCTCGGCGGTCCGGACGGCTTCGTCCACCAGCTCGTCGAGCGGCACGATGCGGCTGACCAGCCCGGCGCGCTCGGCCTCCTCGGCATCCATCATCCGGCCGGTCAGCGACATTTCCATCGCCTTGGACTTGCCGACGAACCTGGTCAGCCGCTGGGTGCCGCCGGCGCCGGGCAGGACGCCCAGGTTGATCTCCGGCTGGCCGAAGCGCGCATTCTCCGCCGCCAGGATGAAATCGCACATCATGGCGACCTCGCAGCCGCCGCCCAGCGCATAGCCGGCGACTGCGGCGATCACCGGCTTGCGGATCGTCGTGACGACCTCCCAGCCGTTGGTGATGAAATCCTCCAGATAGACGTCCTGGAACGACTTTGCCTGCATTTCCTTGATGTCGGCGCCGGCGGCGAAGGCCTTCTCGTTGCCGGTCAGCACGATGGCGCCGATGGCGTCGTCGTCCTGCGCCTTGTTCAGCGCGTCGCCCAGTTCGGCGACCAGCGCCGAATTGAGCGCGTTCAGCGCCTTCGGCCGGTTGAGCGTGATCAGCCCGACCGGGCCGCGGGTCTCGTAGATGATGTTGTCGTAGTCCATTCGCCTGCTCCGCTGCTCTCTCCGCTGCTTTCTCAGGGCGCGCGCCATCGGCCTTGCCTCGCGTCTTCGCCGGAATTTCGCTGGAGAGGCGCCGGTTCTAGCCTATCGCTGGCGGTGCGGACAGTAGAAAGTCGAGCGGTTGGACTGCACGATCCGGCGGATGCCGCCGGTCTCCGCGACCGCACAGTCGCAGCCGGGGCAGGCCTCGCCCTCCCGGCCGTAGACCGCCCACTGGTGCTGGAAATAGCCCAGCTCGCCCGACGGCTGGACATAGTCGCGCAGGCTGGAGCCGCCGGCCGCGATGGCCTTGTTCAGCACGTCCTTGATCGCCCCGGCGAGCGCCTCGGCCTGCGGCGCCGAGACGGTGCGGGCCAGCCGCATCGGCGACAGGCCGGCGAAGAACAGCGCCTCGCAGACATAGATGTTACCCAGCCCGGCGACCGTCTTCTGGTCGAGCAGCGCGGCCTTGAGCGGCGTGCGCCGGCCCTTCAGCTTCGCGGCGAGCGCCGGGCCGTTGAAGGCATTGCCGAGCGGCTCCGGCCCGGCCCCGGCGAACAGGCGGTGCCGGTCGACGGTCTCGACCCGGTCGAGCGCGACCAGGCCGAAGCGGCGCGGATCGTTGAGCCGGACCGTGTCGCCCCGGTCGGTCTTGAGCACGATATGGTCGTGGGCCAGCAGCTCCGGGTCGCCCCGGTCGATATGGAGCCGCCCGGACATGCCGAGATGGACGATCAGCAGCGCGCCGTCGTCGAGTTCCGCGAGGATATATTTCGCCCGCCGCCGGACCGACCGGACGGTCCTGCCGGTGAGCCGTTCGGAGAAATCCGCCGGCACCGGGATGCGCAAGTCCGGCCGCCGCGCCTCGGCCCGGACCAGCACCGCCCCCTCCAACACCGGCCGCAACCCGCGCACGACGGTTTCCACTTCGGGCAGTTCGGGCATCAGGCCTGCGCCGGTTCAGCGACGCCGCGCGCTGGCGAGCGCGCGAAACTGTGAACGGCCGTGCGGTGCGCGGCCTGCTGTATCGCGCCCGGCAATCGCCATATCGATTCGAGGAACGGACTTCGAAACAAGGAAAGTGTCATGCGCTCCTCTTCAACACGATACGACCGCGATCCGGCGCGCGGGCTTGCGCCGCTCGGCCGCTTCGCAGGTATCGCTCTGGCCGCCGGCCTGCTGGCGGCCTGCCAGAGCCCTGCCCTGAACAGCGGCGACCGGCTCGACAGAACCGCCTCCGCCGACGGGGCGACGGCCGCCGCGCCGGGTGCCGGCGACCGGTTCGACAGGGCCGGCTCCATCGACAGGGCGAAGCGCGCGATTTACGGCGGCCTGGCCAACCAGCGGTAGCCGCGCCCGCCGGCATACCCGCCGCAGGCCGCGTCGCCGCTCACCCATCGGCCGCTTCGCCGGACGGCGCCGGCGGCAGCCGCCCCTCCTCGACCGCGTGGCAGGCGACGGCGCCGCCGCCGGCGCCGGACTGTGACGGGCGCAGGTCGGGGCGTTCGGTGCGGCAGCGCTCGTCGGCGTGCGGGCAGCGCGGATGGAAGGCGCAGCCGCCCGGCGGGTCGATCGGGCTGGGGACCTCGCCGGCCACCGCCTCGCGGTCGCGCTTGGTCATGCCGAGGTCGGGGATCGTCTCGAGCAGCAGCCGGGTATAGGGATGCTGCGGCGCGGCGAACAGGGCGGCGGCCTCGGCGACCTCGACAAAGCGGCCGAGATACATCACCGCGATCCGGTCCGACATGTGGTGGACGACCGCGAGATCGTGGCTGATGAACAGGTAGGTCAGGCCGAGCTCGTCCTGCAGGTCGCGCATCAGGTTGAGGATCTGGGCCTGGACCGATACGTCGAGCGCCGAGGTCGGCTCGTCGCACAGGATCAGGTCCGGCTTGCTGGCCAGCGCCCGGGCGATCGAGATGCGCTGGCGCTGGCCGCCGGAGAATTCGTGCGGGTATTTCTCGCCGTCGGCGCCGGCGAGGCCGACCTGTTCGAGCAGGCCGTCGACCTGCCGGCTCGTTTCCCGTGCGTCGCCGGCGATGCCGAAGGCCCTGATCGGCTCGGCGATGATGTCCCGCACCCGCCAGCGCGGGTTGAGCGAGGCCTGCGGGTCCTGGAAGATCATGGTGAGCCGCCGGCGGATCGCCCGCGTCCGGTCCCGCGCCGCGGTCACGTCATGGCCGTCGATCGCCACGCGGCCCCGGGTCGGCCGGTAGAGGCCGGCGATCAGCCGGGCGACGGTGGACTTGCCGCAGCCCGATTCGCCGACCACCGACAGGGTGACGCCCTTGCCGATGGCGAAGCTCACGCCGTCGACCGCCTTCAGGACCTTCGGCCTCCGGCCCATCGCCCGCTCGGCGACCGGCAGCGGCAAGCGGAAATGGACCGCCAGGTCCTCGACCTGCAGGAGCGGCGTATCAGCCATCGGCGGCCGCTCCTCCGGTTGCCGCGGCGGCATCGGACCAGCGCGGCGAATATTGCCAGCAGGCGGCGCTCGTCGCCTTGCCGTCCATCATGACCGGCCGTTCGGCGCGGCACAGGTCGCGCACGTCCGGGCAGCGCGGCGCGAAGGCGCAGCCCGCCGGCACCGCGCCGACTCGCGGCATCGCGCCCCTTATCTGGGGCAGCCGGCCGATGCGCGCGCCGATCGTCGGGATCGAGCCCATCAGGCCGTGGGAATAGGGGTGCGAGGCGTTGCGCACGACCTCGGCGACCGTGCCGTCCTCGATCACCCGGCCGGCATACATGACCGCGACCCGGTCGGCGGTCTCCGCGATCACCCCCATGTCGTGGGTGATCAGCATGACGGCGGTGCCGTGCTCCCGGCACAGCCGCTTGAGCACGCCGATGATCTGGGCCTGGATCGAGACGTCGAGCGCGGTCGTCGGCTCGTCGGCGATGATGAGGCGCGGGTTGGCGCACAGCGCGAGCGCGATCACGACCCGCTGGCGCATGCCGCCGCTGAATTCATGCGGATAGGCGTTGAGGCGTGAGGCCGCGGCCGGAATCCCGACTTCGTCGAGCAGCTCGACGGCGCGCTTCTCCGCCGCGTCCGCGCCCAGGTCCATATGGGTGCGGATGGTCTCGGTGAGCTGGAAGCCGATGGTGTAGAGCGGGTTCAGGCTGGTCAGCGGATCCTGGAAGATGACGCCGATCCGGGCGCCGCGGATCCGGCGCAACTCGTCGCCGGAGAGGCCGTCGATGCGCGCGCCGTCGAACCAGACCTCGCCGCCGTCGATCCGCGCCGGCGGCTCGAGCAGCCCGATCACGGCCAGGCCGGTGATCGACTTGCCGGCCCCGGACTCGCCGACCACGCCGAGGACCTCGCCTTCCTTCACATGCAGGTCGACGCCGTTGAGGATCGCCAGAGGGCCGCGCCGGGTCGGCAGGCCGACCTTGAGATCGCGCACATCCAGCAGGGCCCTGGCCGCGCCGCCGTTCATCAGCGCAGCTTCGGGTTGAGGGCGTCGCGCAGCCAGTCGCCCAGCAAGTTGACGGCGAGCACGAGCAGCACCAGCGCCAGCGCCGGGAACAGGGTGATCCACCACTGGCCGGAGAACAGGAATTCCTGCCCCACCCGGATCAGGGTGCCGAGCGACGGCTGGGTCGGCGGGATGCCGACGCCGAGGAAGGAGAGCGTCGCCTCGGTGATGACGGCGAGCGCCAGGTCGATGGTGCCGATCACCAGCACCGGCCCCATCGTGTTGGGCAGGACATGGCGCAGCATGATGCGCCAGGACGGGATGCCGATGACCCGCGCCGCCGCCACATAGTCCTTCGATTTTTCCACCAGGGTCGCCGAACGGACGACGCGCGCATATTGCGGCCAGGCCGAGATGCCGATGGCGAAGATCAGGACGTAGATTGCGAAGGTCGCGTCGGTCTTGATGTCGGTGCCGGCGAAGATCGCCCGGGCGACGCCGTCGACCATGAGCGCGACCAGGATCGAGGGCAGGGTGAGCTGCACGTCGGCGGCGCGCATCACCGTGCTCTCGTACCAGCCGCCGAAATAGCCGGCGGTGATGCCGAGTCCGACGCCGAGCACGACCGAGAAGATGACGGCGCTGAAGCCGACGATGAGCGACAGGCGGCTGCCGTAGAGGATGGTCGAGAAGATGTCCCGGCCTTGGTTGTCGGTGCCGAGGACGTAGCTCCAGTCGCCGCCCTCGATCCAGGCCGGCGGCTTTTCCGCATCGCCCAGGCTCAGCGTCGACGGGTCGAACGGCGTGTGCGGCGCAAGCCAGTCGGCGAAGGCGGCGCCGAAGAAATAGAGCAGGGTCACGATCGCCGCGGTCACGACGACGGGGTTGCGCCGGAAGCTGTAGGCGAGGTCGCTGTCCGCGCCGCGATGGAGCGCGCCGAGCAGGCGGCCTGCGGTTCCGGGGGCGGTTCCGGATGCGGCGCCGTTTGCCGGGCCGGCCGTCATGCCGTGCCCTTGCCGCGCTGGGCCGAGACGCGCAGCCGCGGATCGACGGCGGCGTAGAGCAGGTCGACGATCAGGTTGATCGCGACGAACGCGATGGCGGCGAGCAGCAGATAGGCGCCCATGATCGGCACGTCGGCGAACTCGACGCCCTGGATGAACAGCAGGCCCATGCCCGGCCACTGGAAGACGGTCTCTGTGATGATCGAGAAGGCGATCAGCGTGCCGATCTGCAGGCCGGCGATGGTGATGACCGGCACCATCGTGTTCTTCAGCGCATGGCCGAAATTGATCGCCCGGCGCGACAGGCCGCGGGCGCGCGCGAACTTGATGTAGTCGGTGCGCAGCACCTCGAGCATTTCGGCGCGCACCAGGCGCAGGATGATGGTGAGCTGGAACAGGCCCAGCGTGATGGCCGGCAGGATGATGGCGAGCCAGCCCGAGCCGGTGAGCAGGCCGCTGTCCCAGTCGCCGAGGCGCACCGTGTCGCCGCGGCCGAAGGAGGGCAGCCATTCCAGGCCGACCGAGAAGATGTAGATGAGCAGGATGCCGATCACGAAGGTCGGCAGCGACACCCCGACCAGCGAGACGGTGAGCACGAAGCGGCTCAACCAGCTGTCGCGCCTGAGGCCGGTAAAGACGCCGAGCCCGATGCCGGCCGCCAGGGCGATGACCGCCGAGACGAACACCAGCTCCAGCGTCGCCGGCATACGCTCCAGGATCAGGTCCGAAACCTTGCGCTGGAACTGGTAGGAGATGCCGAATTCGCCCTCGGCCGCGTTGGCGACGAAGCGCAGGAACTGCACGATCACCGAATCGTTCAGGCCGAGCCGCTCGCGCAATTCCTCGCGGTCTTCGAGCGTCGCCTCCTGCCCGACCATGTTGTTGATCGGGTCGCCGACGTAATTGAAGATCACGAAGGACAGCAGCGCGACCACCAGCAGGACGCCGATGGCCTGGAACACGCGGTTGACGAGATAGCTGAACATGGCCGTTCAGGTCTCCGGCCGGAAGCCGACCTGCGATCCCCTGTCGAAAAAGCAGACCGCCGGCCGCCGGTCCCCGCAGGCTGCGGAGCCGGAGGCCGGCGGAGGGAACGCCGGGTGCGGTTTCCCGCGCGCCCGCTACTTGCTCATCTTCGCCCAGCGGAAGTGCGGGGAATCGTCGGCCCGGATCGGCAGGTCGAGCTTCTTGGACATGCCCCACACGATCACCTGGTGGTGCAGCGGCAGATAGGCGTTGGCCCCTTTCACATGCTTCCAGGCTTCGGCGATCATCGCGTCGCGCTTCTTGAGATCGACCGTGACCGGCATGGCGTCGGTCAGTTCGTCGACCCGCGGATTGGCGTAGCCCGTCGCGTTCCACGGCCCCTTCGAATGGTAGAGGTAGGTGAACACATAGTGGCTATCCAGCGTCGGCACGCCCCAGCCCAGCATGTAGAAGTCGGTCACCCGCTTCTGGATCTTGGGGAAGTGCTTGGACTTCGGAATCGCGTCCAGATTGACCTTGATGCCGACCTTGCCGAGCATGCCGACGACCGCGATGCAGATCTTCTCGTCGTTGTTGTAGCGGTTGTTCGGGCAGTCCAGCCGGACGGTGAATCCGTTCGGATAGCCCGCTTCGGCGAGCAGGGCCTTGGCCTTGGCCGGATCGTAGGACAGGCGCCCGTTCAGGGCTTGCGTGTAACCGTGGACGCCCGGCGAGGTGATGATCCCCGCCGGCACGGCGAGGCCGCGCATGACGACCTTGCGGATCGCCGCGATGTCGATCGCCCGGTACATCGCCTCGCGCACCTTGGCGTCGGCGAACGGGTTCTTGCCCTTGACGTCGGAGGTGCGCAGCTCCTTCACGCCGGTGTCCAGGCCGAGGAAGATGGTCCGGATCTGCGGCGTCTGGACGACCTTCAGCTTGGCGCTGCGGCCGATGCGGTTGAGATCCTGGAACGGCGGATCGAGCACGAAATCGACCTGGCCCGAAAGGAGCGCGGCAACGCGGGTCGCGGCGTTCTTGATCGGCGTGTAGACGATCTCGTCGACGTTGCCGCCGGAGTCCTTCCAGCCCCACCAGGCCGGGTTGCGCACCAGAATCGTGCGGACGCCCGGCTCGCGCAGCTTCAGCATGTAGGGGCCGGTGCCGTTGGCGTGGCGCGCGGCGTAGCTCTCTTCGTTGTTCTTGAAGTCGAGGGGTTTCTCGACCTTGTGCTTCTTGGCCCAGGCGGCGGACATGATGCCGATCTGGGTCAGCTGGTTGGGCAGGATCGGGTTCGGCCCCTTGGTGACGAGCTGCACCGTGTGGCTGTCGACCTTCTTCGCCTCGACCACGCTCTTGACGTAGTTCTTGAAGTCCGAGGTCGGCAGCTTGATGCGCTGCATGGTGAAGACCACGTCGTCCGCGGTGAAGGGCGAGCCGTCGTGGAATTTGACGCCCTTGCGCAGCTTGAACTCCCACACATTCGGCTTGCCCGCGACGGTGGACCAGCTCGTGGCCAGCGCGGGAATCAGCTTCATGGCCGGATCGCGGAAGACCAGACCCTCGTAAATCTGCAGGGTCGCCGAATTGGTCGGGCCCTCGTTCTGCGAATGGGGATCGGCGGTCAGGGCGTCGCCCTGGCTGGCCCATTTCAGGACATTCTTGGCCGACGCCGGCATGGCGGCGACCGCAAGGGCGGCGGCGACCGCCGCCGCTGTCATCAGTCGTTTCATCGTCACCCCTCCAGGGTTTCCTTGATGTTGACGGTTCGGTTTCGCTATCCGGCACGGCGCCGGCCGGAAAGGCCGGCAACCGCGCCGTGTGCAGGGCGGCAGTCTTAGTCGAACCTGCGGCGCGGGTCACGATGGAATCGGCGCGCAGGCGCGGTGCTCAACCGCTTGTTACCGGAGCGTTTGGGCAAGGGCGCAGATATCGGCCGGCAGCAGGTCCGGGGCGGCGGCCGGGCCGGACGCCGAAGAGCGGCTGGATTTTGAACGAATATTCAATATCAATTTCCTTAAGCCTTTGAAATCGTTTGATTTTTGAATTAGACAGACCGGTCTTTCTTACATGCTTTTTTCTGCACCCTGAGGCCCTAACCCTTTGGAATCGTTGGAAACACGCCCTTCGAAAGTGCACAAAAACGATCACGATAGGAAATTTTCCAGCATCCCGGCCGAACGGGAACGCCACCCGACACCGCGGGCGGCCTTCGAGACGGGCGTTTCGTCCTTCGAGACGGCCATTTCGAGACGGCGCTGACGCGCCTCCTCAATGGCCTGCTCAGGATGAAGCTGCAAAATTTGGCCAGACTCCCAACCCTTCATCCTGAGGAGGGGCTGAGGAGCAGTGCGCAGCACTGCGTCTCGAAGGACGGAATGACGGTCGGGAAGCGGGCCGGCCGCGGCAGGCGCATTTCGGGCGTTGACGGGGTCGATATAGGGCGCGGGGCCTGCCGTTTCAAGGAATATTATCGAGAAAAAGGAAATGTTTTTGGAAGCCGGCCTTGGCCGCCGAGCCGCCGGGCGCAAGCCCCATGGCGCCGGCCCGGACGGAGGCCGCGCCGGACTACCCCGCCGCCTGCCGGGGCGCCACGCGCTCGGCGATTTCGCCGCCCGTTTCGATTTCCGCCCGGCGCAGTTCCCAGGTTTTCTGCAGGTTCAGCCACAATTGCGGCGTCGTCCCGAAATAGCGTGCGAGCCGCAGCGCCGTGTCCGCCGTGACTCCCCGCTGTCCGTTAAGAATCAAGGTAATCCGGTTGACCGGAACGCCCAGCGCTTTTGCCAGTGCGTTGGCCGAGATCCCGATCGTGTCGAGTTCTTCTCGAAGAATTTCGCCCGGATGCACCGGCGGCATCCCGTTTGTTGCGATCATATCGCCGTCCCGTCAGTGGTAGTCCACGATTTCCACGTCGCCCGGCCCGTCCTCCGTCCAGCGGAAGCAGATGCGCCACTGTGCGTTGATCCGGATGCTGTATTGCCCGGACCGGTCGCCCCGCAGCGCTTCCAAACGGTTGCTCCGCAGCGCCGAAAGGTCGCGCAGCGATTCGGCGTTGTCGAGCAGGGTCAGGCGCCGCGCCGCCTGCTCGGCAAATTGCTGAAACGCTGCAATCCGGTGGCCTTCGAAGAATTGTCGCGTGCGCCGGTCCTTGAAACTTCGAATCATTTTCGAGGAGTCTACCGGGTATTACGTTATCCGTAAAGATTCCGCCGACGCATCGGGCAGGTCGCTCACCCGATTGCCGAGGCGAAGGCGCGGATGTCGGCCAGCAGCAGGTCCGGGGCCTCCATGGCGGCGAAGTGGCCGCCGCGGGGCATGTCGGTCCAGTGGGCCACATTGTAACCCTTCTCGACGTAGGGCCGCGGCGGGAAAGGGATGATCTCGCGCGGGAAGTTGGCGATGCCCGTCGGCACGGTCACGCGGCCGCCCGGCGGCAGCAGCGAATCGCCGGCCTGACCGTAGCCGTAGTAGGTCCAGGAGGCGCTGCCGAAGGCGTCGTTGACGATATAGAGCATCAGGTTGGTGAGCAGCCGTTCGCGGCCGATGACCCGGTCCAGGCTGGCCTGCTGCCCGTCGATCCAGGTGCGGAATTTCTCGCCGATCCAGGCCGCGACGCCGACCGGGCTGTCCAGCATGGCGTAGGCGAGCGCCTCCGGCTTGGTCGCTTGGACGTGGAAATAGCCGCCTTCCTTCATCCGCCAGCGTTCGCCCTTGCGCCGCCAGGCCTCTTCCTCTTCGGTCTGCGGGGGAACCGGCTCGATGCCGCCGCCTTCCCGTTCCTGCGACGGCCGGACGCCGAACATGTTGAGGTGTACCGCGCCGCACCCGCCCCGCCGGTCGCCGGCCGCGTGGTCGTGGCCGATCCAGCCGCAGATCACGCTGCCCCAGTCGCCGCCCTGGGCGATGTAGCCGTCATAGCCCAGCACCCCGCCCATCAGCGCCGCGATATGCCCGGCCATGCGCCGCGGGCCGATGGGGGCCGGAGGTTTGTCCGAAAAGGCATAGCCGGGCAGCGACGGCGCCACGACATGGAAGGCCGGCGCGTCCGGCGCGCCGTGGGCGGCGGGGTCGGTCAGCGGCCCGATCATGTCCTCGAACTCGATGAAGGAGCCCGGCCAGCCGTGCACGAGCAGCAGCGGCGTCGCATCCGGGCGCGGCGAGCGGCAATGGACATAGTGCAGCGCCAGCCCGTCGGCCTCCGCCCTGAAATGCGGCAGCTCATTGAGACGGGCCTCGACCCCGCGCCAGTCGTACGCTTCGATCCAGTAGCGGCAGAAATCGCGCAACCAGTCCGGGTCGGGCCCCAGCGCCCAGCCGCTGTCGACCGTTTCGTCCGGCCACGGGAACTCGCGCACCCGGTGCAGGATGCGGTCGAGCTTCTCCTGCGGCACATCGATCGTAAAGGGCGTCGGGCTCATGGGCTTGTCATCTTTGTCGGCAATGGCTTCAGAACCTGTCGCGCCGCGGCCGCAGGCAGCCAATTCGACAGCGCCGCCCAGGCCGTGACCGTGGCGAGAAATCCGGGCTAGCGCTGGAGGATGTCGCTGACTTCCTTCAGCTGGGTGCGGGCGCGCAAGAGGAAGAAGCCCTGGGCCGCCAGGTGGTTGGGCTGGAGCATGCCGTCGGGCGCGCCGTTGCGCACGATGAGCGGCTGCAGCTCGGCGGCGCGGCGCAGGCTCGCCATCATGTTGGTCCACACCGTCTGGGCCTGCTTCTCGGCCAGGATGCCGGCGAAGTCGGCGCCGAGTTCGCGCAGGATCATGTAGTAGCCGTAGACCCGGCCCTTGGTGCGGTAGAACAGGTCGTCGGACCTTGTGTCGAAGACGATGCCGCCGAACCGCTCGACCCGCTCGGCGATACGCGCGGAATCCGAGCCGATGTCCGCGTTCACCCGATCGATCAGGGTTTGCAGGTTGTCGGCGCGCCGCTCGAACGTCGCCGTGCCGGCGGCGAGGCGCGTGTTGTAGCGCAGCAGCGAGCGCATGGCGGCGCGGTACTGCGCCTCGGTCGAGGAGGTCGGCAGCAGGCTGACGCTGATGTCCCAGACCCAGGTGTAGGGCGAGTAGCGCAGCTTGCCCATGGCGTCCTCGAGATCCTTGTCGACGACGCTGGAGCCGCGGGTGCGGCCGATCTTGTCGGCCATTTCGATGGCGAAGCGGCCGAGGGCGTCGCGGACGCCGACCTGGAAGTTGGGCAGGTTGTCGAGCGCCCAGGACGGATAGATGAAGGGATCGTTGGGCGTCCAGGCATGGTCGATCGTCTCGCGCCGGATTAGCGCCGCCGCCATCGCAACTGCCCGGCTGGCGCCCTTTTCCGCCGGCGCCGTCATTTCGGTGTCGTCGCCGATCCGGTGCATGAGGGCCATGCCGACCGGATAGTAGAGCAGGACGACTGCGAGCAGGCCCCAGAGCGCCCAGCGGGCGACGCGCCAGCGCAGGCGGCGCGGCGGGGCAGCCGGGCGGTCCTGCGGGCGCGTCGCGCCGGCCCCGCCCCTGAACGGCCGCCGGAACAGCCGCCGGAGCCGGCCCGGCCGCTTCGCCTCCCCGGCGCCGGGCTGCGGCCGGTCGGGACCATCGTCAAACAGCGGGTCTGCCTTGCGGGCCATCGCCAAGAGATGGGGGATGCCGGCCGCGGCAACAAGGCCTGCCGGCGCCCGGACGATGCGGCCGGGCCAGCCGGATCGCGATCAGGCCTTCAGGAAGCCGACGATCCGGTAGGTTTCCGCCAGGATCGGGTCGGCGATGGCGTGCGCCTTTTCCGCGCCGCCGGCCAGCACCCGGTCGATTTCCGCCGGATCGTCGAGCAGCCGGCGCATTTCGGCGTTGATCGCGCCGAGCTGCTCGACAGCGAGGTCGGCGAGCGCCGGCTTGAAGCGGCCGAAACCATGGCCCTCGAACTCGCCGAGCACGTCGGCGACCGGCCGGTCGGCGAGCGTGGCGAAGATGCGCACGAGGTTGAACGCCTCGGGACGCGCGTCTTCGGCCGCCTGCGTCACCTGCCCGTCGGCGCCGACGACCTCCGGGCCCGGCAGCGGCTCCGGATCGGTCTTCGCCTTGCGGATCTTGAGCGCGATGGCGTCGGCATCGTCGGTCATGTTGATCCGGCTCATGTCCGACGGGTCGGACTTCGACATCTTCCTCGTCGCGTCGCGCAGGCTCATCACCCGTGTCGCGCCACCGAAGATCATCGCCTCCGGCGGCGGGAAGAAATCGACGCCGAAATCGTGATTGAACTTCTGGGCGATGTCGCGCATCAGCTCGACATGCTGCTTCTGGTCCTCGCCGACCGGCACATGGGTCGCGTGGTAGACCAGCACGTCGGCGGCCTGCAGCGCCGGATAGGCGTAGAGGCCGAGGGACGCGTTCTCCCGGTCCTTGCCGGCCTTCTCCTTGAACTGGATCATCCGGTTCATCCAGCCGAGCCGGACGACGCAGTTGAAGATCCAGGCGAGCTGGGCGTGCGCCGGCACGGAGGACTGGTGGAAGACCACCGACATGTTCGGATCGATGCCCGAGGCGAGCAGGGCGGCGGTGACCTGGCGGGTCTGGTCGGCGAGTTGCGCGGGGTCCTGCCAGACCGTGACCGCGTGCAGGTCGACCATGCAATAGATGCAGTGAAAGCCCTCGTGCTGCAGCCGCGCCCAGTTGCGGATCGCGCCGAGATAATTGCCGAGCGTGACCCCGCCGGAGGGCTGGATACCGGAAAAGATGCGTTTCATGGAACGGGCCGGATGGCGCGGAACAGGATGAGCGGAGCAGGACTAAGCCCATCCGCGCCGGCCCGGTCAAGGCGGCGGAATCGTCCCGGCTTTCAGGTCCTCGCGGTCGGAGCGGCGCAGCATGGCCCGCATTTCGGCCACCGACGCGGCGCGCAGCAGCAGGCACAGGGCTGCGTAGGCCACCGCCCCGCCGACTACCATCGCCAGCATCGAGAGAACCCGCTGCCACACCGCGCCGGAAAGCCACGGCCACAGGGCGTCGGCAGCCGGCCAGAGCAGGCCCGCCATGACCAGCGCGGCCAGCGCGAAGCGCGGCAGCCGCGCGCGCAGCCGCGCGTCGAGCGCAAGATGGCCGCGTTTCACGAGGAACCAGGCAAGCAGCCCCGCATTGATCCAGGCGGCGATCGACGTGGCGATCGGGATGCCGAGATAGCCGACGCCGAGCGGCCAGACCAGCAGCGGCGACAGGACCATGTTCGCGACCATGGAAATCACCGCGTAGACCATCGGGCTGCGCGTGTCCTGCCGGGCGAAAAAGCCGGGCGAAAGCACCTTGATGAGCACGAAGGCCGGCAGGCCGGTGGCAAAGACGGCGAGCGCCCAGGCCGTGGCGGCGGCGGCATCCGGCGTGAACCTGCCGTATTGAAAGAGCACGGTGACGATCGGCAGCGCGACGACGACCAGGGCGGCGGTCGCCGGCAGGGTCAGCAGCATCGCCAGCTCGATGGCGCGGTTCTGGACCGCGTTGGCGTGCGCTTCGTCGTTTTGAAGCGTGCGCGCCAGCTCCGGCAGCAGGGCCGTGCCGATCGCGATGCCGACCAGGCCGAGCGGGAACTGGTACACCCGGTCGGCGAAGTGGATATAGGAGACGACGCCGGTCAGGAAGGTGCCGATGATCGTGCCGATCAGGATGTTGATCTGGGTCATGCCGCCGCTGACCAGGCCGGGCACCATCAACCGCATCAGCCGCCGGACCGCCGGCGTCAGCCGGGGCCGGCGCAGCCGCAGTCCGAGGCCGGCCCTGTGGCAGGCCCAGGCGAGCCAGACATACTGGCCGATGCCGGCGACGGCGACGCCCCAGGCCAGCATGTGGCCCGGGGTTTCGAAGCGGTCGCGGGCGAACAGCAGGCCGAGGATGAGCACGACGTTGAGCAGGATCGGCGCAGCGGCGGCGGCAGCGAACCGGTAGGTCGAATTCAGCATCCCGCTCATCATCGCGACGATCGCCATGCACAGCAGGTAGGGGAGCGTCAGGCGGGTCAGCAGGACGGCGGTGTCGAACAGTTCCGGCCGCGCGGCGTGAAAGCCGGGCGCAACGACCAACAGCACCTGAGGCATGAAGATTTCGACGACGACCGTGAAAACCGCCAGGACGATAACGAGAATGGAGAACACCTGATCGGCGAACAGCATCGCCTCGCGCCTGCCGTCGCGCTCCAGCCGTTTCGAGAACAGCGGCACGAAGGCGGCGGCGAAGGCCCCTTCGGCGGCCAGGCGGCGGAACATGTTCGGGAAGCGGAACGCGACGATGAACGCCTCGACCACCCCGACCGCGCCCAGATAGTGTGCCAGCAGGATGTCGCGCACGAAGCCGAGGACGCGGCTCGCCAGGGTCCAGAGCGCCACGATGGCAGAGGAGCGAAGCAGCTTCACGAACCGCCTGCCTGCGATGGTTCCGGCGTATAGCAGAGCAGCCGGCCGCCGGCCTGCCCGTCAACCACAAGCCGGTCGATCAGGTCGAAATCGCGCCAGTTCGCCGTCAGCAGCGTGGCGCCGGCCGTCCGGGCGCTGAGATAGATCGCGGCGTCGGTCAGGAAGCGCCGGCGTTCGGCGCTGCCGCCGCCCTGCAGCCGCCCCAGCACACCGGCGATCAGCCCCGCTGCCATCCAGCCGGACGCCGAAAGGGAAACGGTTCTCTTGATCTCGATCCGGTCGAACAGGTCTCGGAGCGTCGATCGGGACCGTGCGGCATGAGCGGCGTCCGGCTTGATCGCACCGAGCCCGAAAGCCAGTTCGGCGAGGCAAACGGTCGAGTGGAGATGGCGGCGGCCCGGCAGAAGGGCCTGCAGGGCAAGCGGCATCGTCCCGGACAAGGCATCGATATAGGCGCAGGTGTCCAGCATGACCGGCCCGGCGAGGGTGGCGGCCGGAAAAAACGGAAGCGCCGAACGGTCCCTGTATCCGAGGGGCGCCCGGCGCTTCTCCGGCCGGATACGGCGCTGCCAGCGCGCCAGGTCGGCGGTCAGGCTCACAGATCGATCGTGAAGTCCCGCGGCAGCGATCCGCGCCGGGCGGCCAGCCAGGACCCGAATTCGTCCGGATCGGCCAGCGCTTCCAGCCCGGCGCGCACCAGATCGGAATCCCGGGCGATGCCGCTGGCCGCCCGGGCCCGTTCGTACAGAACGTCGTCGATCCGCGCCGCAATCCGGCGATCCTTCGACGCCGCAGCGCCGTAAGCCGCACCTTCGTCGCCGAAGCCCGGGCTGCCCGGGCTGTAGGCGCCGGCACCCGCGGCGTCGTCGGAGACCGGCACGCCGACCGCCGCCAGCAGTTCGCGCAACTGGGCCATTGTCATCGTGATCGTTTCAGCCATGGCGGCCTCCCCTTTCGAGACCGTTGTTGCACAATATAACTATTTTGTCAAACATTTTACGCCGCCGCAGATTCCGGCACCGCACCGAGGGAGGCGAGCACGGCCCGGCGCACTTCTTCCTGCTTTTGCACGTTGGCGATCTTCATCCCGAACACATCCTTGACGTAGAAGACGTCGACAACGCGTTCGCCGTAGGTCGAAATCTTGGCAGTGCCGATCTGCAGGCCGCACTCGGTCAGCGCGCGGGTCACATCGTACAACAGGCCCGGGCGGTCGCGGCCGTTGACCTCGATGACCGTGAAGAAATTGCTCGCGGTGTTGTCGATCAGGACCCGCGGCGGCACCTCGAACACGTCGCGCGCGCGCTGCGGCAGCGATTCGCGGCCGGCCAGTTCGCGCCACGGCCGCGATTCGCCGGTCAGGCTGTTTGCGATCCGCTTCTTCAGGCGTTCCAGGTCGCGTGGATCCGAGACCGCTTTGCCGGCGGCGTTCTGGATCGTGAAAATGTCCAGCGCGTGGCCGTTGGCGAGGGTGAAGATGCGCGCCTCGACGATCGACGCGCCGAACAGCGCCAGGGCGCCGGCAATCTGCGAAAACAGGCCGGGATGGTCGGGCGTGTAGACCGTGACTTCGGTGATCGAGCGCGCTTCGTCGATGCCGGTGTCGATGGTGATTTCGACGCCGTTGCTATGGGCCTGCCGGACAATGGCGGCGTGGCGCGCCTGGGTCGCGCTGTCGAGCGACAGCCAATAGGCGGTGTAGCCGAGGTCCAGGAATTGCGCGACATCGTCCGTCGGCCAGGTGTCGAGCCGGGCGGCCACCGCGTCCTTGGCCCGGGCCACCCGCACCTCGACGCCGTCGGCTTCGACGCTGCCGCTGAGCAATTCCTCGGTCCTGTAATACAATTCGCGCAGCAGCGCCGCCTTCCAGCCGTTCCAGACGGCCGGGCCCGTGGCGCGCATATCGGCAACGGTGAGCACCAGCAGGAGACGCAGCCGTTCCGGCGACTGGCAGTGGTCGGCAAAATCCCGAATCGTTTTCGGATCGTCGATATCGCGCTTTTGCGCCGTATTGCTCATCGTCAGGTGGTAGCGGACGAGCCAGGACACGGTTTCCGTCTCCTCGCTGTCGAGGCCGAGGCGGGGGCACACTTCCAGCGCCAGTTCTGCGCCCAGCACGGAGTGATCCCCGCCGCGTCCCTTGGCGATATCGTGCAGCAGAACGGCGACATAGAGCGCGCGGCGCGAGGCAATCTTGTGGACGATTTCGGTCGCCAGCGGATGGTCTTCGGCGAGATCGCCGGTCTCGATCCGGTGCAGCAGGCCGATCGCCCGGATCGTGTGCTCGTCGACCGTGAAGACATGATACATGTCGTGCTGCATTTGCGCGACGACCCGGCCGAAATCCGGCAGGAAGCGGCCGAGCACCCCGGCTTCGTTCAACCGCTTCAGCGTTTCGGCCGGATCGTTCCGCGATGTCAGCATGGCGAGAAAGCTGGCATTGGCCGCCGGGTCCTGGCGGACCGCATTGTCGATCGATTTCAGCGAATGCGTAACCTGCCGCAGCGCCGCCGGATGAATGTCCAGCCTGTGCTCCTGGGCGGTCTCGAACAGCCGTAGCATGTTTACCGGATCTTGCCGGAAGACGTCGCCGTGCTTCGTGTTCAGCCGTCCCGACCGGGCGAAGAAATCGCCGAACTCCCGCTCGCCGCCCAGCCGTCCGGGCAAACGGACCCAGGGCCGCCGCTTGGTCTCGTCCTCCAGCGCCGCGCAGAAGATCCGGGTCAGGTCGCCGACATCCTTGGCAGCCAGATAGTAGTGGCGCATGAAGCGTTCGACGCCGCGCTGGCTCTTCCGGTCGCCATAGCCCATCAGCCGGGCGATTTCGGGCTGGACATCGAAGGTCAGGCGTTCTTCGGGCCTGCCGGACAGATAGTGCAGATGGCAGCGGACCGTGGTCAGGAAGGCGTGCGCGCGGCGGAACATTCCCGATTCCTGATCCGAGAAAACATTGCGTTCGACCAGGTCGCCGACCGTATCGACCCGGTAGAGATTCTTGGCGATCCAGAACAGCGTATGGAGATCGCGCAGCCCGCCCTTGCCCTCCTTGATATTCGGCTCCAGGACATAACGGCTGTCGCCCATCTTCGCATGCCGCACGTCCCGTTCGGCGAGCTTCTGGGTGACGAAGCCATTGTCGCCCTCGGCAGCGGTGAAATCGCGGAATTTCTGGCGCAGGCTGCGATAGAGCCCGGCATCGCCCCACAGGTATCGCGCCTCCAGAAGCGCGGTCCGGATCGTGAGATCGGACCGGGCCAGCCGGATGCATTCGTCGATCGACCGGGTGGCATGCCCGACCTTCAGGCCGAGATCCCACAGGGTATAGAGCAGGAATTCGACAATCTGCTCCGCATGGGGCGTGAGCTTCCAGTGCGAGAGAAACAGCAAATCGATATCCGACTGGGGCGCCAGTTCGCCCCGGCCGTAACCGCCGACGGCGACGATCGACTGTTTCTCGCCTTCCGTCGGGTTCGCTACGGGATAGACCCGTTCGTAAGCGAAATCGTAGATAACGCGGACGATCTGGTCGATCAGGAAACAGTGGGCCTGGACGCATTGATGGCCGCGCAGCGCGGTATCGGTCTCACGGTCGAAACGCCGGCGGATTTCCTGTCGCCCGGCTTCCAGCGCCGCCTTGAGCACGCCGAGAGCGGGCGCGCGCAGGGTCGACGGATCGCCGGCCCTTTCGGCAACGGCGTCGAGCCGCTCGACCAGTTCGCGCCGATCGACGATCCGGCGTTGATTGGCGATCGGCGCAGCGCTCGAAAATTCCATGACTCGATCGGTCCGATTCAGCAGCCGGGCGATTGGGGCGGAAGCGCCGGCGGCATGCCGCCGGGCCCGCG
Organism: Rhodospirillaceae bacterium; assembly: GCA_009840595.1. Classification (GTDB taxonomy): domain Bacteria; phylum Pseudomonadota; class Alphaproteobacteria; order Bin65; family Bin65; genus Bin65. The sequence goes on along the minus strand of VXNK01000116.1, from coordinate 3,982 downwards.
CACAAACTTCGTATAATCTATGACCGCACGGAAAACAGGCCAGCCGCCGGATCGGTGCCGGACGGCCGCTGGTCGCCGGGCGGTTCGCCGGCGCCGGCGCGACGTTGCGGCACAGGCGGGAACATGCAGGAGCCGTCCATGCGCCGCATATGTTGCTCGAGCCACCGAACACCGATGAGCAGACCATGACGAGCCTGTCCCGTGCCGGAATCGTCGGCGTCATCGTCGCCGTTGCCGCTGCCGTAATCTATCTCGCCGTTTTCTCCGGCGGATCGGGCGGACCTGCGGGCGGCGGCGCCAGCGGCCAGGCTCGCGCCGAAAAACTGTTTTCCGGACTGATGAACCTGGAACGGTTCTCGGCGTCGGGTGGCTCCGTCCGCTGGGAAAGCGCCGAGCCGCTGGACGGCGGGGGCGTTCTCATTCGCAAGCTCAGGATCGAAGGAACGGATTGGGACGGCCGGCCTACGACGCTGTCGGCCGACGAGATGCGCGTTCGCCGGATCGACTGGGACAATGTCGGAATGTCGCCCTACGGCGATGTCGAGATTCGCGGGCTGACCGCCGTCAACGGCAGGATCGCTGCCTTCACGGCGGCAACCGGCGCGACGGATTTCGTCGCCGATCTGAAGGCGCGCTGGGACTGGAAGCCCGAGACGAGGGTGGCGGAAATCCAGGCCTTCGACCTGACCGTCCGGGAATTGGGTACGCTGAGCCTGCACGCGCGGTTTCACGACGTGGATCTGGCCGCCTTGCAGGAGATGCAACCGGGCGGCGACGTCGATCCCGCCTTTGCCCTGGGCCTGATGGCCGGCGCGAAAATCGGCGGGTTCGAAATCGCCTTCGCAGACCGCGGCGCAATCGACAAGCTGGCCGCGAAGCGGGCCGAGCAGACCGGTCTGAGCAAGAAACAGGTCATTGACCGCGTCGTTGCGGGGCTGGCGGCGCAAAGGGCCCATCAGCCCCTCGACATTGTCCGGCGCGCCTTTGACGCCTTGATCGTATTCGTCGAGAAGCGGGGCACCATCGCCCTCAAAGCTGCGCCGAAAAGGCCGGTGCCGCTGCTGCGCCTGGCGCTGACCGGCCGGTCCAGCCTGGCCGGGATCGACCGCCTCGCGCGGGAACTGGGCCTAACCGTCGAGGCGCGTTAGCGGATTTTTCACCCCCGGGGGTACAGGGGCGGCACCGCAGGTCAGTCCCGTGCGGCCGATTTCAGCCGGTAGAGGAATTCCAGCGCCGCGCGCGGCGTCAGTTCGTCCGGATTGATCTCCGCGAGCAGCAGTTCGGCTTCCGACGGGGCCGGGCGCGGCGGCTCCGCGGCGCCGGCGCTGAACAGGGGCAGGTCGTCGGCGAGCCGGCTCACATTTGCGCCCTGGTCGCCCGCTTCCAGGGTTGCCAGAACCTCCTCGGCCCGGGCGACGACGGCGGCGGGCATGCCGGCCAGCCGGGCGACATGGATGCCGTAGCTCGCTTCCGCGTCGCCCGGCGCCACCTCGTGCAGAAAGACGATCTCGTCCTGCCATTCCCTGACCCGCATGGTGTGCCGGGACAGCCGGTCGAGGCGGGCCGAGAGCGCAGTCAGTTCGTGATAGTGCGTGGCGAACAGGGCGCGGCACCGGAGATTGTCGTGCAAATGCTCGACCGTCGCCCAGGCGATCGACAAGCCGTCGAAGGTGGCGGTGCCCCGGCCGATTTCGTCCAGAATGACCAGCGAGCGCGGCGTGGCCCGGTTCAGGATCGCGGCGGTCTCGACCATTTCGACCATGAAGGTCGAGCGGCCGCGCGCCAGGTCGTCGGCCGCGCCGACCCGCGAAAACAGCCGGTCGACAATGCCGATCGTCGCCTCGCGCGCCGGCACGAAGCTGCCGGCCTGGGCGAGAATCGCGATCAACGCATTCTGGCGCAGGAAGGTGCTCTTGCCGGCCATGTTCGGCCCGGTCAGCAGCCACAGATTGCGTTCCGGACCGAGGTCGCAGTCGTTCGGCACGAACGGCGTATCCGGCTGCATGGCCTCGACGACCGTGTGCCGCCCGCCGGTCACGGCAAAGGTTGCATCGGCCGTAACGGAGGGCCGGCACCATTCGCCCCCGGCCGCAAGGTCGGCGAGAGCGGCGGCGACATCCAGTTCCGCCAGGGCCTGCGCAGCCCGGGCGATCGGCTCCGTCTGGCCCAGCACTTCCGCGACCAGGTCGTCGAACAGCGCCAGTTCGATCGCCAGCGCCCGGTCGGCCGCGCGAACGATATCGGATTCCAGTTCCGACAGCGCAACCGTGGTGTAGCGCGTTGCGCTGGCCATGGTCTGCCGGTGGATGAAGGGGCTGTCGGCGCCGGCCGGCATCTTGCCCGACTGGGCCGTCGAGACCTCGATGAAATATCCGAGCACGTTGTTGTGCCGGATTTTGAGCGACGGAATGCCGGTCTCCTCGCGCAGCCCGGCTTCCATCTGCACGATCAGGCCGCGGCCGTCCGTCCTGAGTGCCGTCTGCTTGTCGAACGCTTCGGAATAGCCCGGCGCGATGAAACCGCCGTCGCGGCTCTGTAGCGGCAGGTCTTGCGCCAGGGCGCGGCCCAGCCGGTCGACCAGGGGGTCGTGGCGGCCGAGCCGGCGGGCGAGATCGGCCAGTTCCTCGAGGTCGGCAAGGCCGGTGGCGTCGACGGCCTCGGCCAGCGGCCCGGTCGCGGCCAGCGCATCGCGGATTGCGGCGAGGTCGCGCGGGCCGCCGCGGCCGAGTGTGAGTCGCGACAGGGCGCGCTCGGCGTCCGGCGTTCGTTTCAGCAGGTCCCGGACCCTGTCGCGGACGCCGGGACCGTCGCGGAAAAACCCGACCAGCCGCAGGCGCGATTCGATGGCCGGGACATCGGTGAGCGGCGCGGCCAGCCGCTCGGCGAGAAGCCGGGCTCCCGGACCGGTGACCGTACGGTCGACCGCAGACAGCAGGCTGCCTTTCCGGTCGCCCGACAGGGTCCGGGTCAGTTCGAGATTGCGCCGGGTCGGCGCGTCGATCTCCATCGTCCCGCCGCCGCCGTGACGGACCGGGCGCGACAGGCGCGGCGCCCGGCCCCGCTGGGTGAGGTCGACATAGTCGAGCAGGGCGCCGGCCGCGGCTGTTTCCGAGCGGGTGAAGGCTCCGAACGAATCGAGCGAAGCGACGGAGAAATGCGCCGTGAGGCGGGCCTCGGCATTCAGGCTGTCGAACCGGCTGGCCGGCTGGACGGTCAGCCGGTCGCGCCAGTCGGCAAAGGCCTCGAACAGCGCCGGCCGTTCGATCAGCCCGTCGGAGACGAGGATTTCCGACGGCTCCAGCCGCGCCAGCGCGGCGCCCAGGTCGCCCGGTGCGACCGGTTGGGCGGCAAAATCGCCGGTCGTCATGTCGAGCCAGGCGAGGCCCAGTTCGCCGCCCGCCTCGGCCAGCGCCGCGAGATAGCTGTGCGTCCGGGCGTCGAGCAGCGTATCCTCGGTCAGCGTGCCGGGAGTCACGACCCGGATGACGTCGCGCCTGACCAGCGCCTTCGATCCGCCGCGTTTCTTTGCCGCGGCCGGTTCTTCCATCTGTTCGCACACGGCGACCTTGAAGCCGGCGCGGATCAGGCGGGCAAGGTAGGTCTCCGCCGCATGGACCGGCACGCCGCACATCGGCACGTCCTGTCCGGCCTGCTTGCCGCGCTTGGTCAACGTAATGTCCAGCGCGCCGGCCGCGGCGACGGCATCGTCGAAGAACAGCTCGTAGAAATCGCCCATCCGGTAAAACACCAGACAGTCGGGATGCGCCGCCTTGACCTCCCGGTAATGCGTCAGCATGGGCGTGAGGCCCGGTTTTCCGGAGGGCTGGACGGGAACGTTCATGGGCAGGAAGCGGCAGGGCCTTCGCGCTGCGGTTCGGCGGGCGTCGCCGCTATCCTCGCCAAGCTTGCGCCCCTTGTCGATATCGGACGTCGACCGAAGCGGGCCGGCAGGGGGTGTGACGGCAGGGGGTGTGCCCGGGGG
>VXNK01000009.1 GCA_009840595.1 Rhodospirillaceae bacterium | reverse complement strand
GCCCTCGCGCACCAGGCGCTCGCGGATATGGCCGTTGATCCCCTCGCGCAACTCATGGCTCGGGGCCATCACCCCGGTTCGTTCGCGCTCTTCCTGGGAGAGCTTGAGCCAGCGCGCCGCGACCGCGCCGGCGATATTGTCGGCTTTCACCTCGGCCACGTTGGCGCCGAGCTTGTCGAACGCCCTGCCGATCTCGCCTGCGAGGCTGGCCTCGACGGCGGCCTTGAGGTCGGGATCGCGCTGGCGCAGGATCGCGTCCATGACCGCGGTCTTCATGCCGGCCTGTTGAAGCTGGGCGAACGGTTTGCCGGCATCGACGGCGTCGAGTTGCTTCGCATCGCCGACCAGCACCAGCTTCGGGATGCGCAGTTCGCCCGCGATCCGGAGCAGGTCGCGGGCCTGGACGGTCGAGGCCAGCGAGCCTTCGTCGACCACCAGCACCGTCTTCGCGAAGGCCGCACGCATCGTTTTCGCGCCCTTCTTCGTCAGGCGGCCCTCGGCAACCCCGGCGTTCCGCGCGAGGAAGCGCTGGAGGGTTTCCGACCGGATGCCCGATTCCGCCGTCAGCGTCTGCACCGCCGAGGCCGAGGGCGCCAGCCCCACCATGCGCCAGCCCTTCTTCTCCGCCAGCGCGCGGGCGCGGTGCAGCATCCGGGTCTTGCCCGTACCGGCAAACCCCTGCACCCCGACCGTGCGGTCTTTCTCCGACAGGATCAGCCTCACCGCCTGTTTCTGCCCGGCCGTGAGCGGTCCCTTGCGCAGGTGCCGGTCGACCGTCCAGCCCTTCATCGGCGCCTTGCCCCGGCCCGCGCCGGCGCGCATCAGCGCGATCGTCTCGCGCTCGTCGGCCACCGCCCTCTCGGTGGTGAGCCCGCCGCCATGCTCAAATGCCGGCGCATCGTGCAGCCGGCCCTCGCGTTGGAGGTCATTAGCGGCCCGTTCGATCTCGCCGATCGAGGCCGCGCCGGGGCTGTAGGCGAGCGCGGCCGCGAGCAGGTCGGTCCTGGCGAACACCGCGTCGCGCTCCGAAAGATGGGCGAGCGCCCACCCCACCGCCTCGCGCGCGGGATCGGGGCGCGCCGCGTGCTCGAACAGGTCCGCCTGGCGAACACCCGTCGACTCGTCGCCCTTGCCCGCATCCTTCGCCCCGCCGCGGGCCTTTGCCGGGCCGGCCGGGCCCCGCTCCATCGCCTCGGCGACGAGCGCCTTCGCCTCGAAGCCGAGTTCGGCGGCCTGTTTCTCCCAAATCTCGCGCAGTTCCGCCCGGTCGACGTCGCGCTTCGCCGCGCGCGTCATCAGCGCCGCCCGTCGGGCGAGAGGCTGGTTCTCCGCCGTGGTGCCGAGGCCCCGGTCCGCCATCGCGGCCTCGATCTCGGCGCGGCGGGTCGAGAAGGCCTCGACGATGTGGCGCGAGACGCCCGCGATCTCGAAGCGCCCGTCGGCATGGGTCCGCTCGATGCCGTAGTCGAGCTTCGCCAGTTCGCCCGCGAGCTCGCTGCGGTAGAGCGCGCCCAGCAGCATCTTGGAGGCGTACAGGCTCTCGTTGGCCATGGTGCGCCACTTGCCATCCGGGCCGTGCAGCATGTTGGCAATCACCGAATGGGTGTGCAGCGCCGGGTCCAGGTTCCGGGAGGTCTCGTGCCGGAAGGTGGCGATCACCGTCTTCTGATCGCCGGTGCGGACCATGCGGCCGGTCGCCGGATCCTGTGTCCGGGTCTCGGCGGCGTTGGTCTCGAACCAGTCGAGAGCGCGCCCGACTGCCCGGTCGTGGGCCTCGACAATGCGCGCGTCGCCGCCGACCAGCGCGGCGAGGGAGACCGACTTGGGCGCGCTGAAGGTCAGGTCGCGGCCGGGACGGTGGCGGATCTCGCCATCGCCCATGCAGCGGCCGAGCCGCTTGCCCGAACCGTCCGGCACGGCGCCCTCCAGCACGGCCTTGAAGGTGCCGGGATCGACCGGGCCCCGGAGGCCCAGTTCGGCGGCGCCCTTGCCCGCCCAGGCGCTCGCCGCGAGATGCTCGGGGGAGTCTTTGGCGTAGTAGCCGTCCCGTTCGTAGTAGCTCGCGCCCTGGGACGGGCTCGCGACCGCGCCGATCGAGGCGACCATCAGATCCAGCGTCCCGCGCGGCGCCGCTTGCGCTTGCCGGTGCGGCGGAATTCGGGACGTTCGCCGTCCGCAGGCCTGGCGTTCCCGGTGCCGGCGGCTTCGGGCGGCCGGGCCGGTTTACCGGTCTTTATCGCCGACCCGCCGGTCTGCGCGGGCGCTTTCCGTAAGGCCGGCACTGTCCGCGCTGCGGGCGCCGGCGCCAGCGTGGCGTCGAGGAACATCCAGGCCCCGTCGACCGGCACGAAGCGCGCCGCCCTGCCGCGCGCCCGCGCGTCGTCCAGCGCAAATTCGACGGCGTCGTGCCGCCCGGGAAACCGCAGCACGCCCCGTCCGGGCGCGAGGCGCCGCAGCCGCCACGCCGGTGCGAGACTTTCACTGCCGATGGCGGCCGAGCACCATTCCGCCGTCGCATCGTCCGCCGCCGCCATCGCGACCCTTGTGGCGCACAGCCCCGACACCGTAGCCGTCCCGTCCGCGCCGTAGCGCGCCCGCAATGGCCCCAGCGCTTCGACACCGACCACGAACGGCACGCCGAGCCCGCGCGCCGCGCCGAGCGCCGGCAGCAGCGACGGCAGCCGGTGCAGCGCCTCGGGCCCGTCGACGACGACCCGCAGGCCGCGCCCGCCGCCGGGATCGAGCGACATCGCCGCGCGCAGCGCGGTCTCCAGCCACGCCGAGACCAGACCCCGCAGCCGCCCGTTCGGGTCGTCCGGCCCGGTCAGGAACAGCAGCCCGTCTCCGCGTTCCACCCAGTCGCGGATCGAGAAGGGTTCGCCCTGTGCGAACCGCAGCGCCGCCAGATAGTGGCGCAGGATGGCGCGGGCCCAGGGCAGCACCTTCGGACCCGCCCGGGCCAGTGCCGTCCATGCCGGCGTTCCCGCCAGCACCCCGGCGAGCGTCGCCGGGGCGGGATCGAGCAGCAGGTCGAGCAGGGCGCCGTTGCCGGCATCGCCCCTGCCATGGTCGATCCGGGGCCGCAGGGCCTCGGCGGTCTCGGCGAAGAGCTGACGCGCCGCCAGCGCCGCAGCGGCCCGGCCGGCGTCCGCCGGTCCGGGAACCAGCGCCGCTGCCATCGCCGCGAAGTCGTCGTGTCCGCGGCCGTCGCGCAACGGCGACCAGGCCGCGGCGCGCCGGTCCAGCGGGTTCAGCAGAGTGTCGCGCGCCGGGTCGAACAGAAGGCGCGTACAGGCCCCGGTCCGGTCGAGGACGATACAGCGCCCGCCCTGCGCGCGACTCTCCGCGACCAGGTCCGCGATCAGCGCCGTCCGGCCCGAACCGGCCGCGCCGACGACCAGGGTGTGGCCCTGCCGGGCCTCCTTCGGACAGGGGATGCCGGCGAGCCGCTCGGCGCGCCGCGGCAGCGCAGTCCGCAATCCCGCCGCGATGCCCCGGAGGACTGCCCGGGTCCGGCGGATCGGCGGGCGCATCGGTGCCGGCGGCAGCGGTCCCGCACTGCCATATACATAAGGTCGCAAGCCGGCGAGCAGCGCCAGCGCCGCAAGCGCGGCCGCGGACCCCGCGCCCAATCCGCGCCAGCCCGCATCGGCGGCGGCGCCGAGAAGGCGCCTCCGGGTCCGGTCGAGCTCCGGATCGGCGGCGATCGCCGCGAGCGGCAGGGATGCGACCTCTCCCGCGGCCCGCTGGTAACGCTGGAGCGTATACCTGTCGGCGCCGGCTGCGAGCCTTGCCCGGGCGAGCGTGCCGAGACCGAGCAGACGCCACTGGTGCGCCGCCGTCTCCTGCCACAGCCGGACGCCGGGCACGACAACGGACCCGATCGCGCCGACGAGAAGCGCGACGCGGACCGGCCGCCGCCATTCGCCGCCGGCAAGGGTGCGAAGCACCATCATGGACGGCAAGATAAGGGCGCCGCTGAGCCCTGCAAGGCGACCGAAATTGGGGAATTCCGGGGATTCGTACGCCTGTCGTCGTCAGGCGGCGCCTGGCTGCGAATGACCCCGGAATTTATTTTTTCGGCCCGGCGCGTCCGATGTCCCGGACCCGCCGGTTCCGCGAAATCGGCGGGCGATGGAAAGATCGACGCGTCGAATTGTCGAAGGACGGACAGGCTAATACGCAACCTTCCACAGGCTTGCGGACCCTTGAGGACATTCCCGTATCTTCAGTTGGCTCTAACGCGAAGGGAGGTGTCAGATGAAGCATAAACGCATAGCTATCGCACTCGGCGTCACATTGTTCTTCGCCGTAATCGCAGTTGGGGTCTTTGTTCCGAACGTTGGCAGCATTGCTAAAGTCGCGTTGAGTAGTGTCGTTTGGGCAAGCTCCAAAGGACCGCCACTCGCGAAATTGGCAGCAGGCGGTATCTTGATCATCGAATTGAAGGAGGTGAAGCAGCGTAGTGAGAAACACTATATCGAGATCGAAGTGGACGAATAGCTCCAAAGACTTGAAATGCTCGTTGCCTATTGCCGCCACCCTCAAAACGTGGACGAGTGCGGATCGATGGGTGACGTTCTGAAAGCCAACCGAGCCCCGCTCACCCGTGGGAAGATATCGATATAGTACCATGTTTCGCCCTTGGTGCCGAGATAGCTGAAGACGAGAGTGGCGGTTTCAACCGACAATCCGGCACCGATCCGAGGTGTTCGCGTCCAGGTATGGTATGGCGGCAAAATTGAGCTTCAATGCACCCCAGATGCCCCTGCCACCAATGCGCAAGAAGATAGATAAAAGTGCTTCAATGCCGACATAGCCGCGCAAGTGTTCGACCGGATAATCGCCCGGGCGGGTCCGCGAGTAGCGGAACAGGGCATTCCCGCCCGACGCTTCAATGAGGCCGAGGCGCGCGCGCCTCGGATGCAGGGTTGCGCCGCAGCTGCCCCCGGAAGCGACCGATGCAGGAGAGATCTCCGTGCCTTCCCGCGATGGCAACGATTGACCCGCTGTCCGGTCCCGGCTGGCTTTCGCTAGACGTCACGAACGGCAACAGACCCGGTGCGGATCGCCGGGCCGACCGCCGGGTCGACCGCCGGGACTGTCGTTGGCCGCTGTCGCTGTGTAAGATTGCGCGATCAGGAAACCGGGTCTCTGGAGATGGCCATGAACAGGTGGCTTGCGGCGCTGGTCCTCGCTCTGCTGACTGCCGCCCCGGCGTTCGGGGACGAGGCGGCGCGGGAGACGCTCCGCGTCGGGGTCGACCCCGCCTACCCGCCCTTCAGCGAGATCGACGATGCGGACCGGCTCATCGGCTTCGACGTCGACATCGCGCTGGCACTCTGCGCACGCATGGAAGTCGCGTGCGCGTTCGTCCGCCAGGACTGGGAGGAGCTGATCCCGGCGCTGCGGGCCGGCCGGTTCGACGCCATCGTCTCCAGCATGTCGATCACCGAGAAGCGCCGACGCCTGGTTGCGTTCACGGATCGGTACTACAGTAGCGGGGTGCGCTTCGTCGCGCGGAAAGGCTCGGGTTTCGACCCCGAACACGCGGCGGGGCGGACCGTCGGCGCGATGCGCGCGACGATCGCCTCGGACTGGCTGGAGGACAACCGGTCGAAGTTCGCCGGCATCAGGCTGTACGACGACCAGGGCGCGCTCGACCGGGCGCTGATCGAAGGCCGCCTGGACGCGGCGTTCGGCGACGCGCTCGGTTTCTGGAAGTGGATCGAGAGCCCGGAGGGCGCGGGCTTCGCCTATGCGGGCGACACCTACCGCCTCGACGAGGGCATCGGCATTGCCGTGCGCAAGGAGGACGAGGCGCTGCGCCGGCGCCTGAACGACGCGATCCGGGCCATCCTCGCCGACGGCACCTACGGGAAGATCAACGCCCGGTATTTCCCGTTCGACATCTACTGACGTCCCGCGGGCCATCAGGGTATTGCCGTCGCGGCGCGCTCAGACGGGCCGCCGGGCGTTTCTCACCCGGCGACGCACGCGAGACCGCCGCCAAATTCCTCCGCCATAATGCTCTCTCCCTGAGTAGGGTGGTGCCGGGACCGGTGGACTCCGAATATCGGGCATCCGGGGCTGGGCGCCACGATCTCCATCACGCAGCTTCAATGAGGCCGGGGCGCGCGGCCGCCACTTCCGCGCCCGGACATCAAGCGCGGTCCGCTTGCATTCCGGTGGGTGCGCCTGCCCGCTGCGGCTGCAATTCCATCCGGAGGCAGCACGAAACCATGACGAAATCGACCGACGGCTCCCTGC
>VXNK01000157.1 GCA_009840595.1 Rhodospirillaceae bacterium | reverse complement strand
CTCCCCGTTACCGCTGGGCACGATCCCCCGCCGGCAGGCCGCCATCGCCGCGGGCGAAACGACCGTCGCCGCGCTGGTCGACGAGGCCTGCGCCGGCGCCGAAGCGCCGGACGGCGAAGGCGGGCTGGCCTTCCTTCGCCATTACGGCGCGGCCGCCCGGAAGCAGGCGGAGCATGCCGACGCCATGCGCGCCGCCGGGGTCGATCTCGGCCCGCTCGCCGGCATGCCGGTATCGATCAAGGACCTGTTCGACGTGGCGGGCGAGACCACGCGGGCCGGCTCCATCGTCCGGCAGGACGCCGCCCCGGCCGCCGCCGACGCCGCCATCGTGCGCCGCCTGAAGGGCGCCGGCGCGATCCTGGTCGGACGGACCAACATGACCGAGTTCGCCTATTCCGGCATCGGCATCAATCCGCACTACGGCACGCCGGCCAACCCGTGGGACCGGGCGAGCCGGCGGATTCCCGGCGGCTCCTCCTCCGGCGCGGCGGTCTCCGTGACCGATGGCATGGCGGTCGCCGCCATCGGCACCGATACCGGCGGCTCGGTCCGCATCCCGGCGGCGCTCTCGGGCCTGACCGGCTTCAAGCCGACGGCCAGCCGGGTGCCGCAGGACGGCTGCTTCCCGCTCTCCTTCTCGCTCGACAGCATCGGCCCGCTCGCCGCCTCGGTCGATTGCTGCGCCCTGCTCGACGCCGTCATGGCCGGCGAAGCGCCGGCGCCCCTGCCCGACGTCCCGGTGAGCGGCCTCCGCCTGGGCGTTGCGCAGACCCTGGTGCTGGACGGCCTGGAAGAGCCGGTCTCCACAGCCTTCGAGGTGGCGCTGACCCGCCTGTCCGCGGCCGGCGCCCGGCTCGCCGACCTGCCCTTCGCGATCCTCGCCGACATTCCGCAGCTCAGCACCGCCGGCGGGCTGGCGGCGGCCGAGGCGCTGGCGCTGCACCGCTTGGACCTCGAGAGCCGGCCGCAGGATTTCGACCATCGCGTCGCGGCGCGCATCCTGAACGGCGCGAAGATCGGCGGCGCCGACTATGTCGACCTGCTGCACGCCAGGGCGCGCCTGCGCCGCGAAGCCGACGCGCTCACGGCGCCGTTCGACGCGGTTCTCATGCCGACCTGCCCGCGCGTCGCGCCGCCGATCGCCGACCTCGAAAGCGACGACGACGCCTTCGGCGCGGCCAACCTCGCCATGCTGCGCAACACCGCGCCGTTCAACTTTCTCGACCGCTGCGCGACCAGCCTGCCGATCCACCGGGCGGGCGAGGCGCCGGTCGGCCTGATGATCGTCGGCGAGGCCCTGGACGACCGGCGCAACCTCGCCGTCGCCAAAGCCGTTGAAGCGGCGCTTGCCCGGCGCTAGGCGGGCACGGGGCAGGCACCGGGCAGGCACCGGGCGGGGACGGCGGCGGCCATGACGGTCCTGCGATGAGCGGCGCCGTCCGGCTGGTCTTCGTGCTGTGCCTGGCGCAGTCGCTCGGCATGCTCGGCTTCGCGACCTTCCCGGCGCTGATGCCGGGCCTGATGGTCGAATGGCAGCTCAGCAACACCGAGGCCGGCATCGTCAACGGCGCCTATTTCGGCGGCTACATGGCCTCGGTGGCGATCCTGGTGCTGCTGACCGACCGCTTCGACGCCCTGTGGATTTTCCTCTCGGCGGCGGCCCTGTCCGGCGCAGCCCAGCTCGGCTTCGCCCTGCTCGCCGACGGCTTCTGGAGCGCCGTCGTGCTGCATACCCTGATGGGCGTCGGCCTGGCCGGGGTCTACATGCCCGGCCTGCGCGTGCTGACCGACCGGCTGGAAGGGCCGAAACAGTCGCGCTACATCGCCTTCTACACCGCGACCTTCGGCATCGGCTCCGGCCTGTCCTTCCTGTTCGCCGGCATCGCGGGCGACCTGCTCGGCTGGCGCTGGGCGTTCGGGCTGGCGGCGGCCGGGGCCTGGATCGCCGGGCTCGCGGTCGCCGCCACGACGCGGCCGTTGACGGAGCGCCAGCCGCCGGTCGGCCATCTGCTGGACGTCCGCCCCGTGCTGCGCAACGGCCCGACCATGGGCTATATCCTGGGCTACGCCGGCCATGTCTGGGAGCTGTTCGCCCTGCGCGGCTGGCTGGTCGCCTACCTCACCTGGGTCGCGGCCCAGGAGGGCGGCGCGCCGCTCTGGCTCGCGCCGACGCTCGTCGCCACCGCGATCGGCCTGGTCGGCGTGCCGGCGAGCATCGTCGGCAACGAAATCGCCATGCGCGCCGGGCGGCGGCGCACCATCGCCTGCGTCATGCTGCTGTCCGCGGTCACGGCGCTGGCGCTGGGCGCGCTGGCCGGGGCGCCCTACTGGCTGGTCTGCCTGGTCGGCCTGTTCTACGGCATCCCGCTGCTGGCGGATTCGGCGTCGCTGACCGCCGGGGCCGTGGCCGCCGCGCCGGCCGGACGGCGGGGCGCGACCCTCGCCCTGCATTCGACCCTCGGCTTCGGCGCCGGTTTCCTCGGCACCACGGCGGTCGGCGTCGCCCTCGACCTGGCCGGCGGCGCCTCGGAGACCGGCTGGCTCGTCGCCTTCGCCACGATGGCGCTGGGCGCGCTGTTCGGGCCGCTGATCCTGTGGCGGCTCGGCAGCCGCCCGTCGGACGGTAAATCCGGGCAGGAGGCATCGGCATGAGCCGGAAACCGAAACCGTCGCACTGGGAAAATCTCGTCACGATCCTCGAGCATTTCGGCATCACCGCCGTGCTCGATATCGGCGCCCACAAGGGCGAATACGGCGGCTATCTGCGGCGCGCCGGCTGGGCCGGCCGGATCGTTTCCTTCGAGCCGCAGTCCGCCGTGCGCCCGGCGCTTGAGGAGAAGGCCGCGGCCGACGGCAATTGGCGGGTCGCGCCGGCCATGGCGCTCGGCGGCGCGGACGGCGAAACCGCGCTCAACATCTCCGCCGAGAGCGACATGAGCTCCGCCCTGCCTCTGGCCGAAAACGCCATGCGCTTCACCCCGTCATCCGCGATGACCGGGCAGGAGACCGTGCCCCTGCGCCGGCTGGCGACGGTGTTCGGCGACTATGTCCGCGACGATGACACGGTCTTCGTCAAGGCCGACACCCAGGGCTACGAGAGCGCGGTGCTCGACGGCGCGGAACCGGTCATGGCGCGCATCGCCGGCTGGCAGCTCGAACTGTCCATCGAGCCGATTTACGCCGGCGAGACCGACTGGCGCACGATGCTCGACCGCATGGAAACGCTCGGCTACGCCGCCCATCTCTTCATCCCCGGCTATTTCAGCCGCCACATCGCCCGCCAGATCCAGATCGACGGCGTGTTCATGCGGCGGTGAGGAAGCCGGTGAAGATTGCAAACGCCGCTCGTTTGGCGATGCCTGAAATACCGATGAAGCCGCCCCGGATTTAATCCGGGGCCCAGAGCCACCGGGCAAAGCGGTGCGTACAGGTCCGGGTAACAGCAACTATCCGCGGCGCTGCGTGGATGGGGTCACGGGGCTCCGAAACCCCTGCCGCCCATCTCCGAGCGCACCGTCCGTCGCGCGACTCTGGACCCCGGCTCGGGGGCCGGGGCGGCATGAATTTCTTGCGGGAAGCGCTCGCTACCCCTCCCGTGCCCACAACTCGCGGCAGAGGACGCCGACCCGGTCCTCGATGGCCTGGGCGGCGTCGAGGGCGAGGTCTTCGCGGAAGCGGCTCGCGACGAGCTGGCAGGCGTTGGGCAGACCGTTCAGCGTGCCGACCGGCGCGATGGCGCAGGGCAGGCCGAGCAGGTTCATCGCCGAGATGAAGCGGGCGGCGGTGAAGATCTCGTAGACCCGCCCTTTGCTTTGCAGATCCTCGTTCAGCAGGTTGACCGGCTGGACCGACGCCGCGGTCAGGACGAGCGGCGTCTCCTCGAGCTGGCGCATCCATTCGCGCACCAGCCGGGAGCGCTGGGCGATCGCCGTCATGTAGCCCTTGAGGTCGAGCGGGTTGGCGAAGGCGAGATAGGCGTCCAGCGTGTCGGTGAGCGCCGGCGAGGCGACCTTGTCGATCACCTCGCGCTGCATGGTCTGGACCTCGGCCATCAGGATGTCGATCCAGACCTGCCAGGTCTCCCTGAGCAGCGGCGCCGGGCCCTTCTCGACCGCATAGCCGGCGTCGGCCAGCATGTCCGCGGCGGCGTCGACCTGGGCGATCACCGCCGGATCGCAGTCCATGTCGTCGTCGGGCTGGGCGTAGAGTACGCGGACCGGGCGTTCCGGTTTCGGCCCTTCCAGCGGTACGGGGCACCAGAACGGGTCGCGCCAGTCGCGCGCCGCCATCGCCTGCAGGCCGAGCCGCACGCTCGCGACCTCCCGCGCCATCGGGCCCTGGACCGACATGAGCTGGGCCAGCAGGGGCCGCTCGACCGGCGCGCTCGGGTTGTAGGCCGGCACCCGGCCGAGGGTCGGCTTGATCGTGGACAGGCCGTTGCACCAGGCCGGGAAGCGCAGCGAGCCGCCGATGTCGTTGCCGTGGGCGATGGCGCCGATGCCGGCCGCCACCGCCGCGCCGCCGCCGCCCGACGAGCCGCCGGGATTGTGCTGCGGGCTCCACGGGTTCCTGGTCGGGCCGTGCAGGGGATTGTCGGTGAAAGCGCGGAAGGAAAATTCCGGCGTGTTCGTCAGGCCGATGGCGATCGCCCCCGCCTTGCGCAGGTTGGCGACGACCGGCGAATCGTCCGGCGCGATCATGTCCCGGAAGGCCGCGACGCCGTTGGTGTTGGCCTGGCCCTTGTAATCGACGTTGATCTTGACCGTGACCGGCACGCCGTGCAGCGCGCCGAGCGGCTTGCCGGCGGCCCGGTGAGCGTCCAGGGCCGCGTCCGCCTGCGCCGCTGCCGCCCGGGCGTCCTCGCGCAGGTCGATGACCACGGCGTTGAGCGCCGGGTTGGCCGCATCCATGCGCGCGCTGTGCGCCTCGACCGCCTCGGCGGCGGAAATTTCGCCGTCGCGGATTGCGGCTGCGGTCTTCGGGGCGGACCATTGCCAGATCGGGCCGGCGGCATCGGAGTGGGTCATGGCTGTCTTCCGGAACAAGAGGGCGCAGCGCCGGAAATCGCGGCGCCGGCGGTTTGACGGGCGGAGCCGCTAGAGATACTCGATTCTGCCGCCGTGCCAACGGTAGAGTGCGCGCGCCCTGCCCCGCCCCATGCCCCTTGCATCGGCGTGCAGCCCGGAGCGACAATGCCGGCATGATCGAGCCTTGCGAATTCCGCGGCGCCTTCGAGGCGGCCGCGCCCCGGCGGGTCCTCTGACGTTGACCGCTGTCGACAGCCTGGAGTCCCTGCGCACGCGCTACCGGATGCCGACGGAGCGGGCGCGTCGAAAAGTCATCGACCGGCTCGACGCCCATTGCCGGACCTTCATCGCCCATGCTCCGTTCCTAGTGATCGGCACCAGCGCGGCGGACGGCGGCCCCGGCGATGTCTCGCCGCGCGGCGACCGGCCGGGCTTCGTGCACGTCGTCGACGACCGGACGATCCTGATTCCCGACCGGCCCGGCAACAACCGACTCGATACGCTCACCAATATCCTGGAAAACCCGGAAGTCGCGGTGATCTTCATGATCCCGGGCTTCGACGAAACCCTGCGCCTCAACGGCCGCGCCGGCCTGACCGACGACCCCGGCCTGCTGGAACGGCTGGCCATGGGCGGCAAGCCGGCCCTGATGGCGATCCGCATCTCGGTGCGCGAAGCCTATATCCACTGCAACCGGGCCCTGCGCCGGGCGCAACTGTGGGACGAAGCCAGCAAGCCGGACCGCAGCATCCTGCCGGGCGGGGGACGCATGGTGCATGAAATGGCCGGACTCGACGGCGACCCGGAAGAGGCCGACCGCCTGTATCGGGAGGGTACGCGGAAGCTGTACTGACGAACACCGGTCCGCCACCGTTCCGAAGTCCGCCGCCGCATAACGTCCGGAAACCGCAATGCACAGGCTCATTTCCTCGATCGGCCTCGTCATGGCCTCCTATGCGGGATTCGCCCTGTTGGGCCCTGTGTTCGGTCCGGCCGATTTCCGGATGGCGGCCTTTCTGATCGAGCCGGCCTGGACGGTACCCCTGCCGTCCGGCGACGCCTGGCCGGTCGATTTCAGCGCCCTGTTCGTTCTGGTGGGGCTGACGGCGCTGGCCTTCGAGACCCTGAAGACCGCGCGCGCCGGCGGCAGGACGCTCGGCTACCGCCTGCTTGCGTTTCTCTGGCTGGCCGGCGGCGCGGCCCTGTTTCTGACCGTCGGCGGGTTCGGCACCTCGGCCTTCCTTCTGCTGACGGCGATGGCCGCGTTCGACGCCGCATCCGGATTGCTGGCGCCGCTGCTCAGAGTGTGAAAGTATTTCAATAAATCCGGGTTTGCGGTCCGGCCGCC
>VXNK01000021.1 GCA_009840595.1 Rhodospirillaceae bacterium | reverse complement strand
GATCGGCAAGCTGACGCCTGATCCCGCTCGGGCGGTCAGACCGGACGCTTACGGTGGGCCTCGCGCTGCTCGCCGTCTCCATGCTCGCCCCAACAGTGCCGCCAAGCGTCGCGCTGTATGCGCTCACCGCCGGCGCAATGGCCACCATGATCCTCGCCATAATGACGCGCGCGACCCTGGGCCATACCGGGCGGCCGCTGACCGCCTCGCACGCGACCGCCGCGATCTACATGCTGGTCACTGCCGCCGTCGCAGCCCGGCTGGCGAGTCGGCTGGCGGACGATGCCAGCTCCTTGCTGCTGCATGCGTCCGCCGCTGCCTGGATCGCGGCGTTCGCGTTCTTCGAGCTGATCTACGGCCCGATGCTGCTGCGCCAAAGGATCGATCCATCGGCGTAGCCGAGCCCGGCGGCGCCGACCGAACGCAGCAATGTGCGCTTGGTGGATGTGCCCATTCCAAGACCTACCGATCTTCTATTCTGTGCAGCCAAGTACCGGGCAATCTCCAGTGCAAGTAAGGCAGTATGCGGCCAATCGAACAGTTTTCGGTGCCCAAACGGGTCGAGATCAACCGGCCTTTGGAACAGCAACAATCAAGGTTATTGCGGAACCGATGCAAACGGACTGCCTAAGGCAACCCTGCTTTCCAACAGGCTCGCTTTGTCCGCTTCGGGCGACGGCAACTCTTGTCCGACTCAACTGGGAGGGCCCGGATTGCCGGCGTAGCCGCGATAGGGATGCGACCTCAACCGGTACAACCTCGAACGCTCCGCTTCCGTCGGACGATCTTGCCGACATAGTCTCCGATCGGGTCCGCGGCTTTCTCGTTGTCCCACGAGAGCCAACCGATCCACTGTCCATCCGAACCTAATGTCAATCCAGTCATCTTGGGAATCGAAGGGAGTGCTGAACGTCAATGGAATGAATGGTATATTGCTCAATGCTAGGCTCAACCGGCAGTCGGGCGACCGGCGCAGTTGATTTCCCGCTCAGAAGCGCGCGTTGAGCGTGACGAAGAAGGTGCGGCCCCAGCCGGCCTCCGTCGGCCCGTCCACGCTGCCGGGGTTGGCGGTGTTGACCGAAAGGGGAGCATCGGTGAGGTTGAACACGCCGGCCGTGAGCCGCGCGCCGTTCAGCCCCATCGGCGCCTTCCAGTCGAGCACCGCGTCGTGGCCGAACCAGGCGTCGAACTTTCCGGTGCCCGCTGCGTTTTCGAACCCGGAGCGATAATTGGAGGTCCAGACGAGACTCAGGTTGCCGCGCCGTGCCAGGAACCCGGCGCGAACCATGTTTTTGGGTACGGCGTACCCTTCCGTCCTGCCCGCAACCCGCCGTTTGGCGCCGGTGACATGCCGCCATGCGCCGCGCGCGCCGACGATGCCCCAACTCGTTCTGAAGCCGCCGCCGAACCGGACGGTAACGCCCGTGAGTTCGACATCGACGATATTCGCATAGCTGTCGTAAATCGTGATAGCGCCACCGGTGCGATCGATGCAGTTCGACCTGTTGCCCGGTTCGCATTCCTCCAGATTCCGCACGGCCCAATCGGCGCTGTTCCGTCCCGCCAGGTCGGTGCGCGAGAGTCGATACCACTCCACTCCCAGAAAGTAGGGCCGCTTGCGGGCTTCGACGCCGATGGCGAATCTTTTGGTGTCCGAAGGATCGAGCTTCGGATTGCCCGCGGTCTCGCGACCCACCTGCCTCGGGTTGGGGCTTGTGCAGGAGCGGGGAGGGTCTCCGGTCCCGGGGTCGCATGAAATATAGGGGTGATCCTGGTCCGCGGTGCTGTGCAGACTGCTCATCGAGGGCGGCCTCTGTCCTACACTCCAGGAGCTGCGCAGCGTGAGGTTTTCGATCGGGCGGTAGCTGACTCCGAGGCTCCACGACTTCATGCTGCCCACATCGTTCGCCCGGTCGTGGCGTCCCGCGATCCTGAGGTCCAGATTGTCGGCCAGCGGCAGGGACATCTCCGCGAACGCTCCCACGGTCCTGCGCTTGCCAGCATAGCTGGTCCCGCCGGAGCCCAGTACATCCGTCACGGGATGAGTCATGCCGTCCCGGCTGCGAAAGCGAAGGAGAGAATGCGCTTCCGTGCGGCCCAATCCGACGCCCACGGTCCAGGCCGCCTTGCGGCCGCCAATAGCAAATCCGGACCCTTCCAGCGCCAGCCGGCCGCCGAGATTTTCGCTGCCGAAATCGATCTCCTCCCTCAGGCTGCTATACGCAATCGCTTCCCGATGTTCCGGGGCGTCCCAGAGGGGGTTTGCAAGGTCGTAGCTTCCGTCCGCTATTCTCTCTCGGATCCTGCCGGCATGGACGAACGTGTTGCCGGACACGGAACCGTCGAGCCGGTAGGCGTCGATGCGGGCGGCGTAGCCGAGCCACTCAGTGAAACGGCCCTCGACACCCACGGAAATGTCGTATTCCTCGGACTTCGTATGCCAGTCCCGGTTGCCGTGGCCGATGAAGCGGTGCCCGACGGCAAAGCCGTCATTGCCTCCTGCAACAAATGCGCCATCGGCCGCTTCGTTGATCGCAGAGATCAATTGCGGGGACGGGGTGAAGGCAAATATGTCGACCGACGGCGCGTAGCGGAACGATGAAGCGCCTTGCGCGATATTCGCGTCCAGACGGAGTTCGGTCTTATCGTCGAGCGGATGGGCCGCGTTCAGGATCAGGCTTTTCTGCTCGTAGCTGCTTGTATTCCACATGATATTTCCGTAGGCGAAACCGCAGCCCTTGTCGCCCGGACGGGCGCCGGGCGGATTGCCGAGCGGGCCGGTATAGCCTTTCGCCGGGTCGCAGTCCCCCAGCGCGACCGACCTTACAGTCGTCCCTCCGCCTCCATCCGGCTGGACGACCCAGACGGTGTTGCCGCCGATGCTGACATTCTTCGCCTGGCCGAATGTGCCGCCCTCTTGCCAGGCGGAACGGCTGTACGACCGGCTGCGCGCGGCGATTTCCTGGCGGCCGAGCATGTCTATGCCGAGGGTCATGCGGCCCTTGCCGACCGCGCCGCCCCAGAAGACGCTGCCTTGCCAGCCGTCGCCGCCGTCCCGAACCGGCATCCGCCCGACCGCGCGCGTCTCGAAGCCGTCCAGATCTTTGTGCAGCACAACGTTGATCGCTCCGCGCACGGCGCTGCCGCCGAGCGTGCCCAGACTGTCGCCGCCCAGAAGCTCGATGCGCTCGATGGCCGAAATCGGCAGGGTATCCAGATCGCCGGCGGTCGTCCCGTAGGGCCTGCCGTTGACCAGGACGAGCAGCGGCTGCCCCCCGGTGAGGAAGTAGCGGACGATGCCGGTTTCCAGCAGTTCCTCCAGCGTCTGGGAACCGGAACGCTCGAGAAAGTCGCGCTCGTAGGTGGCGATGACGCGCGGCGCGGGCGCGAGGGAGCCGGCGTGGGCAGCATTCCCCGCCAATCCGGTGGATAGCGCGGCTGCAAGGCACCATAGGGCGAGCGACCGGCGGAGCATCCACCGATGCGGCACCTTCCGGTCGCGACGCCTGGATTTCGATTCGAGCCGCATATCGATTTCCTCCCGGTTGGACAAGAGGACTGTATTGCAAATATTCGGCAGGATTAAAACTACCCAATAATAGCTGGGGCCGCGTAGAGAACTTGTTATAGGGGGCGCGACGCATTCGGCTCGCGCAGAAAGAACCAGCCTCGTGCCTCACGCCTTCGACTGTATCCGCACGCCGGCAAGGGAGCGATGATACTGCCTTCATGACCGCCCGTATCGCGATCCTCGGCGCGTTCGTCGCCGATGCAACATTCCGCACCGCGCGCCTGCCACGGATGGGCGAGACGGTGTTCGGCGAGAGCGCCGCACTGAGCCCGGGCGGCAAGGGATCGAACCAGGCGGCGGCAGCCGCCCGTCTCGGCGCCGAGGTCGTTCTCATTTCCCGGTTGGGGCACGACGCACTGGCGGAGATGGCCCTGTCCGCCTGGGCAGAGGCCGGCGTAACGCCGCTGGTTTCCAGATCGCATGGCGCCGCGACCGGAATTGCGTCCGTCATGGTCGACCCTGCGACCGGAGAGAACGCAATCGTCGTCCATCCCGGTGCGGCGCTCGAGTTGTCCGAGGCCGACGCGGACTCGGCGGCGGATGCAATCCGGTCGGCCTCGGTGTTCCTGACCCAGCTCGAGCAGCCTTTGCCGGCAGCGATGCGTGCGCTGGAGATCGCGCGGCGCGCCGGCGTGACCACCGTCCTGAACCCCGCCCCGTTCGCGGAAATTCCGACGGCCATGCTCGCACTGTGCGATTATGTGACGCCCAATGAAACCGAGGCGGAACTGCTCACCGAGATACCGGTCGGGACCGACGATGGCGCGCGCCGCGCGGCGGCGGTGCTCCGTGGGCGCGGCGCCGGCGTCGCGGCGATCACGCTCGGCGCGCGCGGCGCCCTGTATCACGGACCCGACACGACCTTCCTGGCGTCTGCGTTCCGGGCAGGCCGGACGGTGGAGACCACCGGCGCAGGGGATGCGTTCAACGGAGCGTTTGCCGTGGCGCTCGCCGAGGGCCTCGAGCCTGAGCGGGCCGTTTGTTTCGCCTGCGCTGCCGCCGGCCTCTCGGTTACCCGGGCCGGCGCTGCGCGATCAATGCCGGTCAGGACCGAAGTCGAGGCGCTGCTCGCAGCGCGCTGATCCCGGACTCGACCTTTTCGGTTGTAGGAAAGAGTACCGGGCGGGCATTCGCGAGGAGGTCATTCGCCGTATCCTGTCGGGGTCGGCTCCGTTCGGATAGGCTCTTTGTCGGTCGCCTGGAGCCTGCGCGGGATGCTTTCGGCGCGCACGAACGCGCGCTGGCTCGGCGCCAAGTCCGCCATGCCGGAGCGGAACGGCACGCTTGCATGGACGAAAACCTCGCGGTCGCCGGCATCCGGCACGACGAAGCCGAACCCGCGTACCGGGTTGAAGAACTTGATCGTGGCCGACAGATCCATGTCCGTTGGCGGCTGCACGCTGGCCTGCGGGCCCGGACAGCAGACCGACGATCAGCTACAGGATCGCCGTGGCGCCGGCGTAGCCGGCAATGGCCAGGTTGACGAGCGCGTAGGGCGCCTCGAAGTCCGTCGCGATGTTCGAAAGCGACGGCAGAAACATGTTGAGCGAGAGGACGAACAGGCCGCTCAACACGATCAGCGTAATGAATCTTGGTGCAATCGCGGCGTTTTGCGGCATCCGGTCCTCTCCGCCCCGAATCGCGGGGCAAGCGTGAGATCGAGCAATAAACGAGGCTTGCAAAGAATACTTGACGGCTGAATCGGATTCCCGATATGCGCGCCGGATGCAGGACATTCAACTTGCCATCGATTTGTTGGGCTTGGTCGAGGCTGCGTTTCTCGTCGTCGGACTGGTGCTTGGCATGTTCGGCACGCTCCTGTTCGGGCACGGCTACAAGCGCCGCATTGCCGATCTCGAGCAAAGGGCCGCGGTTCCCGCCATTCACCAGACCTTTAATGTCAGCGCCGGTGCCGACGCCCGCGGGATTCGCGACGCCATGGAAGCGGAGACGGCGCGCGGGCTGCGGGAGACGATGCGGCAGCTCCCGCAAAGGCCGCTCGGCGACGGACACACCGTTGCCCGCCTGCCGGACGGAACGAACATCGTCTCCATGGCGGACGGCGAGTATCGGCTGGCGCTGCCGGTGCGGATTGAGGGGGTCGCCCACGTCAAGGCCGGCGGCTCGGCGACGCTCACCGTCACCAAGGCAGACACCGCGGAAAAGCGATGGCGCGCCAGCCCCGGCGCGGGCAGGCCAGCGGCGAAACTAATGGCGCAGGCCTCGGCCCTGGAAGAGGCGCGCGAGATATGGGACGTCTACCGCAGCACGCCGCACCGCACGGATATGGCCTGGGCCTATTGGGCGTTCATTCGCCGCCTCGAGGAAGGCGGGCGTGGCGGGGAAATCTCCGATCTCACTCATGCCCTATACGAAGCAGGTGAGGACATAGACCCGACCGACGAAATCATGGCGACGGTCAAACGGTGGCTGGAGCACGACTGAGGAAGCGCGGCCCGGCAGAGCCGTTTCCGGCCGCAGGAGGAAATTCCTTGACAGGTCGTGCACTGGAGGCCAATCTGGAACGGCCCGTCCAGGCAGCCTTCGGGAGTTGCCGGGGCGCGATCCGATAGCAGCACGCGCCGGGCGGCCGGTCAATCGCAGCCATGGCAGCCTGCTTCGCCAGCGCCGCGAGCCCCTGCGCCTGCGCCCGCGCCGCGGCGGCGCTCATGCCCCCGGCACCCTATCTTTCCGGCACCGAGCGCGCCGCAGGGCCCGAGGGTGAACCAGCGCAGCCGGCCGCGCACGCGGGTCTGGAACACCCAGGTCTTCCGGCCCGACGCGCGGACCCGGACGCCGAATCCGGTCAGGTCGCCGTCCCAGTAGACGGCGTCGCCGCTGTTTGCCGGGAGCGCGCGGGCCGTGCGGTCGGTCAGTCTGGAAACCCGCTTTGCCATGCCGTCCGGGCCTTTCCGAAAGCGCCGGACCCTACCGGCCCGGCAAACAGGCGGCAAACAGAATCGTCCATTTTCGGGCGAAAGGCCGCCCGATGCGGGTGCGCGGAACCTGCAAGAATTTCGATTGTTCAATGCGTTGCACGATTCCGAAGCCGGCATGTTGAACGGCGTGATAATATACTCAAGTCCCAGATGAAGTCGGCCATGATGGCGAAGCCGGCGGACAAGAATAT
>VXNK01000136.1 GCA_009840595.1 Rhodospirillaceae bacterium | reverse complement strand
AGCCCTTGTCGCGGTCGTAGGCGTCGCGCGCAATCTTGAGGCCGGCCTCCTCGGGCGAGGCCGCGCCGGCGCCGGCGGCCGGGCAGAGGCAGGCCAGCAGGGCGAGGCAGGCGGCGGCAAGCCGGCGGGTCGTGCAGCCGAAGGAAGGATCAGTCATCGTTCTTTCGTCCTGTCGATGGCCATCAACAGCGGCGGGAGCAGCAGGAAATCGGCGAGCAGCGCGAAACCGATCGTAACGGTCACCAGAATGCCGAGCGACCAGCTGATTTCGAAACCCGATGCGGCAAACACCAGGAAACCGAGGCACAGAACGGCGGTCGTGGTCCATAGCGCATGGCCGACGATCCGGAAGGTCGACCGCACGGCCTCGGGCGCGGATATGCCCTCGCGGCGCGCTTTCAGATATTTGGACAGGAAATGGATCGTATCGTCGACGACGATGCCGAAGGCGATCGCGGTCATCACCGATCCGGCAAGGCCCACCCGGCCGACCAGATAGCCCCACACGCCGAACGCCAGGGCCGCCGGAATGAAATTGGGCACGAGGCTGACGAGGCCGAGCCGCACGCTCCGGAAGACGAAGATCAGAATCAGCGAAATGAGCGCCATGGCGATAATGGTGCCGGTCAGCATGCTCTGGATGTTCCGCTGGGAAAGATGCGCGAAGACGATGCTGACCCCGGACGCTTCGGTCGCAAGGCCGGGCGCGTTGGCCCGGATCCAGGTCTGCGCCCGCGCGTCGAGCTCGCGTTGTCCCTGCGATGTCAGGCTGCGCATCACGACCGTCATGCGCGTCGCCGTCTTCCCGACGTCGATCCGGTCGTTCAGATCCATGCCGCCCGGCAGCGAAAGTTCGTAGAGCAGCAGGAACTGGGCGGCGAGTTCCGGATTGTCCGGCAGCCTGTAGGAGGCCGGATCGTCGCCGTGCATGTTCTTGTTCAGGCGTTTCATGATGTCGGAAAAGGCCTGAACGTGGAACACTTCCGGCTGCGCCCGGAACCAGTCGGCGAAAGCCTCGACCCGGCGCAGATAGGCCGGATCGGTGATGCCGCCTTCGCGTCCCGAATTCAGCGAATATTCCAGCGTTTCCATGCCGGTCAGGTTCTGGATGACGAAGTCCGTATCCTGGCGGAACTGGTAGCGCTCGCTGAGATACCGGGTCCAGTTGTCGGTGAGCTCGATCCTGGAGATTCCGGTCACCAGAACCACCGCCACGAGCGCGGAACCGACGAGCAGGATCTTGCGCCGGGCGACGACGAAACCGCCGAAGCGGTCGAAGAAGGCGGGCTTGCCGGCGCGCGGCGCCCGGGCCCGCAGCGGCAGGATCGAAAGCAGCGCCGGCAGGAATGTCAGCGAATAGACGTATGCGCACAGCACCCCGAACGCCACGAGATTGCCGAGGACGCGGAAGGGCGGCGAGTCCGAAGCGTTGAGGCTGAGGAAGCCGATCGCCGTGGTGAGCGACGTGAGAAAGACCGGCCAGGCATTGACCCGGATCGCGTCGGCGATCGCCGCATTCCTGTCCAGCCCCCGGCCCATGGCCGCCAGGGTGCTCGAGACGATGTGGACCGAATGGGCGACGGCCACCGTCATGACGATGATCGGCACGCCGGAATTGGCGGGATTGAACACCGTGCCGAGCCAGCCGGCAAAACCGACCGTCGAATTGATGACGAAGCCGAGCACCGCGACGATCGCCACCGTGCCCAGTGCGGAACGCAGGAGAAGAGCCGCGGCAAGGACGATGATCAGGAACACGATCGGCGCCAGGGTTTCCATATCGTCCCTGGTCGCGTCGGCGAAAGCCCGGTTGAGGGGAACGTCGCCGGTGAGGTGGTAGGCAATGTCCGGGTGGGCCGCCCGCTGCCGTTCGAGCAGCGCCTCGAGATAGTCGGTTATTTCGACGACCGCTGCGTCCGGGTTGTCGGGCAACGCGAAGCTGATCGCCAGTCCGGCCACCTTGCCGTCGCGGGAAACCAGACGGCCGACCAGTTCCGGCTCGGCCAGCGCAATCTTCTCGATTCGCCGGATATCCTCGTCGCTCAGCGTCCCCGCGCCGTCGACCAGCGGCTCGACGATGAGATCGTCTTCTTCCGCCCAGGTGTGGTTGTAGTTGGCCAGCGAATCGGCCCGGGTGGAATACGGCGTCTCCCAGGCGGCCTCGGTCAGCGCTTCCAGAGCGCCAAGGGTCTTGCGGGTGAACACCGTGCCCGTGCCGGGCGCGACGGCGATCAGGGCCGTATTGGTTGCGCCGTAGATGTTCTCGAAGGCAGTGAACGCGGCCAGTTGCGGATTATCGGCATCGAACAGGCTGCGATAGTCGTTGGTGACGCCGATGAACCGGGCCCCGGCCGTCAGCGCGAGCATGAGCGCCCCTGCGAGCGCAATGACGAGCCATCGGCGGCGCAGAATGCCGGCGGTCCAACGATCCGGCGATATTGAAATCATGGCCTTCGAACGACGTGGCGCGGCATGGCACGGGCTTGCCGCATCCGGTCTCCGGACCCGTCAGGGGTATCCGGCCGCCCGGTGCGGCGCGCCGTACGGAAGGATCGGCAGACTGCCGTCATCGCGCAAGCCCCCTGATCGAGTCCCCTAATATTGGGAGGACTCTTCGGCATAGACATGATCGGGCAGCTTGTAGCTGATTCCACCCTCGTCGAACATGGAAACGTCGAGAATCGTAGTCAGGTTGATATTCCGCCGGGACCGTTTCGGCCTCAGCCGGTTCATCGTCTCCTCGATCCGGTTCAGCGTGCGGAACCGCCAGAGTATTCCCCTGGTGGTGCTCTCCGGATACCGGAACCGGTCGGCAAGCTCGTCTCCAATCAGCGCCCGGGAAATCTCCGCAATATAGTTGGCCAGTTTTCGCCGCTCGTGAATTTCGGTAATTCCGGCGAACAGGGGCGCCGAATTGATCAGCGACGACGCGAGTACGATCGATTCCAGCGACGTCGGCGGCTCGCAAACGAGGCCGATCCTGTAGATTTCGAGCGCTTCCGCTTCATCGCGGTACAGGATCGATTCGGGAACCCCCATCAGGTATCCCGAATAGCGCCATACGGCCATGAAGCTTCGCCGTTCCTCCTCGTCGAACTTCGCGCCCAGTTTTTTCAGATGCCCCAGGCACCGGGCCGAAAACGCCGCGATGGCAAAGCCGACATGGGCCGCGCTGATCGGCGTACCCAGTTCGCCGACATCCCATTCGTCGGATTTGGCGATCAACTGCCGGATCCGGGCGTGGACCAGCCTGACCCGGACGGAATGGGTCCATCCGTCGTTATGCGTGTCCATGCCCCAGGGCATGAAGATTTCGAGCATGTGGCGGTTGTTCTGCTTCAGCCGCCGGATGCCCTGGTCCCGGAGTTTTCCGGTCAGGAAGAACGACTTGGCGATGTTGGTCGAAAATCCCTCGACTAGGACGCCGCCGACCATCGCGGCAAGCACCAGCCGCGTGTTCCGGTGAAACATGCGGCAGCCCGGCAGGAACGACGGCAGGTCGACCCAGTCGGGCGGTTCGGCGATGGAGTCGAAAAATTCCCTCACCGAGGCCGGCGCATCGCGCAGGGCGTTTTCGTCGCCGTCCCCTTCCGGGCCGTGCATGCCCAGCCGGATCAGCCGGCTCGATTCCTCAGGGTCGAGTGCGGCCAGATCCGCGACCATCGCGTCTGCCAGAGGGTCCCCTACGGTGGTATGGGCGACATAGTTGGCGGCCCTCTCCGGGTCGACCGCCCGGCCTCTGGCATAGCCTTCGGTATATTCGCCCGGTATTTCCATCTCTTCCGCTACCGGTATCGTCAGCCGCTACGAGAAAAAGGGCTGCATTCGGTTTTACATGCGCGCCGCGCGCCTGCCCGATGGCTGACGACAATGGTACGGGATGTCTCGTCCGGCCCCAAATCCGCGATCCCAAATCCGCGACAAAAGCCTTTCCCGCCTGTCGCCCCGCCGCCCGGAGGCGCTACGGCAGGCGCACCCGGCAACGAGGCCGGAAAGATCCGTCCGGCGCCGTGTGCAGCCTCAATCGGTTGCAGAGCGGCCGGCACGGTTCGTTCCGGTTCCTACATATAGGCGTTATCGAAACCCCTGTCAGCATCCGGCAGCAGGCCGGGGCCGCCCCGGACCGGCAGGGCTTGTGCGCAGCCGGCCGTTCGAAAAGGCGGCAGGCGCGGCGGGCAGCGTGCGCCGCTCACCCCCGTCTGCCCTTCTCCTCTGAAAAGGGAAGGTAAAAAACAAGGTAAAACAGGATGTTATATCCATTACCCTTCCCGTTCCAGCGGGGGAAGCGCCGGGGCGAAACGGCAGCGAGGGGGGTGTCGATCCGCCCGCCGCACCGGCCGGGTGCCGCAGGAGGTTCCGGCAGCGCGGGATCGGAGTGCGGAAAAATATTTCCGGAATGCGATATAATTTCTTGACGTTATCGATTTTGTTCCCTATATGTGCCGTTGCCACCGCCCGGCGTGCGCCCGCTGCGGGCCGGCGGCGCCCGATCCGCCCCGTCCTTCGGGACGGCGCTGGCGCTGCGTCTCGAACCCCCGTCTCGAAGGACGCCACCCCCGTCCGTCATTCCGGCCGGGCGGCCCTCGACCGTCATTCCGATCGAGCGAAGCGAGCGGAGAAATCTCGACTCGATCCCGATGGCAGAAACCCGAGTCCGGCGACGAGATTCCTCCGCTCCGCCCCGGATTGAATCCGGGGCTCCGGTCGGAATGACGGGATGGGGTTTGCGGTCGGCCAGGATGACGAGAGGGGAAGCAACGGCGGCCGGCCGCCGCTTGCTCGCTGCCTGGAACAAAATATGGAAATATTCCTTGTAGGATTATTTTTGCGCACTTCTGAATCGCGGTTTTCCAGATTTTCTGCGGGTTTCGGGTTCTCCGGGTCGGAAAAAAGCATCAAAATAAAGACCGGTCTGTCTAATTCGGTATGAAGCACGGAAAAACGGCTGAAAACTGCGCAAAAACAGTGCACGCGGCGGAGAAAAAACTTGAACGTTCGATCAAAAAAGCAAGCGGCCGCAGACCCGCGGCCGGTCAGAAACTGTAGGCCAGCTTCACCCCGACGAAGCTGTCGCGCCGGGTCGGGTGGACGACGACGTCCGCCTCGTCGACATGGAGCATGAGGATCGCTTCCGCCTTGACGGAGACGGAATCGGTAAGCTGCCGGTCGAATTCGAGCGACATCGTCCGGGTGCCGTAGTCGAGATCGTACAGCGCGCCGAGGGTGAAGGCCGTACTCTCGACGTCGTTGAGCGATAGGCGGACGCCGAAGAACAGGTCGTTCTGATACTGGTTGGTCGCGCGATGCCGGCGCCCGTCGATCAGCCATTCGGCAAGGAGGCTCAGATCGGCGTCCGATTCGAAGATGCCGCTGAACGTGTATTCACCGCCGACGACGAAGGCGGCGTAGTTCTCTTTCTTGCCGAGGTCGGCAGGATCGACCGGATTGCGGACGTTATTCCGCGCGCCCTGGCGATAAATCGCTTCCAGCTTGAGCAGCCAGGATTCGATCGTGAGCTGGGCGTCCAACCCGAACTGGCGGATCTGATCGTAGTGCGGCGCCAGGGCGACCGGCACCGGTAGCTGCCCCTGGACGTGTCGAAATATCAGCCGCATGACCGGTTCCCGGCTGGTGCCGTCGAACACGCTCAGGCCCAGGTCGAGCGGACCGAAGGCGTTGCTGTAGCGGGCGGCGAAGTCGAGATGCCATTCCTCGGCCGGGCTCTCGTAGGTCGCGCGGCCGTTGTCGATCCGCAACTCCGGGCGCAGCCGGCCGGCGGTCCCCGGAAACGTGCGCAGGCGGTGGAAGGACATGACGAAAAACTCCGCCGCGCCCCAGTCGCCGGAGAGCGTCAGGTGGGCCATCGGCTGGCCCAGCTTGACCTTTTCGTTGGGGTTTTCGACCAGGTCGGTCTGGTTGACGATATCGACCAGGTTGCGCGTTTCCGCGACGCCCCAGAACACCCGGTCGACGCCCAGGCGCAATTCCCATTCGGCTTCGCCGAGCGGGCCGTTCAGCAGCGCATAGGCCTCGCGCAGGTCGGCATGGGTCCAGGTCCGGTCCGCGGCGTCGACGCGCAAGAAGGGCGCGACGGTGACGCTGAAATTCTCCGCGCCCTTGACGTAAAGCTGGGGCTCCGCGACCAGGCCGGCGTTGTAGTTGCGCTGACCGTCGAACTCCGCGCTCCGCGGGAACCAGCGGGTCTCCAGGCTGAGCTTGCCGGAGACTTCCTGCTCGGCGAGCGCCGCGCCGGGTGCCGAGGCGACGGCGAGGACCGCCAGCGCAATCCGTGCCGCCCGACAAATGGCCGTTCCCAGGCCCATCAGCGCACCCGCTTCAATCCGGTCCGGCTGAAATCGCTCTCGCTGACCTTGCCGCCGAACTTGTAGTCCGACCACAGCATGTCGGTGCTCTTGCCGGTCAGGTGGTTGACCATTCTCATTTCGGCGGCGCGCCAGAAACGGTCCAGGAACAGCGTGTACTTGCCGAAGGTCAGCGTCTTGAGATGCGTGTTTCTGCGGTCGTAATAGGCGATCTTCCAGACCCGCAGGTCCGTCTTGTCGCGCCAGACGAGCTGGCGGCGGTAGGCCGAACGCTTCGCGGTCGGCGCCTGCTCCACGACCGTGCATTGGCGTTTGCCGCATGCCTCCTCGCGCAGGAATTTGTAGGTGTATTTCTCGACTTCCTGGGTGCCGAGGTCCTCATAGGAGAATTCGCTGCCCATGAAGGAGCCCGAGCGGTTCGACGAACTGATGCGCTTGACCCGCTTGAGCGCCGGCAGATAGAGCCACTGGTCGTCGGCCT
>VXNK01000045.1:33420-58699 GCA_009840595.1 Rhodospirillaceae bacterium | reverse complement strand
TTGGGGGAGGGGGTCAGGGGGAGGGGTATGCGGCTTGCGCCGCGGTACCGGGTTCGGACGTCGGTACGGCGGCAGGCGACCCCTCCCCTAACCCCTCCCCCAAGGGGAGGGGGATTTGTGCGGCGCACCGCAGCAGCGGCTTCCAAAGGACATTCCCTATGGGTCATTCAGCATCGCTCGCCAGCGCGTTGACGGCCGCGGTCGCCATGGCGCTGCCGCCCCGCCGGCCGCGTACGACGAGATGGGGCAGGTCCGCCCGCGCCGCCAGGGCGTCCTTGGACTCGGCCGCGCCGACAAAGCCTACGGGCACGCCGATCACCGCCGCCGGCGCCGGCGCGCCCTCGTCCAGCAATTCGAGCAGGCGGAACAGCGCCGTCGGCGCGTTGCCGATGGCGACGACGGCGCCGGCCAGCCGGTCGCGCCACAGGTCGACCGCCGCTGCCGACCGGGTCGTGTCCATGCGCTTGGCGAGATCCCGGACAACGGGCTCGTCGAGCGTGCAGACGACCGCGTTGCCGGCCGGCAGGCGTGGCCGCGTGATGCCGCTGGCAACCATTTTGGCGTCGCACAGGATCGGCGCCCCGGCGCGCAGGGCGGCGCGCGCGGCGGCGGCAAAACCGGGCGAGAACCGGAGATCGCCCGCCAGATCGACCATGCCGCAGGCGTGGATCATGCGCACCGCCACACGCTCTTCGATCTCCGACAGGCCGGAAAGATCGGCTTCCGACCGGATGGTCGCGAAGGATTGTTCGTAGATCGCGCTGCCGTCGCGGCTGTAATCGAAGTGCCTCGTCATGGACCCGGCCCCCGGCCGCGACCGGGCCCGGAGGCATCGGAAAGCTGTGTTCCCGCGCCCGCCAGCAACGCAACCGCAGCCTCGCGCGTCAGCCCCGTCGCCACCGGCAGGTCGCCGGCCCGGCCGTCGCTGACCAGATCGTAGCCGTCCGGCGTCGCGACCAGCGTCGCAGCGGCCGGAGCCGGGTGCGCGCAACCCTTGGCGCAGCCCGAGACATGGACCGGCCCCGTGCCCGGCAGCCCGGCAGCGGCAAGAAAGGCAGCGTCGGCGCGGCTCTCCGCATGGCCGCCGGCGCAGTGCGGGCGGCCGGCGCAGGCGACGATCCTGTTCCGCGGATCGTCGGGCGACGCCACGAGCCCGAGATCGGAAACCGCCTCGCCGACGGCGGCGGCATCGGATGGAGAAATGCCCCACAAAAGGAGAGACTTCCACGGCGTGATCCGGATCGTTCCGTCGGCATAGCGCCGCGACAGGCGCGCCAGGGCCGTAAGGTCGTCCGCCTCCATGCTGCCGAACGGCACCGCGACGCTGAAATAGCCGTGCGCCGCACCCTGCACCGGCGAGAAGCCGGCCTGCGGACGAGCCGCCGCTCGCGGTAATCCGGATTTCGCCAGCCAGGGTCCGTTCAAGCCCGCCGCCTCGAAAACGGCCTCGGTGCCGCAGGAAGCGACCATCGCTTTCATGCGCCGGGGCGAAGATATGGCCGCCGCCTTCTCCGGCCCGTTTCTCCAGGCCAGAAACGCCGCAAGCAGCCGGCAGACCGCGTCTTCCACCGCCTCTTCCGGCAGGCGGAGCGCACGGTCGCCACCGGCCGGTTCGACCGCCAGGTGGTCGCCGTCGGCCCGGATCGCGATATCGGCCGTGCAGCCGGCGAGCGGCAGGGCGACCCCGGCGTCGACCAGCAATCCGAACTTGCCGGGCAGGGCGTGGAAGGCCGGATCGGTTTCCAGAACGGCGCTCAGCCGGTGCGCCACGGCGTGCGAATCGAACCGCGCGGCGGGATCGTCGGGCCCCAGCGGATCGGCGAGGACGTTGCGCACCGCCTCGGCCTCCGGCGTCGCGGCGGCGAGTCCGATCCCGGCCATCGCTGCGGCGAAGCCTTCGACCGTGCCGTCCGTCAGGCCGCGGACCTGCAAATGCCCCCGGTTGGTCGGCTCGATCATGCCGTTGCCGTATTGCCGGGCGGCTTGCGCCACGGCCTCCGCCTGTGCCGCGGCCAGCGTCGCCGCGCGCGGCTTGACCCGCACCAGCAGGCCGTCGCCCGACTCCATCGGCGTCAACAGGGACGGGCACCAGCCCTTGACCGCCCCTTCCGTTGACGGCCCGGTCATTCGACGTCCCCGCGCAGGATCGCCGCCGTCGAGTTGCGCCGCGGCTGCCACAGGCTGCGGTCGAGCGCTTCGTTGAACCGGCCGATCATCGCGCCGCGCGCCGCCGGATTGTTCTCCCGCAGGAAGGCATCGACCTCGCGGTCGCCCAGCGTTGCGTCGAAAATCAGGTCGAACTGGCGGTCCAACCGGTCCGGCATCGTCGCGGCAAAGGCAAACACGCCGTCGAGCGCGCGCGCAATCTCCGCGCCGCCGCGATAGCCGTGGCGCATCATGCCGGCGATCCAGGCCGGGTTGGCCGCCCGGCCGCGCACGATCCGGGCGATCTCCTCGGTCAGCGTCCGGGCGCGCGGCGTCCCGGGATCGGCGGTATCGACGTGATAGACTTCAGGTTCCGCGCCGAGCCGGTTTGCCGCCGCCAGGAAGCCGCCTTCGTGGGCCGCGAAATCCGTCGAATCGAGCAGGTCGACCTCGCTGTGGTCCTGGGCGTGGATCAGCGCGTCGGCAGTGCGGACCCGGTCGGAAAAGCCCTCCGGATCGGGCAGCCCCTCCAGCCCCTGGCCGTAGGCGGTGGCGGAGGCGGTCAGGTAGCTGTCGCCCAACGCGCCGCGCCCTGACCAGGCGCCGCTTTCGATCAACGGGGAGACACCGGCCCCGTAGGTGCCGGGGGCCGATCCGTAGATTCGGACCGTGGCCTTGCGGAACGCGGTTTCGTCCAGATTGCCCGCGATGCCGGCAAGCGGGTTGACCTCGGCGCCTTCCTGGCGCCGCCCGATCGCCCGCACGACGGCGTCGAACATGGCGATCTGGCCTTCGAAGGCGTCGCGGAACAGGCCGGAGATGCGCAGGGTGACGTCGACGCGGGGCCGGCCGAGCCGATCCGCCGGGACGATCTCGAAACCGGTGACCCGGCCGGCGCCTTCGCTCCAGACCGGCTCGGCGCCGACCAGCACCAGCGCGAGCGCCAGATCCTCCCCGCCGGTGCGCATGGTGGCGCTGCCCCACAGGTCGATCATCAGCGCGCGCGGCCACTCGCCCTTTTCCTGAAGGTGCCGGCGGATCAGCTCGTCCGCTGTGCGCCGGGCCAGCACCATTGCGGAATGGGTCGGCACGGCGCGCGGATCGACGGTGAACATGTTGCGGCCGGTCGGCAGCACGTCGCCCCTGCCGCGGGTCGGCGCGCCCGAGGGCCCCGGTTCGACGAACCGGCCATCGAGGGCATCGAGCAGCGCGCGGCGCTCCGCGGCGGCGCAGGCGTCGAGCCGCTCCCCCAGCCCGACGTGCCGCACTTCCGGCGCATGCCGCTGCAACGCCGAGAGCAGCGCCGTCCGGCGCTCGGCCGCCGGAACCCGGCCGAAGACGTGCAGCCCGTCGCGGATCTGCAGATCCTTGACGTCGCACAGATAGGTGTCGAGCCGAGCCAGCCGGTCGTCGTCGGACAGGTCGGCAGCGGCGCCGCATTCTTCCAGCAGGCCGAGCGTTTCCGCCCGCTCCAGGATTTCGCCGCGCAGCAGCCCGGTGCGCCGGCTGTCGAGGCCGTCCGCGCCGGCATATTCGTCGATCAGCCGCTCCAGTTCGAGGCCGGTGCCGTGGCTGCCGGCGGCTTTCAGCGGCGGGGTCAGATGGCCGATCGTCACCGCGCCGAGCCGGCGCTTGGCCGCCGCCGCTTCGCCCGGATTGTTGACGATGAAGGGATAGGCGACCGGGATGCCGCCCAGGAGCGCAGCCGGAAAGCACGCGTCCGACACCGCGACCGCCTTGCCGGGCAGCCATTCCAGCGTGCCGTGCGCGCCCAGATGGATCATGGCGTCGATCTCCTCGACGCCGCGCAGCCACAGGTAGAAGGCGACATAGGCGTGGCGCGGCGGCACGTCCGGATCGTGATACAGCGCCTTGCGGCCGGCCTGCTGGCCGCGGTCGGGCTGGATCGCGGCGACGATCCGGCCGTAGCGCCCGAAACGCAGGCGGAAGCAGCCGTCTTCGACCGCGGGATCGTCCTCCGGCGCGCCCCAGGCTTCGAGAATGCGCGCCCGCGCCGCTTCCGGCAGGGTTGCGAACAGCCAGCGATAGGTTTCGAGATCGAGAACCGGGCGCGGCGGTCCGGTGCACAGGTCTTCGACCAAATCGAGCGCCGACACGCCCGCTTTCGCGTCGTATCCCGCTTCGCGCAGCAGATCGAGGATCCCGACGCCGCTCTCGACGGTATCGAGGCCGATGGCGTGGGCGAGTTGCCCGGCGGCCGGGTAATCGGACAGCACCATGCCGATCCGCCGCGCCTTGCGCGGACGCTGCGCCAGCCGGATCCAGCGCACGGCCTGTTCCGCGGCCAGCGCGATTCCCTGCGGATCGGGCGCATGGCTCGTCCGGGCATATTCGAGACGGTCTTCGCGGGTATCCTCCGACTTGAAAGAGATTGCCGTCGTCGAGAGCCGGCCGTCCAGTTCCGGCAGCACGATCTGCATGGCGAGGTCGGACTGGGACAGGCCGCGGGCCGACTCGGCCCAGGCCGCGCGCGACGATCCGGCGAGCATCAACTGGAGCACCGGCACGCCCGCGGCGTCGAGCGGCGATCCGGCATCGTCGCGCCGCGCGGAAAACGCTGTCGCGTTGAGCACGATGTCCGGTTCGATTGCCTTCAGGCGGTCGGCTACGAAGGCGCCGGTTTCCGGCTCCTTTAGGGAGTTGACATAGAGGCCGACCGTCCGGATTCCGCGTTCCGCCAGCCGCGCCGCCAGATCTGTCAGCGGTGCAATGTCGCCGGCCAGCAGATAGGCACGGTAGAACAGGACAGCCGCCGTCGCCGTGCAGGGTTCCGGGTCCGGCGCCAGCGCCTGTTCGCCGAACGGCGGGACCGGCCGGAGGCGCGCCTTCGGCGGGGGCCGCAGGTCGGCGAGATGGGCCATCCGCGCCAGCGCCAGGCCGACATTGTGCGAGCCGCCCTCGGCGAAGCAGCGGTCCAGCCGTTCCAGGTCCGCCGGCGCAACGGTCGACAGACCGGCGAGCCGCGGATCGGGCCGCCCGTCGCCCGGCACCAGTGCGAGCGGAATCCCCCTTTCGGCACAGATGCGGGCTATTTCCTCGATGCCGTAGCGCCAGAAGTCCAGCCCCCCGAGCAGGCGCGCCGCAACCGCATGCGACCGGGCGATCACCTCCTCGACATAGACATCGACGGACAGCGGATGGCGCAGCTTGCCGATATTGGCGAGCCGCAGCGACGGCAGCGCATCGCCCAGCTCGCGGCACGCCACGGCCGCGGCGGCCAGGTCGGTATCCGCGAAGGACAGGAACACCATGTCCGCCGGGCTCTGGCCGAGATCGACGGCAACGTCGATTTCGTCCAGGCTGTGGGTTTCGCGGAACAGGAGGTGCATAGGTCAGGCGGCAAGCGCCGCGGTGATGGCCGGACGGTCCATGCCGGTCTGGCCGATCACGACCAGACGGGTCTCACGGATTTCGTCGACAGCCCAGGGCCGGTCGTAGTGATGGTTGATGCGCTGCCCGACGCCCTGGACGGCGAGGCGCATCGGTTTGCCGGCGATCGCGACGAAGCCCTTGATCCGAAGGATGTCGTGCGCGGCCGCAATTTGCGACAGGCGGTCGGCGAACGACTCGGGCGACGCGATTTCCCCGAGCGCCACGTCGAAGGATTCGAAATCGTCGTGCTCGTGGTCGTCCTCGCCGTCATGGTGCGACGGCCGGGCGGCGAGGTCGTCCTCCGCCGCCGCATCGAGGCCGAGCAGGACCGCCGGATCGACGGCGCCTTCCCGGGTCGCGATCATCCTGAGCGGGCGGCCGGCCGACGCGGCGATCGAGTCGCGCAACGCCGGCAGCGTCTCCGCTTCCAGCAGGTCCGTCTTGTTGAGGACGACGATATCCGCCGCCATGAGCTGGTCCTCGTAGAGTTCCTGGAGCGGGTTGTCGTGTTCGATGGAGGGGTCTTCCCGGCGCATCGCCTCGACGGCCTCCAGATCGTCGGCGAAGCGGCCTTCGGCGACCGCCGGCCCGTCGATCACGGCGACCACGCCGTCCACCGTCATGCGGGAGCGGATGTCCGGCCAGTCGAAGGCCTTGATCAGCGGCTTGGGCAGCGCCAGGCCCGAGGTCTCGATCACGATATGGTCGGGCGGTTCGTCCCGGTCGATCAGCGCCTGCATGGTCGGCAGGAAATCGTCGGCCACAGTGCAGCACAGGCAGCCGTTGGCCAGTTCGACGATATTTTCTTCCGGGCAATCCTCGATGCCGCAGCTCTTCAGCGTTTCGCCGTCGACGCCTTCGGCGCCGAACTCGTTGACGATGACGGCGAGCCGCCGGCCGTTCGCGTTGCCGAGCAGATGGCGCACCATCGTGGTCTTCCCGGCGCCGAGAAAGCCGGTGATGATGGTGGCCGGGATCTTGGCGGCGGAATAGCTCATGCGCTCTCTCGCGGTTCGGGGAGATCGTCGGGATGGGCCGGCACGCGGGCGACGATGACATCGCGCAGGGAATCCGCGCGCTTCGACGGCATGACCACGCCGGTCTTCGATGCGGCGTAGACCAGCGCATAGTCGATCACGTCGTCCGCCAGGCCGGCATTCAGGAAACCCGCCAGGTAGGCCCATTTGCCCGGCGCCGAGACCGCCAGGCTGCAACCCTGTTCGCAGTTGGCCATGCAGGTTACGGGATTGACCCGGACCGCTTGCTCCAGGTCCCGGACGCGCAGCCGGTCCGTAACCGCCCGGTGCAGCCGGGCGCCCGCGGCGTCCTCGCCCGGCGCGGCGGGATCCTCCCCGGCCGGCTTGCAGGTCAGGCAGATATGCAGAACCGGGCGCCGGTCGGTCATCCTTATGTGCCCCTGTTGCACCCTGTCCGGCGCGACCGCATCGAATTTGCGCCTAGGCTAAAGGCTTTGTCGCGGCTACTTATGCGTGCGTCCGAAGGGGTGTCAAGCGCGTGGCCGGGCCGGTTCGCGGCAGCACGTTTTCAAGGTGCAGCGGCGCGGCGGGCCGCCCCTGACGCAGCGATTCCGGGAGCGCGATGACCGTCGACAATCTCACTCTCGTCCTCGGCGGCGCGCGGTCGGGCAAGAGTCGGCACGCCGAAGCCCTTGTCGGGGCCGCGCCGGCGCCGTGGCACTACATTGCGACCGCCGAAGCCCTGGACGACGAAATGCGCCGGCGCATCGACGAACACCGCAGCCGGCGCGGCGCCGGCTGGCAGACCGTCGAAGCGCCGCTCGACCTCGCCGCCGCCCTCGACGCCGTTCCGGCCGGCGCGCCGGTGCTGATCGACTGCCTGACCCTGTGGCTCAGCAACCTGATGCTGGCCGGGCGCGCGACCGGGCCGGCCGAAGACGCGCTGATCGCGGCGCTGGAGCGCCGGCGCGGGTTGACGGTGCTGGTGTCCAACGAGGTCGGCACGGGAATCGTTCCGGAGAACCGGCTTGCCCGCGACTTCCGCGATGCCGCCGGCAACCTGCACCGCAGGGTTGCTGCGATCGCGCAACATGTGCACTTCATGGTGGCCGGGATTCCCACGATCGTCAAAGGACCGCGATGAGCGACAACACGCAAGACACGGCCCGCCACAAGGCGAAGATGGCCCACCGCAAGGCGGTCCAGGACGCCGAGGTCGCCTCGAAGCAGATCGAGAAGGGCCTGCTGATGGTCCACACCGGCACCGGCAAGGGCAAATCGACCGCCGCCTTCGGCCTGGCGCTGCGCATGATCGGCCGGGGCCGCAAGGTCGGTGTCGTGCAGTTCATCAAGGGCGCCTGGTCGACCGGCGAGAAGATCGCGCTCGAAGCGATGGCGCCGGACATGGTCGAATGGCACGCGCTGGGCGAAGGTTTCACCTGGGAGACCCAGGACAAGGCGCGCGACATCGCGGCGTGCCGGAAGGCCTGGGAGACCGCGCGCGCCATGATGGCGAACCCGGACTTCGGCCTGGTGATCCTGGACGAGCTGAATATCGCCCTGCGCTACGATTACCTGCCGCTCGACGAGGTGCTGGCGGGGTTGGCCGCGCGGCCCGAGACGCTGCACGTCGTGGTGACCGGCCGCAACGCCAAGGCGCCGCTGGTCGAGGCCGCCGATCTCGTGACCGAGATGACCCTGGTGAAGCATCATTTCAAAGCCGGGGTGAAGACCCAGGAGGGGATCGAATACTGATGCCCGCCCAGGAAGTAAGGGCGGCTGCGATCATGCTGCAGGGCACCGGGTCGAATGTCGGCAAATCGGTCCTCGCCGCCGGCCTGCTGCGCGCCCTGTCGAACCGCGGCCACAGCGTCAATCCGTTCAAGCCCCAGAACATGTCGAACAACGCCGCCGTGACGGCCGACGGCGGCGAGATCGGCCGGGCCCAGGCGCTCCAGGCGCGGGCCGCGCGCGTCGCTCCGAGCGTTCACATGAACCCGGTCCTGCTCAAGCCGAGTTCGGAAACCGGCGCACAAATCGTGGTGCAGGGCAAGGTGACGGGCGACGCCCGCGCCCGGGAATTTCAGCGCATCAAACCCCGGTTGATGCCGCAGGTGATGGAGAGTTTCGGGAAGGTCCGCCTGGGCACGGATTTCGTCGTCGTCGAAGGCGCGGGCAGCGCATCGGAAACGAACCTGCGGAATGCCGACATCGCCAACATGGGCTTTGCCGCCGCCGCGGACATCCCCGTGGTGCTGATCGGGGACATCGACCGCGGCGGGGTGATCGCCTCCATCGTCGGCACGAAGGCGGTGATCGCGGCCGCGGATGCCGCGCTGGTCGCCGGCTTCGTCGTCAACAAGATGCGCGGCGACACTTCCCTGTTCGATGACGGTATGGCGGAAATCGCCCGGCGCACCGGCTGGCCGGCGCTCGGCCTGGTGCCCTTCTTCGAACCGGCCCGCCACCTGCCCGCCGAAGACGCCTACGACCTGTCCGGCCGGGACCGCCGCGGGCCGGACGGCGGCAGAACCGACAGGCGGGTCCGGATCGCCGTGCCGCACCTGCCGCGGATCGCCAATTTCGACGACCTGGACCCCTTGACGGCCGAGCCGGCGGTCGACCTGATCCTGGTCGAGCGCGGCGCGCCCCTGCCCCGGGAGGCCGACCTCGTCATCCTGCCGGGCAGCAAGGCGACGATCGCCGACCTCGCGGTGCTCTGCGAGGAAGGCTGGAACATCGACATCCTCGCCCACCGGCGCCGCGGCGGGCGTGTCCTCGGCCTGTGCGGCGGCTTCCAGATGCTCGGCCGGACGATATCCGACCCCGACGGTCTCGAAGGCCCGCCCGGATCGGTCGACGGTCTGGGCCTCCTGGAAGTCGAGACCGTCCTGACCGCCCCGAAAACGGTCGCCGAAGTCACGGGCGAATCCGTCGAGGGCGGCACACCCTTTTCCGGCTACGAAATTCACATGGGCCGGACCTGCGGGCCGGATGCGGAGCGGCCGGTCCACCGGCTGTCCGACGGCAGGCCGAACGGCGCGCGTTCGGCCGACGGCCGGGTTGCCGGCACCTATGTCCACGGGCTGTTCGGCAGCGACGGGCACCGTGCCGAATGGCTGCGCAGCTTCGGCGCGACGAGCGCTATCGACTCGCACGACGCCCTGATCGACGACACGCTCGACGGCCTGGCCGGCCATCTCGAGACGCATGTCGATATCGACCGGCTGATCGCTATAGCGCGATAGCAAGAAACAGGGCACAGGCGGCAGCGATCTGGATCGCGCAGGCCCGGCGGTAGAGACGCAGGGCCCGGCCGATATCGTCCGCCGTCGCCGCGGCGCGTCCGTCGCCCATCCAGGGATCGTCGACGAAGGATTCGGCATACTGCCGCGGACCGCCGAGGCGGAGCCCGAGCGCGCCGGCCATGGCGGCTTCCGGCCAGCCGGCGTTGGGCGAATGGTGACGGCGGGCGTCGCGCCGGACCGCCCGAAGCGCGCTTGCCGGCGCGGCGCCGGGCATCGTCGCCGCCGCCAGCACGATCCAGCCGGCGCTCAGCCGCGAGGCCGGCAGGTTGGCCAGATCGTCGAGCCGGGCGGCAAAGCGGCCGAACTGTCCGTAGCGTTCGTTCCTGTGGCCGATCATGCTGTCCGCCGTGTTGATCGCCTTGTAGGCCGCCGCGCCGGGCAATCCGAACAGGGCGCACCAGATCGCGGGCGCCGTCACGCCGTCGGAAAAATTCTCGGCGAGACTCTCGATCGCGGCGCGGGCGACGCCGGCCTCGTCGAGGGTTTCGGGATCGCGGCCGACGAGATGGGAGACCTGCTTCCTGCCTTCCGGCAAGCCCCCGAATGAAAGCCCCTCCCCAACGGCCGCCACATGGTCGTGAAGGCTGCGCTGCGCAAACAGCGACGACGCGAGAACGGCCAGGCAGAGCCCTGCGGCCAGCCACGGCAGAAACAGGGTGGCGGCGCCTTGCAGCAGGGCGGCGGCGCCGGCCGAGACGATCAGCGTTGCCGCAACGCACCACACACCGTTGAGGCGCCGCCGCGGATCGGGCAAGGTCGGCCGGTTCCAGCGCCGCTCGATCCGCTCGACGAGCGCGCCGATCCACATGACGGGATGGCCCGGCCGGCGGGTCAGGCCTTTCGGATAGCCGAACGCCGCCTCGACCAGAAGGGCGGCGGCCAGGAGAAGCAGATTGGTCTCGAACCACATTCCGGCCGTCACGATCCCCGCCGCATCCGGACGGCCCCCGAACGGGCCGGCTCCCGCCGCATGATCCCGCACGGCGGCAATCTCTCCGGGCTGCGGCAGCGGTTTCCGGACGCGCCCGAACCGCTGATCGACCTTTCGACCGGCATCAACCCCTTTTCCTATCCGCTGCCGGCAATTCCGGAGACAGCCTATACGCGCCTGCCGGAGGAGGCACAAATCCGGCAACTCAAACAAGCGGCGGCGGAAGCCTATGGCGCGCGCGATCCGGAGTTCGTTGCCGTCGCGGCCGGAACGCAGCTCCTGATTTCGATCCTCCCCCGCCTTCTTCCGGCGGCGCAGGTGTCCGTCCTCGCGCCGACATACGGCGAGCACGCCGCCGCGTGGTCGGCAGCCGGCGCCGCGGTGCTGGAAGCCACCGGGCCGGAGGTGCTGCAATCCGGCGACGTCGCGATCCTGTGCAATCCGAACAATCCGGACGGCCGTGCGCTGGACGCAGCGGCGGTCTCGGCAATCCAGGCGGGGCGGGCGGGGCGCGGCGGCCGGACGATCGTCGACGAAGCGTTTGCCGAGTTCGGCGAAGCGCACCTCAGCGCCGTTCCGGCGGTTCCCCAGCCGGGACTGATCGTGCTGCGCTCGTTTGGCAAGGCCTACGGGCTGGCGGGTGTGCGCCTGGGCTTCCTGATCGCGGAACCGGAAATCGCCCGGCGCGTGGAGCGCGCATTGGGTCCGTGGCCGGTTTCCGGCGTCGCCATCCGCCTCGCCTGCTCGGCGCTTGGCGATACGGACTGGCGTCAGCATACGACCGAAAGGGTGGCGCGCGCAGGCGAAAGACTGGCTTCGTTGCTGTCCGCCCACGGCCTGGCAGCGGTCGGCGGCACCTCCCTCTTCCGCCTGGTCCGGCACGACAGGGCCCCGGCGATCGGCCATGCGCTGGGCCGCGCCGGCATCCTGGTGCGCGAATTTCCCGACCGTCCCGACTGGCTGCGATTCGGCCTGCCTCCCGACGAAGCCGCGTGGACACGGCTCGACGGAGCGCTCGGTACGGTCCTGTAGAGAACGCTTCAGCCTTTGAGGGACCGGCACGCCCGGCGGCCAGTTTCCGCTCCGCATCGGCGATTGACCGGACCGGGGCGCATACCTATTGTGAGATATGAGACGCTGCCCATAACGGGCGGAAAAGCAACAAAAATGCCACGTCCCGGAATCGCCACAGCAAGTTACTGACCGTTCCCATGTCCCGAATCGACGAAGCCCGAAAGCGATTGGCGCGCGCGGTAGCGCGGCTGGAACAGGCCCGGCACGCCCAGACCGACCGCCTGGCCGAAATGAAGGAAGCGCTGAACGTGGAACCGGGCGCCGGGCCGGACGCCGGCGACATCGGCGACCTGATCCGCGCCCTGGAGGAAGCCCAGCGCGAGAATGCGGCGCTGGTCGCCGAGCGGGACGCCGTGGCGGACCAGGTGGACGCAATCCTCGGCAACGTGCGCCGGGCGGCCGGCATCAACGACAACGAACGCGCCGGGAGCGGTCCATGAGCGACGTGACGCTGACCATCAATCGCCGCGCCTACACCGTCGCCTGCGAGGACGGTCAGGAAGACCATTTGCGCGGCCTGGGCCGGCTTATCGAAGAGCGAGTCGAGGAACTGATCGGATCGATGGGCCAGGTCGGCGATCAACGGCTGCTCGTCATGGCAAGCCTGCTGTTCGCCGACGAGGCCAAGACGTCCCGCGAGGCCCTGCAGGACGCGCAGGAGAAGGCGGATGCGTTGAGCGCCGCGAAAGCGACGGAAGAAGAGGTCGCGGACGCCATGGAAGACCTGGCGGCCAGGATCGAGACCCTGGCCGGCGCGATCGAGAAAGACTGAGGCGCTTGTCGGCAGCCGTCGGGGAGGCGAAACGGGCGCTGCGGCGCCGGGCGCTGGCGCAACGGGGGCAACTTCACGATCCGGAGGCCCCGGGCGCCGCCGCGGTGCGGCTGCTGCAGGCCGTCGAAATCCCGTCCGGCGCCACGATCGCCGGCTATGCCGCGATGCGCGGCGAGCTGGACCCGCGCCCGGCCCTGCTCGCCCTCGAAGCCAGGGGCTGCCGGACGGTCCTGCCGCATACGACCGGCAAGGGCGAACCGCTCCGTTTCCTCGCGGCGCCGGGCGGCCTTGCCGAAAGCATCGATGCGCTCGGGATCGCCGCCCCGCCGGCCTCCGCGGCCGAATACGACCCGGACTTTCTTTTGGTGCCGCTCGCCGCGTTCGACCGGCGGGGCTACCGGCTGGGCTACGGCGGCGGATTCTACGACGCGGCGCTTGCCCGGCTGCGCGCCGGCGGCACGATAACAGCCGTCGGATGGGCCTTCGCGGCGCAGGAAGTCGAAGCCATTCCCGCCGAACCCCACGACGCCAGGCTCGACTGGATTGTCACCGAACGGGAAGCCATCTACATCTCGGCCTGATCTTCCCGACGGACGGATCCTTTCATGCGACTGTTGTATTGCGGCGACATTGTCGGCCGGGCCGGCCGCGATGCGGTCATCGAACATCTGCCCGGCCTCCG
Source organism: Rhodospirillaceae bacterium (assembly GCA_009840595.1). Classification (GTDB taxonomy): domain Bacteria; phylum Pseudomonadota; class Alphaproteobacteria; order Bin65; family Bin65; genus Bin65. The sequence continues at coordinate 45,417 of VXNK01000045.1, read as the reverse complement.
GAGCCGGCTCGCCCTCGATTTCGTCGCGGTGAACGGCGAGAATGCGGCCCACGGCTTCGGCATCACCGCCGACATCTGCCGCAAGGTCTACGACGCCGGCGCGGACTGCATCCTGCTCGGCAACCATGCCTGGGACCAGCGCGACATCATCGGCTATATCGATAGCGACCCGCGCCTCATTCGCCCGATCAACTATCCGCAGGGCACGCCGGGCAAGGGCGAGGCCCTGATCGACATCGGCCGCGGGCGGAAGGTCTATGTCCTCCAGGTCATGGCGCGCCTGTTCATGGACCCGCTGGACGACCCGTTCGCGGCGGCAGAAAAGGCGCTGGCAACCCATCGGCTGAAACGGGACGCCGACGCCATTCTCGTCGACATGCACGGCGAGGCGACAAGCGAGAAGACCTCCTTCGGCCATTTCCTGGACGGCCGCGTCTCACTGGTCGCAGGGACCCACACCCATGTGCCGACGGCCGACGCCCAGATCCTGAACGGGGGGACGGCCTACATCACCGATATCGGCATGTGCGGCGACTACGACTCGGTCATCGGCATGAAGAAAGAAGCGCCGATCGACCGGTTCCGGCGCAAGATGCCGGGCGACCGGCTCGGCCCGGCCGACGGCGAAGGCACTTTGTGCGCCGTCTATGTCGAGACCGACGATGCGACCGGCCTGGCGACGCGCGTCGAGGCTGTGCGCGTCGGCCCGCGGCTGGCCAACGCCGTTCCGGAGGTCGCGGCCGCCTGACGCGGCATTCCGCCCGGCAGGGCGACGACCGAAGGTTTGCTACGCAACAGCCACAATATGTTGTATAGTTACGGCCATTGACTGGCTTTATATAGCATTGCAATCGGTTCGATCCGGAAGGAACGCCACCCGACATGGCCGGCCATTCCAAATTCAAGAACATCATGCACCGGAAGGGCGCGCAGGATGCGAAACGCGCCAAAATCTTCGCCCGGCATGCCAAGGAAATCATGATCGCGGCGCGGGCCGGCGCCGACCCGGACATGAATGCGCGCCTGCGCGGCGCGATCGCCGCCGCCAAGGCGCAGAACATGCCGAACGACAATATCGACCGGGCGGTAAAGAAGGGCAGCGGCGGCGGCGAGGCCGATTCCTACGAGGAAATCCGCTACGAGGGCTACGGGCCCGGCGGCGTCGCCATGATCGTCGACGTTCTGACCGACAACCGTAACCGCGCCGCTTCGGACATCCGCTCGGCCTTTTCCAAATTCGGCGGCAACCTGGGCGAGACCAACAGCGTCGCCTTCATGTTCGACCGGGTGGGGCAGGTCCAGTATCCGGCCGGCGCGGCGAGCGCAGAGGACATGTTCGAGGCGGCGCTGGAGGCCGGCGCGTCGGATGTCGAGTCGGGCGACGACATGCACGAGATCGTCTGCGAACCCGACGACCTGAACGCCGTGCGCGAGGCGCTGGAAGCGCGCTTCGGCAATCCGGAAACGGCGGCGCTCGCGTGGCGGCCGCAAAGCACCGTGGACGTCGACGAAGGCAAGGCATCCAGCCTGTTCAGGCTGCTGAATGCGCTGGACGACAATGACGACGTCCAGAATGTTTCCGCCAATTTCGACGTGTCCGACGAGGTAATGGCGAAACTGGGCGGGTGACGACGATGACGGCGCCCCCGGAACGCGGCGCAATCCGCATCCTCGGACTGGATCCCGGCCTGCGCCGGACCGGCTGGGGCGTGGTCGAGGCGGCCGACAACCGACTGCGCTACCTGGCCAGCGGCACGGTGACCGCGGACCCGAAACGCGATCTCGCCGAGCGGCTGAAGCAGCTCCACGACGGCATTGCCCGGCTGATCGAACTCTGGACGCCCGACGCGGCGGCGATCGAGGAAATCTTCGTCAACCGGAACCCGGGCTCCACCCTGAAGCTCGGCCAGGCCCGCGGCGCGGTCATGCTGGCGCCGGCGCAGGCCGGAATCGCCGTGCACGAATATGCCGCCAACGCGGTCAAGAAATCCGTCGTCGGCGTCGGCCATGCGGACAAGGCGCAGGTCCAGGCCATGGTGGGGATGCTGCTGCCGTCCGCCGGACCGCAGTCCGCCGACGCGGCCGACGCCCTCGCCGTCGCCATCTGCCACGCCCATCACGCGGCGACGCAGGCGTCCTGGCGGGCGCGGGAAGCGGCGGCGCCATGATCGGCTCGCTGACCGGTCTGGTCGATCATGCCGGCAAGGACGAGGCGATCATCGATGTCGGCGGCGTCGGCTATCTGGTCTTCGCCTCGGCCCGCACGTTGGATGCGCTGCCGCCGGCCGGATCGTCGGTCCGTCTGATGATCGAAACCCACGTCCGCGAAGACCATATCCACCTCTACGGCTTCGCCGACCGGCAGGAGCGGGACTGGTTCCGGCTGCTCACGACCGTACAGGGCGTGGGCGCGCGGGTTGCGCTGGCGCTGCTGTCGGTCCTGACGCCGGATGCGCTGGCGACGGCGATCGCGGCGCAGGACCGGGCCGCCATCGCCCAGGCCGAAGGCATCGGCCCCAAGCTGGCGGCGCGTATCCTGAACGAGCTCAGGGACAAGGCGGGAGTCATCGGCGGCGACCCGCTGGCCGGCGACATCGCGGGCGGCCGGCTGGCGGCCGGAACCGGCGCGCCGCAGGGCGCAACTGCCGAGGCGATCTCCGCTCTGGTCAATCTGAGCTACGGCCGCAGCGAGGCCTTCGCCGCGGTGAACCGGGCCGCCGGCGCTGCGGGCGAGGACGCGACGGTCGAGCAACTGATCCCGCTGGCGCTCAAGGACCTGTCCGGATAGGCGTTGGACGATGGCGAGCGAACAGGACACCCGCATGGTCTCCGGCGATCCGTCGGCGGTCGAAGGCGACGACCCGTCCCTCCGGCCGGTGCGGCTCGAGGATTTCGTCGGCCAGCGGGACATGCGCGCCAACTTGCGCATATTCGTCGAGGCGGCGCGCGCCCGGCGGGAAGCCATGGACCATGTCCTGTTTCACGGGCCGCCCGGCCTCGGCAAGACCACGCTTTCGCATATCGTGGCGCGGGAACTGGGCGTCGGGTTTCGCGGCACGTCCGGCCCGGTGATCGCCCGCGCCGGCGACCTGGCGGCGATCCTGACCAACCTGCAGCCCCGGGAAGTGCTGTTTATCGATGAGATCCACCGCCTCAATCCGGCAGTCGAGGAACTGCTCTATCCGGCCATGGAGGACTACCAGCTCGACCTGGTGATCGGCGAGGGGCCGGCCGCCCGCTCGGTGCGGATCGACCTGCCGCGCTTCACCCTGGTCGGGGCCACGACCCGGGCCGGCCTGCTGACCACGCCATTGCGCGAACGGTTCGGCATTCCGCTGCGGCTGGATTTCTACGATGTCGACGATCTGGCCGTGATCGTGGCGCGGGCCGCCGCGCTGCTGAACATGCGGCTGTCGCCGGGCGGGGCGCAGGAAATCGCGGCCCGTTCGCGCGGTACGCCGCGGATCGCCTCGCGGCTGTTGCGCCGGGTCCGGGATTTCGCGGCGGTTGACGGCGCAACCGAAGTCGGCGCCGCGGAGGCCGATGCGGCGCTGAAACGGCTCGATGTCGACGAGGCCGGCCTCGACCGCATGGATCATCGCTACCTGGCCTGCATCGCCGAGAAATACGGCGGCGGGCCGGTCGGCGTCGAGACGATCGCTGCCGTGCTCTCCGAACAGCGCGACGCCATCGAGGATGTCATCGAGCCCTATCTGGTCCGCGAGGGCCTGGTCCAGCGGACGCCGCGCGGCCGGATGCTGGCGGCGGACGGCTGGAAGGCCCTGGGCCTGACGCCACCCCCGACGGTGCCGGGCCAGTTCGAGCTTCTGGCGGGCGGGCAGGATGACTGACAGCGGCGGAACCCCGGACCGGCAGCCCGCCGGCAGCCCAGCCGCCGGACCCGCCGCGGGCGTGGAACCGGTCCACGTTTTCCCGGTCCGGGTCTACTATGAGGACACGGACGCCGGTGGCATCGTCTATTACGCCAATTACCTCAAATTTGCCGAGCGGGCCCGGACCGAACTGCTGCGCCAGACCGGCCGGCAGCAATTCGACCTGCTGCGCGAGCGGGGCATCGGCTTTACGGTGCGGTCGTGCCGGGCCGAATATCTGGCGCCGGCGCGCCTCGACGACATCCTCGAAATCCGCAGCACCGTAAACGAGGTGCTGGGCGCCAGCATGCGCCTGAGCCAGCGGATATACCGGGGCGAACGCCTGTTGTGCGACCTGCGGTTTCGAATCGCGGTGATGAACCGGGAAGGCCGGCCGACGCGCATCCCGAAGGACATCCGCGATACGCTGGCGCCCCGCATCGTGCCGCCGGACGAGCCGGAAGCGGACGAAGCGGAGACCGGCGAGGCCGGCTGCGGCAGCACGCCGCGACGCACGGCTGCGCCGCGGGATTGCCACAGTTATGGCGTTGACCCCTCAGCCGAGCCCGTGTGACGAGCCGTCATGGACCTTTCGATTATTACCGATCTGGCGACAATTCTCGATCCGGTGCAAGCCGCCCTGGCGGCGCCGGCGCCCGATGGTTCCGGAGGCGTCGAGTTGGCCCAGGCCACCGGATCCGATGCCGGCCCGGCGCAGAACGACGCTGCAAAATCCGGGCAGGACCGCACGGTCGTGGACACCGGCCTCGGCGGCGATGCCCCGCGAACCGACGATTTCTCGGTCCTGGCCGTGATCGAACGGGCCGACTGGATCGTCAAGGGCGTCATCGCGCTCCTGGTCTTCGCCTCGATCTGGTCCTGGGCGGTCATCTTCGAGAAGCTGATGCTGCTGCACCGGATCAACGGCCGGGCGACCCGCTTCGAGAACCGTTTCTGGGCCGGCGGCTCGGTCGAGGAGTTGTACGCCGATGTCGGAGAGAGCCCCGACAATCCGATGTCCGCCATTTTCGCTGCCGCCATGCGGGAGTGGAAACGCTCGGTCGGCGACGAGTCCGGGCAGCGGTCGTTGCGCGGAAGCCTGGGAGACCGGATCGACCGGGTGATGCATGTCACGCTGACCCGGGAAATGAGCCGGTCGGAACGCTTCCTCGGTTCGCTGGCGTCGATCGGGGCCACGGCGCCCTTCGTCGGCCTGTTCGGCACCGTCTGGGGCATCATGCGCGCGTTCCAGGATATCGCGATCCAGAAGAACACCAACCTGGCGACGGTGGCGCCGGGCATTGCCGAGGCCCTGTTCGCAACCGCGCTCGGCCTGTTGGCGGCGATCCCGGCGGTCGTGGCCTACAACAAGCTGTCGGGGGACCTCGACCGCTACGCCCACCGGCTGGAGGGCTTTTCGGGCGAGTTCAGCGCGATCGTGTCGCGCGAACTCGACAACAGCGGAGACTGACGATGGCCGCCGTACCGCTCCGGCGCGGCCGCGGACGCCGCAGCTATCAGCCGATGTCCGAGATCAACGTGACGCCTTTCGTGGACGTGATGCTGGTGCTGCTGGTCATCTTCATGGTGACGGCGCCCCTGCTGACCGTCGCCGTCCCGGTCGATCTGCCCAAGGCCAAAGCCGCCGCCGTCGGCAAACCCGACAAGCCGCTGATCGTCAGCGTCCGTGCCGACGGCACGGTCTTCCTGCAGGAAACGCAGATGGATACGGCAACCCTGATCGCGCGGCTCAAGGCGATAGCGCTGGTGCGCGACAATCCGCGGATCTTCGTGCGGGGCGACAAGACGGTGCCCTACGGACGGGTGATGCAGGTCATGAGTTCGATTTCGACCGCCGGCTTCCCGAAAGTCGGGCTGATCGCCGAAGACGGCAGCGACTAGGCGGCAGGCGGGCGCCATGCGCGGCATCCTCATCTCGGTCGCCCTGCATACGCTGGTCCTGCTGGCCGCGGCGCTCGGCTTGCCCTGGCTCGCGAAACCGCCGGCCCAGGCGGCGCGCAACTTCGAGGTGGATATCGTTCGCCTGTCCGACATTACGCAGGCAAGCAAGGGCGAAAAACCGAAACCAAGGACCGAGCGCAAGCCGGACGCCGAGCGCGAAACGACCGAGAAGCCGGTCGCCCGCGACCGGCGCGCCGGGAAACCGCCGGAGAAGCCGGAACCGGTCAAGCCGAAGCCGGCCGAAGTCGAGCCGCCCAAGGTTGCGGAACCGAAACCGCAGCCGAAGCCGAAGCCGCCGGAAAAGACCGCGACCGCCAAACCGAAGGCGCCGCCGAAACCGGAGCCCCCGAAGAAAGCCGCCGTCGCCAAACCCGAAGCTGCGCCGGCGCCGCCGCCGAAACCTGCGAAAAAAGCCGAACCGGCACCGAAGCCGAAGGCCGCGCCGCCGAAGCGCGCCGAAATCGATCCGCGCGCCTTGCAGCGCCGGACCGACAAACCGAAGAAACAGGCGAGCGCCAAAAAGCCCGATCCCCCGGCGCCCAAACCGGCGCCCAAGCCTGTTGCGAAGCCGGAGAAGAAGGTGGTTGCGAAGCCGGAAACGCGCATCGCCAAGCCGGCTCCGAAACCCGGGAAGAAGCCCGAGAAGAAGACCGCCGCGCTGAAGAAACCCGCGCCGCCGCCCGCCAGGCCCAAGAAACAACCGGACCCCGAACCAAGGGAAAAGGCAAAGAAGGCCGCGCCGAAAAAGCCGGCGAAGCCCGAAGCGAAAGTCGCGAAGCCGAAGAAGAAACCGGAACCCAAACCGCCGGAGACGGCAAGGAAAGCCGAGCCGAAGGTCGAACGCCAGGTCGCCGCCCTGCCGCGGCCGCGCCCGCCGGCGCAGCCGCGCCCCGAGAGAAAGGCGAAACAGCCGCCGAAGGCCGTCAAGAAACCTCCGGCCAGGAAGGACCCGCTCGACTCGGTGTTCAAGACCGTCGGCAAGCTGAAGCAATCGCAACAGTCAGACCGCGACCGGACCGCCGCCCGGACGCCGGCAGGCGTCAAGACGGCGGCGCGCGGCCTGCGGCTGACCCTGTCGGAAATCCAGGCGGTCCGGCGGCAGATTCAGCCGTGCTGGAATTTTCCGGCGGGCGCGCAGAATGCCGGCGCGCTGCGCGTCCGGATCACGATATGGCTTAACCGCGACGGCTCGGTGCGCGATGCAAAGATACTGGACGGTGCGGACACTTCACGCAATGCGAAGCTGCGCGCTGCCGCCGACGCCGGCATTCGCGCGGTCAATAATCCCAGATGCAGCCCGCTGAAGCTGCCGCCGGAAAAATTCGACCAATGGAAAGTGCTGACCATCGACTTCGATCCGTCGAAACTGAAAAGCGGATAACGGAAGGGATTTCGTGGCCAACAGATCTACGATGGATGAGGTCGACATAAGAATGTCTACAGATATAAAGTTGGTCCTCAAGATACTGCGAGAGAGGGCTATGAGGTACATTTTACTCGTGCTTGCCATGCTCATAGGAGCTAACGGCCCTACTCAAGCGAGCGACTGCGATTTAAGTAAGTTTACAAAGCCTATGCCACCTGTCGCGGCAGCATTTGCTGGGACTTTGATTCCGGGTCTTAGCTTTAAACTCACTGAGCTTTTTTTCGAGAAACTTGACGCTGACGAAAACGGAAAACTAACGCTGGAAGAGGTGAGAATAGCTGACAATAAGCGGTGGGCTGGTCAACTGAAGATGGCGGCATGCTTCATCAAGATGGACCGAAACGCCGACGGTAAGGCTACACGCGCCGAAGTCGATCAGTGGCTTACCGGGGCCTTGATGGCGTCGCTCATATTCGCACAGTCAGCTAAGGGCCACAAATCTACAGAAGAATCGGTGAAACCGCCGAAAAATACTGCGAAAAAACAGCCGCCAAAGGCCGTCAAGAAACCTCCGGCCAGGAAGGACCCGCTCGACTCGGTGTTCAAGACCGTCGGCAAGCTGAAGCAATCGCAACAGTCAGACCGCGACCGGACCGCCGCCCGGACGCCGGCAGGCGTCAAGACGGCGGCGCGCGGCCTGCGGCTGACCCTGTCGGAAATCCAGGCGGTCCGGCGGCAGATTCAGCCGTGCTGGAATTTTCCGGCGGGCGCGCAGAATGCCGGCGCGCTGCGCGTCCGGATCACGATATGGCTTAACCGCGACGGCTCGGTGCGCGATGCAAAGATACTGGACGGTGCGGACACTTCACGCAATGCGAAGCTGCGCGCTGCCGCCGACGCCGGCATTCGCGCGGTCAATAATCCCAGATGCAGCCCGCTGAAGCTGCCGCCGGAAAAATTCGACCAATGGAAAGTGCTGACCATCGACTTCGATCCGTCCAAACTGAGTTCGGAGTAACCATGCCGCTTCCCGCGCCCGTATCCCGTTTGTGCCGCCGGCTGTTCATGGCGGGCCTGCTCGCCTTCGCCGTACCCGCGACGGCCGCCGCGCAACTGACCATCCGGATCGACGATCCGAACTTCGAGCCGCTGCCGATCGCCATCGTGGCACCGCAGGCGTCCAACGACGACGAACGGTCCACCGCCGGCCGGATTGCCGGCGTCGTGACCGCAAATCTCGAGGGGTCGGGCCTGTTTCGTGCGATCGACCCGAGCGCGTTCGTCCAGCGCGACGGGTCCGAGGTGCTGGCGCCGCGCTTCAACGACTGGAAGGGCATCGGCGCCGAGGCGCTGATCACCGGCCGGGTCTTTCACCGGACCAACGGCGACATCCGCATCGAATTCCGGCTCTGGGACGTCGCCACCGGACGCCAGCTGGTCGGCCGCAGGCTGGAAACCGGGAGAGCCAACTGGCGCCGCCTCGCGCACAAGATGTCCGACGCCATCTACCGGCGCCTGACCGGCGAAAGCGGCTATTTCGATACGCGGGTCGTCTATGTCGCCGAATCCGGACCGGTGCTGAAACGTGTCAAACGCCTCGCGATCATGGACCAGGACGGCGCCAACCACCGGTTTCTGACCAACGGCAAGAACCTGGTGATGACGCCGCGTTTCTCGCCCTCGGCCCAGGAAATCACCTATCTCGAATTCGTCGGCGAACAGCCGCGCGTCTACATCCTCGACATCGATTCCGGCCAGCGCGAAATCGTCGGCGAATTCGAGGGCATGACCTTCGCGCCGCGCTTCTCGCCCGACGGCAACAGAATCGTCATGTCCCTGGCGCGCGACGGCAATTCGGAAATTTATGCGATGGACCTGCGGACCCGCGCCACCGAGCGGCTGACGCGGCACCCGGCCATCGACACCTCGCCGTCCTACGCGCCGGACGGTTCGAGGATTGTGTTCGATTCCGACCGCAGCGGGCGGCAGAAAATCTACGTCATGAACGCCGACGGCAGCGGGGTACGCCGGATCAGCAACCGGCCGGGTCGCTATGCGACGCCGGTCTGGTCGCCGCGGGGCGACCTCATCGCCTTCACCAAACTCGAGGCGGGCGCCTTCTTCATCGGCGTCATGCAACCCAACGGCGAAGGGGAGCGCATCCTGGCCCAGGGCTATCTGGCGGAGGGTCCGACATGGGCGCCGAACGGACGGGTGCTGATGTACTACAAGAAACCGCGCGGCGGCACGGCGCAGCTCTATTCGATAGATCTGACCGGCCGGAACGAGCGGCCGATGTCCACGCCCGAAGACGCCTCGGACCCGGCATGGTCGCCGCTGCTGGAAGACTAGTCTTGCCCGGCGCCGACCAACATTTTACCGCATTTGCTCCACATTCGCGCCCAAGATGGTTTGCAAGTTGTGCGTTGAACCTTAGAAAGGTTCGCAACGAATCGATCGGGAGCCGGCGGGCCGGACGAAGATCGCGATTGGTCGAGGACATCACGTCATGAAACTCAAGCATGCATTGGCCGTGTTGGCGATTGCCCTCGCGTCGGTCGGTTGCAGTACGAAGCCCCCCAAGGACGGCGGCGCCAATACCCGGGTGACGCAATCGGAACTGGCGAAGCCAGGGCCGGGAAAGAGCTGGCAGGAATATACCGCGCCCTCGCGCAACGGTTACAGCGACCGGGTGTTTTTTGCCTATGATCGCTTCGATCTCGACAAGGATGCCCAGGCCACGATCCGGGCCTGGTCGGAATGGATGCGCGCCCACCGCGACGCCACCGTCCTGGTCGAAGGACACGCCGACGAGCGCGGCACGCGGGAGTACAATCTGGGCCTGGGTGCCAAGCGCGCGACCGCGATCCGCGACATGCTGATCGCCCTCGGCGTGAATGCCCGGCGGATCCGCACCGTCTCCTACGGCAAGGAACGCCCCGCCGTTGCGGGCGACGACGACGATTCGTACCGGCAGAACCGGCGTGGCGTCGCCCGGCCGAGCACAGGCGGAGCGTAGTCTCCCCGCCCGGCAGCCGGAGCGGGACAGGGCCGTGGCAGCGAGCGTACCCCTGACCGGGCAAGGTCCGGTCGTCGCCCTGCTGCTGGGCTTCTGCGTAGCGGCGGGATCGGCGCTGCCGGGGGCGAACGCCCAGGTATCGGACGCCCGGGTATCGACCGCCCAGTTGTCGAACGCCGATATCGACGATCTGCGCTTCCGGCTCCGCCGTCTGGAGCGGAACTTCAATGCGCTGAAGGGCGGCGACCCGGATGTCCCGTCGTCGCTGGCGACCCGGTTCCAGAACCGTTTGAACCAGATGGAACGGGCGATCCAGAACCTGACCGGCAAGGTCGAGGATCTGATCTATCGCTTCGAGTCCCTGGAGAAGGAACGCAAGGCGTTCGAGGCGGATGCCGAATATCGCCTCGGTCTGCTGGAAAAGCGCGCCGGTATCAAGGGCGGCGCGGGACGAGCGGAACGAGCGCCCCGGACCGATACCGAAACGGATACAGAAACGGACGCCGAAGCGAAGGCCGAACGGCAAAGCGCCGGACAGGAGAGCGGCCGGCAGAAGGCGGCAGCGCCGGGGTCGTCCGTTCTGCCGCCCGGCACGGAAAAGGAGCAGTACCGCTTTGCCATCGGCCAGTTGCGGCAGGCACGCTATGACGAGGCGGCGGCGGCTTTCCGGGAATTCCTGGAGAGCCATCCGGATGGCCGGTTTGCCGGCAATGCCTATTACTGGCTGGGCGAGACCCATTACGCGCAACAGCAATACCGGCTGGCGGCCATCCGCTTCGCCGACGGCTTCAAGAAGTTTCCAAAACACCCCAAGGCGCCGGACAATCTGCTGAAGCTTGGGATGTCCATGGCGCATCTCAAGAAGAACAAGGAAGCCTGTGCGAGCTGGGCCGAACTGAAGCGCCGCTATCCGTCCGCGCCGGGCTACGTCAAGCGCAAGGCCGCCCGGGAACGCAAGAGACTTGGCTGCCGGGCCTGACCCGGTCCCCGGCCCGATCCCTGATCCGGTTCCTGATTCGGTTCCTGATCCGGTCGGGGCGGCGGAATTTTCCCGCCTGATCGGCCGGCTGGGCCCCTTCGAACCCGCCCCGCACCTCGCCGTTGCCGTCTCCGGCGGCCGCGACAGCCTCGCCCTCGGCCTTCTGGCGCACGATTGGGCCGCCGGCCGCAACGGACATGTCACCGGCCTGATCGTCGATCACGGTCTGCGAAGCGGCTCTGCCGGCGAAGCGGCCCGGACGAGGGAAACGCTCGGCCGGTCGGGCATCGCCGCCGTCATCCTCGAAGCATCGGGCCGGCCGCGGAAGAACCTCCAGGCCTGGGCGCGCGCCGCCCGGTACGCGCTGATGGAAAATTGGTGCCGCAGCGCCGGCGTGCTGCACCTTCTGGTCGCGCATCATCGCGACGATCAGGCCGAAACGCTGCTCGCCGGCCTGACGCGCAGCACGGGCCTGCAGGGACTGGCCGGCATGGCCGCCGTGCGCGAGCTGCCGTCCTGCCGGATCGTGCGGCCCCTGCTCGGGGTGCCGCGCGGCCGGCTCACGGCAACCCTGGAAGCCCGGAACGTCGCCTGGATCGACGATCCGTCGAACCGGGACCGGCGCTTCCGTCGGGTCCGCCTGCGGCAGCGGCTGGTGGGCGGACCCGAAGGGCCGGCTCTGTCGGCGCGCGCCCGCGCCGGCCGGCGCGCGCGCCCGCGGGCGGCGCCGCCGGGGGCGCCACGGGGTGTGGGGTGGGGGTTTAACGGACGGGACCCGGGCCCCGGGCGCCCGGTGGGT